>CAYJNU010000021.1:0-35512 GCA_964371005.1 uncultured Verrucomicrobiota bacterium | reverse complement strand
GTATCGGCCCTGATCAACCTGCTGGACGGCATCAATCCTGAGGCGGCGGAATTACTGAAAGACAAGCAGATGACGGCCGATGCAATCCGGCTGCTGAGAAAGGTTTCTGGTCTGCGGCAGATTGAAATTGCGGAAGTATTGGTATCAGCGAACAACTTTACGAAATCGTATGCGGAGGCGCTGGTGTTGGCGACGCCGCGAGATCAAATGGTGTCGCCGCAAGAGGAGAAGAAGAAAGCAGGTTTGACGGCGGAAGAACTGGCACGGATGGAGCGCGAGATGGAATCGTTGGAGAATGATTTCAAGGCCATCGAAGCGAACTACACCGAGAACATGATGAGCCTGACGCTGGCGCGTGGCTATATCAAGCGACTACTGGAGAACAACCGCGTGCTCCGGCATCTGCGGGATCACCACGCCGACCTGCTGACGGAATTTGAAGGGATTGCGGCGGCGGAGGGAGTGTGAACGTGGCTTGTTGTTTTTAGCGGGCGAGGCGGTCGCGGATGAAGCCGTGTGGTTTAGCCTTCGTCGCCGGCTGGGCCTTCGTAAAGGACACGGCCGGAGCGCTTGGAGATGACGATGATGTTGGAGGATTTCAATGCCATCTGGTCATCGGGATTTTTGTAAACGATCCAGACCTCGCCGGACTTCCAATTGCCGCCTGGGTAAAACCCCAAACGAACCTTTGATCCGTCCGCCACCTTCGCGCCCTTGAACAGGCGGTTGATGACATGGCGCTCGGCGCGACGTAAGGCGACCGCTTGGGTGATCTTGCGGCGCGACGGGGGGCGTTTCTTCAGCTTGGCGGTCATAAGAACTGGCCTTCAAGTTTCTTCAACAACTTGGTGGCCTCGCGGTGGGACGGGTATTTCTCCGGGGAAACCAACAATACCCGGCGCAGCCAAAACTTCGCCATCTCCACGTCGCACGGGGCTCCCAGTCCGTCGAGGTGCTGACGGGCGAGCGCGAACAGGGCACTCACGGCACGGCCTTCCGAATATTCGACGGCCACGCGAAACCATTTATGGGCCTCGGTGGGATTATAGACCTCCAATTCCCGGTTTTCGTAGAGCCTGGCGAGTTCCAGAAAACTGTCACCATGCACGGCTTGCGCAGCCCGGAGAAACCAAGGCACGGCTTGCGCCGGGGACGAGAGGTATCGGGCATACATGCGGCCGACATGGATCAGTGAATGGCTGTCGCCAGCCTCCACCGCCTTGATGAACCATTGCACGGCTTCCTTGTGGTCACACGGCACGCCGGAGCCTTCACGATAAGCGAAGCCGAGCCAAACCATGCCACCGGCGAGACCTTTTTCGGCGGCTTTGTGAAACCAGTAAATCGCTGCGGCTTGGTCCAAGGCCGGTGCGGGTAAATGCAGGCAGAGCCCCAAGTTGAGCATCGCGGGGGCGAAGCCCGCTTCGGCAGCCCGCTGAAACCAGCGCATTGCCTCGGCTTTGTCGCGTTTAGTCCCTCTACCGATGTTGTAGGCGGTGCCGATGGCGTGCCATACGGCAGGCTGTTCCGACCCCGCCGCTTGGAGCAGGCTTTGAAAGCATCTTTCCAAAACCATGGCTTGCGCCCGTAATTGTTTCAGAAATACCGGGTTATCATAGTCATCCTGAACCTCCTGATAATGTTTGAAGGCTTCGAGGTAGGCATCAACTCGTGATTGGTCGTCCATGCAGTGGTGGCGCGTAAGATTCGCGAGTTTGTAGAGCATTCCGACGACAGACACCATATTCTTCGGAGAGTATCACATTTCTCATCGGTTATTTGGATGATATGGCGTTCGCTATATTGCATATTGACATTTTAATACACTCATGTAAAAGTCTCGAACGTGACGGGTGAAGAGATCAAGAATATCCGGAGCGGACTCGGGCTCTCGCAGGTGGAGTTTGCGAGGGCGCTGGGTGTCTCCTTCACGACGGTAAACCGCTGGGAGAATGGCAAGGCCACACCGCAAGGCGACCGGGTGGATCGAATCCAAGAGCTGGCGGCAACCAAGCAAGCGCAGACCGTCCTCGGCTACGAAATCCACGACGCCATCCCGGCCACACTGAATTTTGAAGGCGACCCGGAAGCCATCAAGCTGGTGGTGGACGCGCACCGGTTGCGCAATGGCCATCAATTCAACAAGGCATTTGGACTGGAACTTTCCCGTGTCGTCCCCCTGCCACATCAGCGCGTGGCTGTTTACGAACACATGCTGCCGCAAAATCCCTTGCGATTTTTGCTGGCCGACGACGCGGGTGCGGGTAAGACCGTGATGACCGGACTCTACATCCGGGAAATGATCAACCGTGGCCGGTTGCGTCGCGTGATCATCTGCTGCCCCGCCGGGCTGACGTGGAACTGGCAACGCGAGTTGCGGAATTTCTTCGACCTGGATTTTCGGATTGTGCGCAGCCAAGACTTTCAAAATGGCGATCCTCTGTCAAACGAGCAAGGGCTGTTCATCATCAGCGTGGACACGGCGGCAACGGAAGCAATCCGCGAACGGCTGCAAAACCTGACGGACGGGCGGTTTGATTTGGTGGTGTTTGACGAGGCGCACAAGTTGTCATGGTCGGATGGTCGCCGTCACGACACCAAGACGCGACGCTACCGGTTGGCGGAAACGCTGGCGAAGTCCACGCATCTTCTGCTGCTGACGGCGACGCCGCACATGGGAAAACAGTTCCCGTATTTCGCGCTGTGGCGGCTGCTGGACTCAAACGTGTTCTCGACGATGGATGCGCTGGGCCAGATGGGGCAGGAAAAGCGCCGGAAGTATTTCATCCGTCGCCTGAAGGAAGAGATGGTGGATTACCATTCGCAACCCATCTACAAGCCGCGACTCTGCCAGACGGTCAAGTTTGACCTTTCGCCCCAAGAGCGCGCTTTTTACGACCAGTCGTCCGATTATCTACGCTGGAGTTTTGAGAACAACCGGTCATTGAACCGCAATGCGGCGGCGATGGTGGTGGCGGTGTTGCAACGTCGGCTGGCAAGCTCGACCTACGCGATGGTGCAATCGCTCGAACGGCGGCGGAAACGCATCACGGATGCGACGACCGTCGAGGGTCTGCCAAGCGCGGAGCGCCTGCTAGAACAATTTGACACCACCACCGCCGATGACTCCGAACCGACCGAGACGGGCGCGGAAAGTCAGGAGCGCATCGAGGAACAAGCGCTGGCACTGGCACAACCGCAAGCGGAGAAGCAGCGTGGAGTGGAATTGCGGTATCTGGATGAAATTATCAAGCAAGGGGAAGACATTCTTGGCGCGCAATGTGAGACGAAGTTTCTGAAGCTGCGCGAGCTTGTGGACGCGGCGGAATTTCAACACGAGAGGTTGCTGATTTTCACGGAGCATCGGGACACGCTCGAACATTTGCAGCAACGGTTTGAAGCGCTCGGTTACACCGGACAGATTGCAGCGATCCACGGCGGCATGGATGTGGAAGAGCGAGAGCGCCAGCGGATTTTCTTCATGCCGCCCGCGGAGCGTCGTCGGCAAAACCTGACGAATCCGGACGCGCCGAGCGCACGCATCATGCTGGCGACGGATGCCGCTGGTGAAGGCATCAATTTGCAGTTCGCGTGGCTGATGGTGAATTTCGATGTGCCGTGGAATCCAGCGCGGCTGGAACAGCGCATGGGCCGGTTGCACCGGTTCGGTCAGCGCCACGATGAAGTTCGCATCTTCAACTTCATCGCCGACAAAACGCGCGAAGGCGACGTACTGGCGACCCTGCTGACGAAATTGGACGAGGCACGGCGCGAACTTTGCACGGACAAAGTTTTTGACGTCATCGGCCAGCAACTTCAAGAAGTGTCCATCCGCGACTTGCTGCGCGAGTCGTTGTTTGAAACGTCGCCCTATCCCGCGCAGAAGCGGCTAGATTCCATGTTTGCGACGCAACGGTTGCGGGCGTCAGTCGAGGAACAACGCAAGCAGGCTTCCTCCTTCGGCGATGTCGCCAAGCGGCTGGGCCAATTGAACGCCGAGATTGAAGTCGAACGGTTCAACCAACTGCTGCCGGCCTACGTCCAGAATTTTGCCGAGAAAGTTTTACCCCGGCTGGGATTTGAAATTGATGGCGATATGAACCAGCGTGCCCGGCTGAACCGGACTTCCGGCTCGAACTGGATTGAACCGCTTGCGAGCCAGTGGCGCGGCGGATTGCCGCCTTACATTTCCGTGCGGCGGGACGGTTCGGCGGGAAGTGATGCCGCGCCGATTGCGTTCCTGCGTCCTGGCGAGCCTTTGTTCAATGCGTTCTGCGATGAAACCATCCGGCGGTTTGGCAACGACGCGCGGCGCGGCGGATTCTTTCTCGATCCCACGGCGGAGCAGCCCTACTACGCCGCGTTGTATGTCTGCCAGTTGGGCGAACGGTCGTTGCGCGGTGGCGGTGCGAAACCGCGTCTGTTGGAACGCCGCCTGATGGGCTTGCGCTGGGACAACGCTGGCGAGTTCACTGCCTGCGCCCCGAATCATCTGATTGCGCTGGTGGGTGCGCCGCCCTCCCTCGCGTGGAAAGCGGGCGCGCTGCTGCAATCTCCGCTGGATCAAGTCCACCGCGCCGACACGCACGCCCGGATGCTGGCGGAGACAACCTTTTTGCAACAGGCCCGCACGGGGGTTCGCGCCGAATCGCTGGCGCGGCTGGAGGACTTGCAACGCGGGTTTGATTTCTCGGCTGGTGAAATGGCGGAACGGCGGGTGGAATTTGCGCGTCGCGTGCGGGATGGCGACGAGCAAGCAACCACACAACTTGATCTGGTGAAGCGCGAGCAAAGCCGCATCGAACAGGATAAAGCCGAGGCATTGCTTTACGAGCAACGGCGCGGCGACCTGTTGGACATCATCACGCTGGAACGCATCGCCGTTGCGCTGGTGATTCCCGACCAAAGCCCGGAAGCACTCGAAAGCTACGATAAGAACATCGAGGCCATCGCGATGCGTGTGGCAATCAACTACGAAGTGGACCGACACAAGGCGAAGGTGTTCAACGTGTCCTCGCCCCATCTGGCGCGTGGCTACGATCTGGAAAGCCATCGGGCGAACAGCGAGAAGATTGTCATCGAGGTCAAGGGCCGGGCGGGACGCGGCCAGGTGCATCTGACCGAAAACGAGTGGCCCACCGCTGCCAACGTGCGGGACAAGTATTGGCTCTACGTCGTCACCGACTGCGCGACCGAGCCGCGCCTGTTCCGGGTGCAAGACCCCGTGCGGCTCGCTTTCAGGACGCGGCAGAGCTTTACATTGAACATCGGCGACATCATCAAGGAGGCGGAACCGGAATGAGCGGCCCGCGGATCACACAAATCACACGAATGAAACCAATCAAAACAGCCGAAGCGGGAGTCACCAAGGCGGTGGAAGCGATGCTGCCGGAGATACGTTCCTTGATCGAGGAGGCGCGGCACCGGGCGGTGACGGCGGCCAACCTGGCGATGGTGACGCTGTATTGGAGGGTGGGCGGGTTGCTGACCCGGGACATTCAGCAGGGCGCAAAGCGGGGCGGGTATGGCGAGCGATTGCTGGAGGGGCTGGCGGCACGGTTGACCCGCGAGTATGGGCGGGGGTTTTCGATCAGCAATCTTTGGGATATGCGGCGGTTCTTCGAGGGTTTTGAGATTCCACAGCCAACGGCTGTGAATTCGGGGACGGTTGTAATTCCACAGCCGGTGGCTGTGGAATTGCCATCGAATTGCCAGCCAGCGGCTGGCAAATCCCTTTCTCTGGCATCAGTGGCTGCCGACTCCGGCGAACGCCTCCTGGTGGATTTCACCAAACACTACCACTTGGGCTGGACGCACTACCGGATTCTCCTGGGTGTCGGGGATGTCCGGCAGCGGCGGTTTTACTTCGAGCAAGCCTGCGACCAACGGTGGTCCAAGCGGGAGCTACAGCGGCAGATCGCCGGAGCCTTGTTTGAGCGAGTGGCCTTGTCGAGCGACACGCGCGCGCTGGTCAAGCTAGAGAAGCAGAAGGGGCCGCCGGAGGTTGCGCACTACCGCGAAGCGTTCAAGGACCCGTATCTGCTGGATTTCCTTGGGCTGACCGGGGCGTATTCGGAGAGAGACCTCGAAGCAGCCATCGTCAGCAACCTCCAGCAGTTCCTCACCGAACTGGGCAGTGATTTTTGTTTCATCCGGCGCCAATACCCGATGCGGATAGACGATGAGGACTACTTCCTGGACCTGCTGTTCTATCACCGCGGACTGCGATGCCTGGTGGCAGTGGACTTGAAGATTGGGCCGTTCATCGCGGCGGACAAGGGCCAGATGGACCTTTACCTGTCGTGGCTTAAGCGGCATGAGTGGCGCTCCGGTGAAAACGAGCCGGTGGGCCTGATCCTCTGCACGTCGAAGAAACGGCAACACGTCGAACTGCTGCTGGCGCACGGGCCGCACAAGATGCAGGTATCCGAATATCTGACCAAGTTGCCGAACAAGAAGGTGCTCGAAGATCGGCTGAAAATTTATGGGCGTTTGCTCGAGGAAGGTGAAATCTAAATTCCAATGACCGACAAACCCCGTTTAATCGAAGTCGCGTTTCCGCTGAAGCAGGCGTCGCTGACGAGCGTGCATGAGAAGAATGTGCGGCATGGGCACATCTCGACGCTGCACATCTGGCCAGCGCGACGGCCGCTGGCGGCGTGCCGGGCGGCGTTGCTCTGCACGCTGCTGCCTGATCCGGGCGACGCGCAGAAACGGCAGGAACTGCTCGACCTCATCGGCGGGACGGTGGTGAAGAAAAACGTCACCAGCGAGGATGACGAGGGCAACACCGTTTCGGAGGAAAAAGAGTTCGTGGAAGGTGGTGTGCTCGTGTGGGGTAATGAGAACGCACCGGAGATGGACACGCTGCGCGCGGCCATTAAACAATTCTACGGCGGCACCGCACCCAAAGTGCTCGATCCGTTTGCGGGCGGCGGCGCGATTCCGCTGGAGGCGATGCGGCTGGGATGCGAGGTCACATCGGCGGACCTGAATCCGGTAGCGTGGTTCATCCAGAAATGCACGCTGGACTATCCGCAGCGGTTCGCGGGGAAGAAATGGCCGCTGCCGGATTTTGTGCGCGAGTGGCCTGACTTCATGGAGGACTTCATCGCGGGCAAAATCAAGAAGCGGAAGGGTGACAAGAAACCTCACTTCAATGACGACAAGCAATACAGCTTCGACAATCCGGCAAAACCTCTCCAAGAAGGCCAGGCGGTTACAACCGCCCCGGACGCACTGAACGCACTGCCGGATGCGGACCTGGCGTGGCATGTGCGTGCGTGGGGACGCTGGGTGCTGGAACGCGCGCGGCAGGAATTGGCGTCGCGTTATCCGACGGTGGATGGAGAGCCGACCGTGGCCTACCTGTGGGCGCGAACGGCCCGCGACCCGCAAACGACCGGACGCATTCCGCTGCTCAAAACTTTTTGGCTCTGCAAGAAGAAGGGCAAACGCGCTGCGCTGCTGCCTGTGCCGATGGTGGATGGATCTGGCGTGAGTTTCAAACTGGCGCGTGAGGCTGACCTCGCGAAACCGGACCGAGTGATTGAGGAAAACGACTTCCTCCAGCGATGGGAAGTCACTGCCGAGGCTTTGGAGAATTTCCTGAACCAGGGGACGATGAACCGCGCCGGGGTGTGGAGTCCGTGTAACGGGCGGCCTGGAGTAATAGCGCTCACGATGGACGACCTTCGCCGCCAAGGACAGCAGGGTCTCCTTGCCACGCAAATGACGGCGGTGGTGATTGAGAAACAGGAGCCGAACAAGAAAGGGACGTTCAAGACCTACCGACTGCCAACCGCAATCGAATTCAAGGCCGCCGTTGTGGAGATTGAAGACCTCGAAGAGGGGTTGCGCGAGGTTCCGTTTGGACTGCTGAATGAACCGATGCCACCGGTCGGGGCGCTAGGAATGCGTGTTCAGCTTTATGGCTTTAAAAAATGGGGTGACATGTTCACTCCACGCCAAACCCTTGCGCTTGGTGTGTTCGCGAAACACATCCGCGAGGCGACAACGCAGATGAAGTCGCAGAATTCGGAACTTGCTGAACCTGTGGGTGCTTATCTCGCGATGACCCTTGACCGTCTTGCGGACAGGAGTAGCGCGATTTGTTCGTGGACTATCGACTACGATCAGATTCGCAACACTTTTGCTCGCTTCGCACTCCCGATGTGCTGGGACATGGCCGAATGCGTCACCACTGCCGAAGTCTCGGGTGGCTATCCAGGACAACTTGAACTGGTCGCCAAATATGTGGAACTGGCAACAGCAACAACTGGAGCGCCGCTGGCCCCACGCATCATTCGAGCATCGGCCCTCTTGCCGGACTCTGCTGCTCCCAAACTCGACGCTGTAGTCACCGACCCGCCTTACTACGACGCGATTCCCTATTCCGACCTGATGGATTTCTTCTACATCTGGCTGAGGCGGACGCTTACCGGAACGAGCGCAGAGTTGGACACCGTTTTTGCCGATCCGCTGTCGCCGAAATGGAACCACCAACAGGCGGACGGTGAGTTGATCGACGATGTATCGCGATTTGATGGTGACCGGGAAGCCAGCAAGCGCAACTACACTGATGGCATGGCCAAGGCGTTCCAACGTGCCTGTGAGCGGATGAAGGATACCGGCCGTTTGGTCATCGTGTTCGCCAACAAGTCCGTGGATGCATGGGAGACGCTGGTCGGTGCGCTCATTCGCGGCGGAGCGGAGGTCACGGCCAGTTGGCCGATTCAAACCGAACGCGAGGCGCGTTCCCGCGGCCAGGCATCTGCCGCACTTTCAAGTTCCGTCTGGATTGTGTGCCGCAAGCGTCCGAACACCGCGTTGCCGGGATGGGAAGAACTGGTGCTGGAGCGGATGAAGCAGATTCTCTTCGACCGCCGGCCCGAACTCGGCGGTATCAACATCCTGCAATACTATTTTGACCTCGGCATTCGCGGGCCGGACTTCATCTGGGCCGCGCTCGGCCCGGCGCTCCAGGCATACAGTGAGCATCCGTTCGTGAAAAAAACCGGCGGCGGCATGATGACGGTGCGGGAGTTCTTGGATGAAGTGCGCAAGTTGGTGCTGCAGTTTTCGCTCGGCGAATTGCCCGGCTTCCGCGAACTCCAGCGCGAGACGCAGGGGCGCGGCGAAACCGTGGCGCTGGATTCCGTGACCCAATACTATCTGCTGCACCGCGCGTATTTCGGCCTCGAGCCTGCGCCCGCCGGGGCGTGCATCCTCTACGCGAACGCGTGCGGGAAGAACGAAACGGAATTGAAAGTGGTCTGGAACATCCTCGAACAAGGCGGCAAGTCCGGGCCGGGCAAGAAGGGCCGTCCGCGCAAAGACGCCGAACAAAACGAAGCGGAAGAAACGGCGGAGGAAAGCAGCGGCAGCGAGTATCGGTTGTTGGACTGGTCGGAGCGAGTCGAGAGCGATGACTTGGGCGAGAGCCGGGGCGGCCTCGCATCGCCGCTGGTGGACAAGTTGCACCGATTGATGGCGCTGTTTCAACAAAACCGGGCGGGCGACGTGCAATCGCTTTACGAGAGTTGGGGACTGGCGAGCGAGCGGGCGTTTCCGCCGCTGTTGCAGGCGATCCGCGAACTGGCGTTGCAGGATGGCAACGAGACGGAGCGGCGACTGGTGGAAGCGCTGGCGACACAGTTGAAACTCACACGCCGGCAAGTCGAGGAAAACGGCGTTTTGAAGGAAGCGCCGTTCTTCAGTGCGATTGACGAGGCGACGCGTGGCAAGGTGAGTTACCGGAAAGAAAGAAAGTGACCCTATGGCAAAACAAGTTCTGAAACCGTGGAAAGACGTGTGCGTCCTGCGGGACGAGATCAAGACGAAGACGCTGACGATGGCGGATTTCGCAATTGATTTGCACCGCGTCATTTTCGAGCCGGGCAGCGAGAAGTATTACACCAACCCGGAAGCGTTCTTTTCAACGACCTATGCCACGCCCAATCTGCGGCGCTTTTGCCGCGACGTACTGCGGCGGCTGGCGGGCGAGGATGGCGGCGAGCCAATCATCAACGTGGCGCAGACATTTGGCGGCGGGAAGTCGCACACGCTGACGGCGCTGTATTATCTGACCACGCTCGGCAAGAAGCTGCCGATGAAGGCGACGGCGGTGCAGCACATTCTCGCGGAAGCGAAACTGGAGAATCCACCGGACGCGGTGGTGGCGGCGGTGTCTTTCGACAAGGTGGACTGGAAGAAGGGCGGCGAAGCGAAATCGCCGGACGGCAAGGTGCGCTCGTTCCGGATGCCGTGGAATTTGATCGCGTGGCAACTCCTCGGCGAGAAGGGATTGGAAATCATCGGGCGCGACGAAAAGGAAGCGGATTACGACACGCCGCCGGCGGACACGCTTTGGAGCAAACTGCTCGCCGAAGTCGAGAAAAGCGGCAAGGGCGCATTGATTCTGGTGGACGAGTTTTTGATGTGGGCGCATGACGCGGCATCGCCCGATCCGTCGGGCGTGAGCAAGGATCGCGGACCATTCTGGAATGACCGGTTGAAGAATTTTTTCCAGCGGCTCGCGCAGGCGGTGGAGGCGTCGAAACGGTCGTGCGTGGTGGTTTCGCTGCTGGCGACCGAACCGTCGAAGCAGGATGAAGTCGGCAAAGGGATTCTCGACGCGTGCAATCAAGGGTTGAACCGGCAGGCGTCGGTGCAATCGCCGGTGGAGAAAGGCGACTTGGCGGAACTGTTACGCCGACGGATGTTCGAGAAGTTTCCGGAGAATCCGGCAGACCGGCATCCACACGTCACGGCGTTTTGGGATAAGATGAGGGCGATTGATCCGGCGCAGGCAAAACTGCCGAACGCGGAGGAAAAATTGAAGGATGCGTATCCGTTCCATCCGGATTTGCTAACGCGGTTTTTCGGCAAATGGACGGAGTTGAATCAGTTTCAACGCACGCGCGGGGTGCTGCAAACCTTCGCGGCAGCGTTGCGCGACGCGGAGAAATGGGACACGTCGCCGGTGATTGGTCCGCAAGTGTTCCTCAGCGCGCCGGGAAGTGACGATCTCAGCCCCGCATTGCAAAAGCTGGCGGAGGTGGCGAAGGATTCCCAGCCGCAACACAATCCGCAGTGGCCGGCAAATCTGAAAACGGAACTGCCGCGAGTGGTGGACGCGCAGAAGGCGCACGCGGGTACTTTGATGGGACGCGAACTGGAGGCGGCGTGCGTGGCGACGTTCATCTACTCGCAGCCGATTGGCGAGCAAGCGGAAGTGGCAGACCTGCGCTGGTTGGTCGGGCCGACGTGCGATTTGCCGGCGGTGCTGAATAACGGACTGATCGCATGGGCGAAGTCGTCGTGGTATCTGGAAGAAACCGACGCAACCGAGCCGACAACGAACGTGCCGAAGTATTGGCGACTCGGGCCGAAGCCGAATCTCAATCAGGTTCATCACAGCTACAAGATCAAGGCGCTGAGTTTTGCCAAGGGCAAGTTCGATGAGCTGGCGAAGAAATGCGGGCCGCTGAAAGAAGGCTGCGACCAGGAGGGCATCAAATTCCACAATCAGCCGAACACCCCGGCGGACGTGGACGATGATGGCGTGTTTCGTTTGATCGTGCTGGGCGCGGATTACGCGGGCCAGCCGGGAACTAAGCCGCACACGGGGGCGGAGTTATTCCTACGAACGCATTCATCATCCACGGACAACCGGACCTACCAGAACGTCGTGCTCGTGGTGACCCCGAGCGTGGGCGGTTTGCAGCAGGCGGAACAGCAGATTGCCGACTGGCTCGCGTGGCAGGAGATCAAGCAGTCGAAGGATTTCAAGGATTACGAGTCGCACGTGAAGGAAGCGGTAAACAAGCGTGAGCGCGAATCGAAACAGGCGGCGGAGACGGCGGTGAAGAACGCCTTCGAGCTGGTGTTGCACGTGGACAAGACGGGCGCATTGCATGTGAAGAAATTTACGATGGGCGCGCAAGCGTTGTTCCCCACCTTGCTTCAAGAAAAGGAACTACGATTGTTCAGGGAGAAGATTGACGCGGAGACGATCATGCCAGGCGGGCCGTATGCCGTGTGGCCGGCGACGGATGACAGCGTGCAAGTCAGCGCGCTTTACCAGCAGTTCGCACGACGGCCTAACCTACCGAAGCTGTTGAACCCTCAGACGGTAACGAACACGATTGCCGACGCGGTGCAACGGGGCGTACTGGCGCTGCGTCATACGCGGCCCGACGGGTCGGAGCAATGGTTCTGGCGATGCAAGATTGACGTGGCGGATTGGGAGAAGAACGGCGAGGCATGGCTGCCGAGCAAGGCGGTGCTGAACAGCGTGAGCGCACGGGCGGTGCTGCCGGAGTCGCTGCCCGGCTTGTGGCCCGTCGAACCCGCCGGAATCGAACTAGCGACCTTATGCTCGTGGTTCGACGGCAAGCACGCATTCCAAGAGGTAACGCAACCGGGGTATCCGCCCGAGGCCCGCGCGATCCCGCAGGTGGCGGTGGCGGAAGTCCACAAGGCGGTCACACAAGCGGTGAAGGCAGGAGATCTGTGGCTGGTTTTCGGAAACGACAGTGTGTGGCAGGACGAGCCAACGGCACTCCAGCTTGATGCGACAGCAAAAGTATTCCGCCGTCCGCCGCCGCTCAACGCGATCGAGCTTTTGCCGGGCGCACTCAAGGAGGCGTGGAGCACGGAAGCCGAACCGAAGACAACCGTGGCGAAGCTCTACGCCGAACTGAAGAAGGCCAAAGGCAATCCGTGGCCACCGAAAGCCTTCATCAACACCCTGAATGAAGCTGTTGGACGGGGGCTGGTAGCGCGTGCCAGCGGCATCGGGTCGCTCGTGTCCTTGGCAGCGGATGGGAAAGTGGAACTGGCAGTCAAGGCCTCCGCACCACCGCCGCAACCAACGGAAGTCACGCCGGGGCGGAAATTGTCCGCGCGCGTTTCGTTGTCGCCGGGCGAGTTCCAGAATCTCGCCGACGATGTGTCAACGCTGACGAAGTCGCTGGCGGGTTGCGACGTGCAATTTGAAGTGGCGGTGTCGGTCAAGACCAAGTCCGGGATGGATTTGAAGGTCGCAAATGATGTGCTGGGGAAGATTAAAGATGGTTGGAAGCTCTGAGCTAGTTTGCGGGCCGTGAAGGTTGTGAACGGGATCGCTGTTCCAATCGTGACATGCTGTATCGTCTTAGCCATACTCGTGGTAATCGTTTTCATGGGCATTTCAATTACAGCACAAACGAATGACCGCTTGGAATATAGCTTCACCCCAGTGAGTGGCGGTCCGGATGCCGCTGCATGAACCAGGAGTGCCGTGGCCACAACAGACAACCAGTTCGACGATCTGTTCTCAGCGACTGCCTCGGCAGTCGAGGCCGATAAGCCCTTGTCGGCTGCAAACGGCCCGCAGGCACTTGAGTTTCGTGAACTGGGTGAGGCGGTGGCCCGGCGCACGCGCAGTCTCATCGCGCCTTCGCCACTGCTGGAACTGGAGGGGAACAAAACCCAGCGCGATCTCGACTTGTCGCGACACGACTTACGGATGCTCTGTCTCGTCGTACTGGACGTGGTAATAGATAAAATGGGCTTCGGAACGGGCGCAACGCGGCGGGACGTTGAATTCGCTTTGTCGCCGATTCTTCGCGCGGCAGAACCGACCATCGAAGAGGAAAACGAACGTCGCGTGATCGGCATCATTCTCGATGCACTGCTGAACGAACGCGGTCGCCGGCAGCAGTTTGTCGAGCGGTACGCAGCATTGGAAAACGGCGCAGTCTGTTGGCGCGAGTTTGCCTATCGTCTGCTGGAGGAAACCCAGACCGAAGAGGGCGAGCGCGTGCTCCGCGCCAGCAGCGAAGCTATCAATCTTTACACGGAGATGCTCGGCTACAATCTGGAGGACGCCGCGGAAGCCGACCTCGCGGTGCTGAAGTATCAGTCCCAGCGCGGCCGGTTGGATGATGCCATCCAAACGGCGCGGCAGGCGCAAATTCGCGCGAAGGCTTATGCGGAGATGATACGGCTGCGGCTCGAAGTCGCCCGACGCGACGCGGACCAGGCGAAGTGGTCCAGTGAAGTCCTCGACCAGATGTCTCACGCGCTCGAACACATACGGGAGCGTCAGCGCAAAGAAGGCGAGCTTCGTGGCGGCCTTGAACAACGCCGCGACCAAGCCGGCGGCGACGACCTCGGGAAACTCACCCGTCTGCTTGATGAACTTGAAAAGTCCGAAACCACAAATCTGGAACTTCACCGCGTGCTCATCACCGCCAACGACCAGTTTCGTGACGAACACGCGCGTCAGCGGTTGCGCCGCGTGGCGACAGGTTTGCGTGTGAATCTCGAACCGGAAGTGTTGCTGCCCTGGCTGCACGCGGAGGTCGGGTTTGTCCACGAAACATGGCTACCGGCCATGAATCTGTTGGTTGGCCACGCCACGCCCGTGCCGCCAAGTTTGGAGCAAGTTTGGTCGAAACTCCTCGCGATGCCGACGGAATCGGAAGTCGCTCAGGCGGACGTGACACCGCCGCAGACGACCGCGCTCGCGACAGCGCCGCCGATTTTCCTGCCCGCCGACCGGCTGGCCGTCCGGGATTTTCTGCGCCAAGAGTTGAAGGAAACGCGGAAGCTCTCCGACCTGCTCGTGATTGCCGGCAAGCGAGGACTGTCTTCTCCAGCCAGACGACTCTTTGTCCTGCTGACGATGGAACAATTCGGCGCAGCGAGCGAACGCCGGCAGTTCAGCGCTGTGCCGGACGGCGCATCTTTCGCCGTTGAAGAATTCTCCGGTGATGAATTGGCTCTGAGCCGCTTGAGCTAATGAACTCGATTGCCAACGACGCTCATGACGCAGGCCGACTCATCGGCTTCGCATTGGCATCGCGTTCGCCCGCGACGTCGAAAGATTATGCCGAACTGCTCCGCCGTTACGACGATGAGGTTTCGCTCCGCGCGATTGTTGACGGCGTATGCGATGGCCTTGGTCTGCGCATTGTGTATGTGGGCAAGCACGGGCTAATCGTCACCGCGAGCGAGACCAGCCCGTTTCGGTTGAATTCGGACGACTACCGCAGCGGCATGACGCCGGAGGAACGCATCTGTCACGGCGTGATTCAGGTCGCGATTGCCGCGTGGTCATTTCCGCGCGCCGAAACACTGGCGCAGGATGATGATGTGCAGGCTGCATTCATCACCGCGCCGGAGTTGGCGAAGTGGCTCAAGGATTTCAGTGAAGCTGAGAATGCGCGGCATGCCGAGAATCCCGATCCGGCTGAAACGGAGGAGAAGCGAACATGGCGTGTCGTGCTCGCGCAGGCCCTGACGAAGGAGACGAAGAACAAACGCGAATCGCGCCACTCGCTGACCGGCATGTGCGGCTACGCCCTTGATTATCTCTCTCGCGAGGGATTGTTGCGTGTTGTGGATGAGAAGAAATGCATCTATCAAGGCACATCCGCTTATCGCATCCGACTCAAGTATCATGGAGCACACGCGCTACTGGAGCAATTGCGAGCGTTCGCCGCGACGCGAAATGGCCAGCGCGATCAGGCTCTGTCGTCGCCCGATCATGCCGCACGAAACCCAGTCTCCTGATTTGAATCCACCCCATGCCACGCATCACGCGCATCCACTTCGCCGGCCTTGGCCACAAGGATGCGCGATTCCCCGCGTTGACCTTGGATTTGCGCGACGCGGCGGGCCACGCGGTGGACTCGGTGATTTGGGCGGAAAACAGCACCGGCAAATCGTCACTGCTCAGTCTGTTCTTCTCCACGTATCGCCCGAGCCAGCGGCTCTTTCTTGGCAAGCAGGCCGAAAGCAAAGCGCGCGAACTTGGTGATTACCTGCGAGACCGCGACCTGGGTTTCGTCGTCACCGAATGGGACATTACCGATGACCGGGCAGAAGCTTCGCTGCTGGCCGACGGGCCGCGTGAAGTCCTGCTAGTCGGGCAGGCGTTGTCGTGGAAGGGACTCGATAAGAGCACCGGCGATTTACGCCGCCGGTTTTTCACACTGCGCCCGGGCCGCGACGTGACCTTTGACACACTGCCAATCCTTGGCCTTAGCGAGCCCGTCTCATCGTTCGAAGCATTCGGCGACTGGCTCGACGCGCAGCACAAGGCGCAGCCACGCCTCGCCATCGCCCACACAACCAATCAGACTGAGTGGCGGGAACATTTGGAAAGCAACCACCTCGACCCGGAGTTGTTCACTTTCCAGCTCCGCATGAACGAGCGTGAGGGTGGCATCAACAACCTCTTCAACGAGCTCAAGCGCGACGCTGACTTCATTCACGAGTTTCTGAAGCTTGGCTTTGATCCAGCGACGGCGACAGAAGTGCGCAAGAATCTTGACGCATTCCTACCGAAGCTCCGGCGGCGTGAGGCGCTGGACTTGCAGTTGGAGTTTAACCAGAAGCTGCTCGTGGATCTCGGCTTGTTTGTGCAACAGTTGGGCGTTTGGGAAGCGGCAAAGTACAGCGGCGAGACGGCTGAACGGGACGCCGGGGCGTTATTGTCGGCGTTGGCGGCGACCAAAGAGAAATTTGACTCCGAAGTGATCCGGTTGGAAAATCAACTCGGCGAACTTGAAACCAAGAAGACGCAGTTGGAGTCGGCACGAACGACCAATGGCCGGCGGCAGAACTTTTTCAAGCGACTCAAGGCCCAACTCGAAGTCAGCGAAGCCGAGACGCAGTCGAAGCTCGCGGAGCAGAATCGAATCAACGCGCAACTCGACAGGCGACTCGTCGAGATGGCTGTTGTGCTTGGAGAAATTCGCAGTCTGGCCGCCGAAGTTTCGGAATTGGAGCGCGCGCTGGAGCGCGAGCAGGCGCAGGCCAAACCGGTGTTGGAATCTCTCCGCGTGCTGGGCGCAGCTTATAAGTTTCAGGTCGAGGTGGCTGCCACCGCGGTGAAGAAAAGCCAAAGCACAGTCGAGGGACAACGCACGGCGCTCCGTCAAAAACTCAAAACTCTGGGCGACCAACGCACGGAACTGCTGACGGAACAAGCTACCAAACGGCAAGAGCTTTCCGCACTGGAAACACATTTCAGCGAGCGAGACTCGCATCGCGAACGCCTACGTAAAGAAGGCTGGCTCGAAGCGAAGGAAGCAGCGGTAGATGCGCTGGCGAGGTGGAACAATATGGCGAAGACGGCCAAAGAGTCCACGCATCGAGCCGGTCAAGAACTCGCGAGCCTCCGAACCGAGCAGAACCGGCTCACAACCGATGCGACCGCGTTGGCCGCGGAACTCGCAGCCGCCCAGAGTCGCGTGAACCAAACCACGGCACAAGTCAGCGCGGCGGAAGCCGAGGAAGAACGTCTGGCGACGGACGAACAGATGCGCGCGGCGGTTGAAGCGGCCCGCGCGGATTTGAATCTTCCGCAGACGACGGAGCGCTTGTCAGATCGGGCGGCGATGTTGTTTCGACAAATCTTGCGGTTGAACGTCGAAGGGGCGGAAGACGAACGCGCGCAGGCGTCTGTGGACAAGCAGCGTCTTTTTCCTCCGCACCGCGATGTCGAATCGCTCGTGGAAACACTTCAGGCGGCGGGTTTCCGCAGCGCCACGACGGCGGCGCAATGGCTTGCGTACAACTTCGCCGATCCACAGGCGGCGGCGGACTGGCTGGCCGCTAACCCCGCTCGCTTCAGCGGCGTGATGTTCGATGAGACGACCGACGGCATACGCGTGCGCGAGGCCCTGTCGGCCCTGCGAACCGAGCAGTTGCCCGTGGTCATTGCTCCTATCCCGAATACCGTTGAACAATCCCCGCCGATAGAAAAGTCCGGAAGTGACTCATCCGCCGTTGTCCTGCCGCGACACGCGGGTGGTTTCAATTTCGCTGCTGCACAAACTGAAGCGCAAAAGCTGACGAGCATGATTGCTGCCCGCGCCAAAGAATTGGAAAACCTGAACACGCAGCTCAACTCAACGAAGACATTGTTGGACGAACTCGGCAAGTGGTTGGCTGATTTCGGTGGGAAGAAACTCGGTGCGTTGCGCGAGAAGCTGCGCGGCGAGCAACAAAGCCTTGCCTCGCTGCAAGAGCGCCAACGAAAGAACGGAGCACGCCAGCAGGAAGTCTCGAGTGCCATCGCCACTGCGGAAGCGGCCGAACAACAGGCGCGAGAGCAGGTCCAGCGCGCCGAAAAGGGTGCAGGACAAGTCGAAACTTTCATCGAACGCTTCGACGCCGAGTACGAATCCAAACGTGCTCGCCAGACCGGGCTGGCGTCGCGGCTTCAAACGATCGAAGTAGAAATCCCCGCGCTCGTCGAACAGTACCGCAAGTTGGAAAGTGACGAAAAGCTGCTCGAAGCGCGTTTGCTGGAACTGAGCGTCGAGTTGGCGGTATTGCAAAAGGAAGCGGGCGCGATCAGCTACGTCGGCGTTTCGCCGGCGGCGGTGACAGTGTCTCTCGAACAACTCCGCGTTCGCTACTTGACCGAAGCGCAGCAATACGAGGGGCATTTTCTGAACACGAAAGCGCAAGGGGAGCTTGCGGCCAAGCAAGCCACCCAACGTGATAAGGAACAGAAGCTCGCAAACGAATTCAGCGGCCTCGAACGCGGCAGAGCTGAATCCAAACTTGAGGCAGGCGACCTCGCCGGCCAAATGCAGGCGGCAGAGGTGGCATTGGCGAATGGGCAAATCGAGGAAGGCGAGGCCAGAAATCAACTAAAGGCTGCACGACAGCGGTTTAAGGAACTGGGCGCTGCGGGAGAACAAGAGCGGCCCGGCCAGGTGGAATTGATTCCTTCGACTTCCGCCGAAGCCGCCAATGAAGTTGCCAAACTTGAAACTGAATACAACCAGCTTCAGCAGCAGTCGGAAGCCAATCGCAATGCGATCCAATCTGCGACGGAGTCGAAGAACCGCTTCGCCCGGCGCGCCACCGAATACGGCAATCACTCGGACCGTCTGCGCGACAAGAAAGCGCTCGCGGGGATGTCACCGGTGGAACTGCCCGATGACGACGCCCATGTGAGAGCCTTGACAGAAGATGCGTTGCAGCGCTTGGAGCGAACTCGTGGCGAAACCCAATCCGAATATGACAAGCTGCGCACCATTCACAGCCGCATTTCCGACCTGACCCAGGAAGATCGTTTCGCTCGCGCGATGGATTTGCCAGCGCGTTCGCTATTCATCCACATGCCGCTTGAGGAACTGATTCTGAGCGCTGCCGACAAACAGCGAGCGGTGCAGGAGGAGACCTTGGTGCTGGAAGCCGACTTGGCCCAAATGAACCAGCACCGCGAAACTCTGGTGGAATCTCTATTGAATGTCTGCGAGCAGGCTGCGCGGCTGCTCACTCGCGCAGAGAAGTGGAGTGTCTTGCCCGAAAACATGGGTGAGTGGGCGGGCGAACCGTTCCTCAGAATTCGTCTGCGCCTGTCACCCAACCGCAACGACAACTCAGCGCGGCTCAAGTCGCTCGTGGATTTAATGTTTGCAGAAGGGAAAATTCCACCTGCCATTGAACTGGTATTCCGCGGGCTGATGGCGCTGGTTGGCGAGACCGGCGTGGACGCGACGATTCTCAAGCCGGAAACGCAGCGTCGCCGGAATCGTTATCCCGTGCGCGAGATGGGCGGCTGGAGCGAGGGCGAGCGCACGACCGTCGCCATACTGCTCTATTGCACTTTGGTCAAAATCCGCACGCAGAGCCGAGGGCACGCCGGACGCCGCGCCGAAGTCAGCGCGCTGCTTCTCGACAACCCTGTCGGCCCATGCTCGAAACCGGAATTCCTGCAAATGCACCGATGGATTGCCGCACAGCTTGGTGTGCAATTGATTTACGCGACGGGCATCAACGATCCCGCAGCGTTGAGCGTTTTTCCAAATCGAGTGCGTCTGGCGAAGAATCGTTTCATCCCGGCCACAGGCGAGCTGGCGGTTGGTCTGCAATCCGACACTGAGGAGTCGGTCATCCAGGATATCCGCATTTTCGATGGAAACGGCGAAGGCGATGGCGCGTCGCAGCAGATTACGGAGATATGACGCCGACCGAGCAGTTTCATCGCTACCTCCACGAACATTGCGAAGGCAGGGTGCGCCTCGAATTGGACGTGCTGCTTCATGCGTTTCAGGAGGTTCATCCTGAACTTGCGGCCACGCCGTCCGCGCGCGGCCGGATGCGGGAACTACTCGACCGTCTTCAACTCGACGAACGGATAGAATTGCCGAAAGGCCGCGAGCAATGGGATGCTTCAGCACTCCCGGCGTTGCCGCGATGGATCAAGCTGCCGCGAGAAACAGTGACCGAGGAGAAGGCCGACATTCGATCCATCCCATGGTCGCCGGAACTGCGTTTCCTCGCCTCTGCGCGCGTGTTCGTTTCTTTGGCCGATTTGCTCAAACTTCAGGAATTTTTTGCACGTGGCGGTCGCGCAAAGCAGATCGTGCCAATAAAAGAACGTTCTTTGGAGATCTTTGGAGACGAAAAACGCCTCGATCAATTGATGCGAGGCTCGGCGTTGTTCGGAAACGGACGGCTCGCGCCTGAAACCTTGCGCTGCATCATCGTGCCCGAACCCCTGGCGTGGACGCGAGGTCCGAACCCTGACGGCCCGGTGCTGGTGATTGAGAACGCGGCGACGTGGCATTCCTATTGCCGATGGAACGCAGAGCGCAAGCATTTCAGCGTGGTCGTATATGGATGTGGCAACCGCTTTGTGGATGGCATCGCATCGCTGGACGACATCTTTGCCGCGCTCGGCGGTCCTCGCCGGGTATTGTACTTCGGCGATCTTGACCCACAGGGCTTGTTGATTCCACAAGAAGCGTCTGGTCGCGCTCAAGCCGCCGGGCTGTCCGCCATCGAACCACACCTGTGGAGCTACCGCCAATTACTAACTCTCGGTGCTGGGCACAGTCAGCCGTGGGAAGGCGAGCCGCCGTCTTCGTCACTCTGCGACTGGCTGCAATCGTTGGCCGAACCAACGCGCCAGCTTTTCACCACAAACCGCCGCCTCGCACAGGAACGCGTTGGCTGGGAATTCCTTCGGCAAACAACTGCAATGGATTGAGCACCGATTCGGAGGTGAATCAAACTTGTGGCATCACGGCGAGAATGGCGTTGGAGATTTGTCTGCGATGACAAATAGCGTTAATTCGTGCCGCGACCGACGGACTCGGCAGGCTCTAAATGCTGCGGACCTTCGTCCGACAGCAGCGAAGATGGCGAAGTACCCTTCTCGCTGAACAGATTGAGCCTCGCAGCGACGGACTGCGACTCGCTAATGTCGATGCCCTTCTCGACGGAGGCTTGTTCTTTGACGGCATAAACTTCGGTCATATCCACTTTTTGATGGCCGAGCGTGTCCCTGGCGGAGAGGAGGTCCACCTCCCCAACTTTGCGGGCGAGGCGCCGACGAAATGAACGCGTGGTCAACTCTCGACCCGGCTTCCTAACCCCGGCGGCATTCAGCAGCGCTCTGATGCGATCGGCAACCTTCCTCGCGCCTTTTCCCCATTCGCAGTAGAAATCCGGAAACACTGGCGCGTTCGGGTCGTCGCTGGACGGCAGAGACTTTAGGTACGCCTTAAGCACTTCGACCAACCTGTAATCATGCTGTTTGCGGGTCTTATGGTCCACAAAACGAACACGGTTGTTGACCAAATCTATATTGGACAGCCGCCACGAGCAGATGTCGTTCAGGCGGGCACCGTACAGTTCGTAACACGCGATCAGGGCGATGAACTGGCGCCAGTAGAAGTCTCTTCGGGCATCGCCTGCCGCCTCTCGCTGTTTTTGTATGAGATACGAATACGTGGCCTCGAGTTCTTCATCCGTGAACATGGGTTTGGTCTTCGCCGCCTTGGTTCGCAGCCGTGACCTATTCAGGCGGATATCAACCATGTGATCTTCCCGAATAAGGCCCTTTGCGAATGCGCGTTTGTAGATGCGTTTCGCGAAATGATAGAGTTGCACGATGCTGGCTCCCTCGCGCTGTTTCTCGATGCGTGCGATCAAATTCTCCGCGACCTCGGGTTCCAAGTGCGCCATTTTGGTGTGGGCCGAGTCACCCATCAGTTTGATGATCGTTTCATAGTGTTCAGCATAGGTCTTGGCCGTTTTCGCGGATTTGTTTCTCGACCAGCATTCGACACATTCCTTGGCGAACTCGCAAAAGGTGGGCCTCGGCAGCTTGTGCCGATTCAACTGAGAAAACAGATCGCTTGTGATTCGCTCCAACTGGCGCACGTCATAATCGGACATACCCACCTCCTTTGCCGCCTCGAGATCCAGCTCCACGATTAGGGCAATGAGCATCGCTTCGCGTGCGTCCTTCCTGCCGGTGCTCCGCCACCGCCGTTTGCCTGCGGCGTCCGTGATTACGGCCCGAAAATAGGGGGAATTCTGTTGAGGGTAGATTCCCGGCCAGTTCATAAAATGCCATGTATTCTCCTTTTGCACTCAACCCTGTTGCCTCCGGCGCTAACGGATTTTGAGACCCTGTGTTCGGCGTGCGGGTCTTGTTCAGCTTTGAAAGGCACGAAGGCAGGCGGCGTGTCAAGTGGCTGATCAGTTTCAGGCCAACTTATTGCTGATTTCTTTTCCAGATTGGCATCCGCACCGACAACTGCGACTTTCTCGAAGCACTTGATTCGAGCAAAAGGCCGTTTTAACACCTCGGACGCACTAACAATGTTTGGCCGTGTTTTCGGTGTTTTGGGGTGTCGAGAATTTTGAAATTCCGGTGAAAAATGAAGTTCCGAACTAATTCCATTATAGAGCGGTATAGCCCCTGATTTTATCGCAAATACAGCGATTTTTCGCAAATTGAGTTTTCCCTCGGCGACGCGATTAACAAAAAATCCGCCCGTGTCACGCGTGTTCACCGATGTCACCCATGTCGAGAACGCCGGCGTTACCGGCGACGCGCATGTTGCGCCATGCTGGGATGGAGCAAGCAAACGACCATCGGACGCGCGCGTAGAATAAGCCGACATAATCTCCAAATCGCTGATAGCATGCGTTTCTGTCGCACGGGTCCAAAACCTCTGGCGACGGCTGGAAACTTCTGGGTGGTAGCGGGGCTGGTGGCAGTTTTTCTGGCGTGGACCGGCGTCGCATCCGTCACGAACCGTCGCACTGATTCTGGATGCCATACTGACCATTTTCTCAATTTTAGTGCACTCCCTCTTTCGATGTCGGACGGACGGACATCAACTGGCAGATTTGGACGAGGACCCTGGCATGCGTGGGAGTTCCGGACGATGCCCCGACTCCGGAGAGTTTCAGCAGATCATGCCGGAGTGAACGAGAAGAATGCTACTACGGGGGAACTCAAATGCTAATCGGCCGAGTTTTCCAAGCCGCGAGCGATATTTGTACGACTTGCAGATATTGCATGGCCCGCCGCCCGTAAAGGTCACGCCTCGGATGCTGTCTCTGAACAGGACTGGATGTAGGCTCGAAGGCTCTCGACCAAGATCAACCTGACGCCCGTCTTGGCCCTAGGTCGGCGGAGAACCGAGCTCCGGACAGGGGGCCGGAAGTCGTTGGCCTGGCAAGGGAGAATGAGTTGGTTCAGGCAGGACCGGGACAAGCCGAAGATCGGATCACGTTCGCCTGCTTTTGGCAGCCTCATGTACTCGGGTTCACGCGGGGGTTCTTTCGCAATGCCCAAGGGGTCCCTGATGGCGTTGGTATTATTTGGCATTCCACGTGTCTCCGGCCATCGTACCACGTCTGAGAGCTGGAGTTATTACGAAGCTTTGTTTGGCCTCCTTTGAGTTTTGAGTGGTTGGGGAGCGGCGGGATACTGCTGGTCCCGGTCGGTACGCATTTTCCCTTCGTCCAAGGGCTATGTGGAACCTGAACTCGATTCCGGCATGATGATCGAGGCGGCCAATCAGATGGTTGCCTCATCACCCAGCGAACCAAATGAGTGCAACCGAAGTTCTTGCACTCCTTGGCCTTCCCGCCTACGGCTCTTCAACCGGCGAAGCGTGGCGGGTTTCCGAATCTGTCGCGAGCGGCAAAACTGATCGCTTACTCCCGCGTCTTCGCCGTCAGTTTGATCTTCCGGGCCACGGCCAGAAGATGGTCCGGCCGCACGTCGCCGTACACCTGAGCAATCAAAGCTGGCCCGGTCTTGTCGCCGATGAGCTGGGCAATTTCTGCATCCGTGAGTCCGCTCTGGCGCGCCTGCGTGACAAAGTACGAGCGCAGCCCGTGCGGCGTGACGTGGGGCAGCCCGAGTTTTTTGCAGGCCAGCCCAAGCCGGCGACGATAGGCTGACACATCGCGGGGCGTCGTCGGATCGAACGGCGAGGGGAACATCAGGTCGCTGGTCGCGCGCCCCTGCATTGACCGGAGCAGCTCGGCCAACTCAGGAAGCAACAGCACGAACGGAAAGACTCCCTTTTTGCTCCGCCGGACATGAATGATCTCCTCTTTCCAGTCCACAGCGGACCAACGGGACGTGATTCCCTCGCCAAGCCGAAGTCCGCTGTATGCGAGATATCGCGTGAAGTCGGCGTCTTGCTGGGAGTCGTTTGTCTCCAGCCAAGTGACGATCTTCGCCAAACCTTCTGGCGTAGGTGCGACCTCGCGGCAATGACGCACTTTGGACGGGTCTGCATAGCGACCGCGATCTCGGATGGGATTGGTTTCCAAAATGCCTCGCCGAACGCCGAGTGCGCACGCGTTGGAAAGAAACGTCAGTTCCAAGTCCACGGCGCGGTCGCCGCCACGGGTGCGTTTCGTCACCTTCTTGCCCCGGCACAAGTACTCAGCAATGTAACCACCGGACAACCGCCATCGGTGGTAACGATCGCATTCGTTGAGGTCGAGACGCGCGATGGGCTTATCACCAAAAAATTTGCGAATCTTTTGAAAACAATACTCCTCATTTCGCACGGAGCACTCGGCCTTGGGCCTTAACGACCGCTTACGAATGATCGGTTGGCCCGCTGCGATGTAGATGTCGAGCAGTTCGTTGACCGTGATGCCGCTCGCGCTGGGCGTCGAGGGTTGTTTTGGAAGAAGACCATTCTCGCGCAGCCACTGCTCACGCTCCCATTTCTCCTTCCACTTCCTGGCCAGCGGCAGTTTGTCCGTGCCGGTGCTGAGCCAGGTCGCCTTCCCATTCGTTTGAACCCGGTAGTAAATCCGATTTCCCTTTCTGGCAAAACCTTCTCCCAATGGTGCAAAAACCTTTTTCCGACGGGACGTCATTTCGAGAAGCGCGTTTGGCGCTATTTGCTCTGCCTCTTGAAACGCGCCGTCCAAGAATCTTGCCCGCGGATTTGCTCGCGGGTGCGAATTCGCCTGCGGAAGAATTAAGGAAAATGAACCACCTCTCATGCCCCGACTGCCCGCTCTCCTTGCGTGTGATGATTTGCGATGAATTGCCGAAGCGAAGATTCGCTGATTCGAACCACGCCGCTGATGCGGACCACCCCGAGGCTGCGCAGCCGCCAGCGATAAACTGTTGTGCGGCTGACGTTCAGCAGTTTGGCCACTTCGCCGAGCGTGAAGAATTTCTCAGGACTCACTGAACCCGGCACACCTAAATCTCTCATTCTTCATTTTAGTGCCGGGCTGTGTCCGGGGTGTGCTGGCCGATGCAGGGAAACACAAAATCCTCCTCAATGTGCGCTTTTGGCGAAAACCGCTGGACGAGTTGATCCGTTGTCCTTGTTCTGGTTGATGCCGGTGAAGACGGTTTTCGTCCTCGCGGCCAGCAAACCGATTTGGTACAAAAACAACGCCTCGCTGAGGAGAATGCAGTGCGGGTTCGCCCCGGCGCGACGCCAGAAAACACACGCAACCCGTGACCAGGCATTTTGCGCCAGCACTCAGAACAGGCGGTGAGTCGTGAGCCGACTTCGATTCGACAAGTATTTCCAGGCCGCGACCGACAACGCGCCGTATGATTACCAATGCCGCCTTGCGTGCGGCGACGACGCGCACTTGAACAATCCCGAAACGCTGACGCGAGGCAGCGAATGTCGCTCGTTGCTTATCAACGTCCCGACCGGCCTTGGCAAAACTGCCGCCGTCGTTCTGGCGTGGCTCTGGAACCGCACCGGTCCGACCCTCAACTCTCAACCATCAACAATCAACTCTTCGCTGTGGCCTCGCCGTTTGGTTTATTGCCTGCCGATGCGGACAGTTTTCAACGAAGAAACCATAATATGAACACAACAAAAGAAACCAAAACGTTAGACTTCGTTAGTCTCAAAAAGGCTGTCACCGAGAATGCAGCAGCATTTCGCTCCCGAACCCGTCTCCAACCCGCCGGGGGCGAAGGGGATAAAGTATTTCCACCAACCTATGCGGGAGCGGTCTATGCGAAGGAGGATCGGCAAATCAATGGCGCGAAGGTGCCCTGCGTGTTGCTCGATTCCGTCCAAGCACAAGCGAACCGACTGGAGGAGGCGCTGCAACGCGCGTTGGACGCAGGCACGCTCAAGGGCGTCCCGGTGCTGAATGTGGATTTCACCGGCATTGGATTGCTGGATGAGGTCGGGCGCGTGAGCAGTCTCGAAGCGCCGCATCGGATTGCCGACGCGATTCTCCGTGACAGCCTTCATGAAGGGCAGCCATTCCGTAAAAGCGAACTTGGGAAGTCGCTGGATCAAGCAAGTCTGCAAAACGCCACTCCGCTTTACAAACTGTGCCCGACAGCACTGATCTTCGGCCTCTGGGATTCGACCGGACCGAAGGGCGGACTGGGCGCGAAATTCCAGCGGGCGCTCGTGTCGGAAATCATTGGCGTGAATGCGGAGATCGGAGTGAAGACGAGCAGTCGAGTTGATCCGCTCGCTATCTTTCGGGAAGCTGGCCCGATTTTCCGAACCGATCCAGCGCTGCTTAAGAAAGACCCGTCACTTACAGCTTGGACGGCAAGCATTGATCAGGCTCTCAAGGATGGCGCAGGCAAGCCAATTGCATTCGCGAAGAACAAAGACAAAAAAGATGTGGCGATTACCGATCTCATAAAATTTCCCGATCAAGCGAAGCCTTCCACGATTAACCATGGAAACGTAACCCCTGACGTAGTGCGCAACGAAGACAACTCAATCGCTAGTGGAGGGGCGACCGTTGATTACGCCGAGCAAACGATCGTCCTCTCCTTGCCTGCACTGCGTAAGCTCCGCTTCCCCGTGGATGGCAAGACGACGCCCGAACGCGATGCCGCAGCGCGGACGGTTCTCGTCGCGCTGGCTCTCACGGCGGCTACGCTGGCTGCGGAGAGTGGATTCGATCTTCGTTCCCGATGCCTGCTCTGGCCGACTGACGTGATGAAGTGGGAATTGCTGGAGACTCCGGGAAAGGCTCCGACGGAGTTCACCATCACGGCAAAAGACGCAATCAAGCTTTTGGAGGAAGCTGTGGTGGCGGCGGAAAAGCTCGGCTTGGTGTGGCAAAAGGAACCGGTGAAGCTAACTCCCTCTCCAAATCTGGTCGCCCTGCTCAAGCGGTCGCAGGACATCTCCGCCAAGACGCCAGCGGACGCCGCGGCAGAATAAACCGAAGGCATCACTATGTTTGCCCTTGGAATTGATTTTATCACCGGCGTCGCGGTGATGACGGACGCGGCCAGCCGGGAAAGGGCCGAGTGGCCGCCGCATCCCGCGCGCGTATTCATGGCGTTGGTTGCGGCACATTGTGAAACGAAGCCGTTGCCCGAAGATGGCTCCGACGCTGAGGAGGGATGGTCTCTTGAGCGCGCGGCGCTGGAATGGCTGGAAGGCCAGGGCGCTCCGCAAATGAGCTGGCCGGAAGCTTCGCCGCGCGACGTGGTGAAAGTGTATGTGCCGGTGAACGATGCCGGAGTTCCGCAAAATCCTGCCCGAGTGAAAGAATCTGAAATGCGAGCCGCGCTTGGCGTGATGCCTGATCAACGCAGTCGCCAGGAGCGGACATTTCCCGCGCTGCATATCGGCGGTGAGGGTCCGGGCCGGCATGTCCATTTCCGTTGGCCCAACGCGGAGCCTTCGACGGAGATTCTAGCCGCGCTCACGGGACTCGCGCGGAAGGTGACCCGCATCGGACACTCTTCATCGCTCGCGCTAGTTTGGGTTTCCGAGATGGAGGACGCACCTTCGCCTGCTTACGAGCCAAACGCGAAGGCGACTAAGACACGCCGGGGCGTGCAGCTTCGGATTCCTGCGCCGGGCTTCTTGGCAGAGCTTGACCAATGCTTCAACGCGGGTGAGATCGACGACTTCTTCGACCTTTCGGAAGCAATTTTAACCAGAACCGGCGCGGCAAAAAATCAGGCGAAAACAGCCTTTGAAGAACGATTCGACACGGCTTGGAGCAGGAGCGCCAGCGCCCCGGTGCGACTGCGTCCTTCGCCGGGAAGGACGGCGCATTACTCGCGCGTGGACGAAGCGCAAGCTCTCATCGTCCCGTCGAGTTTCGATTCCGAACTGCTGGTGCTGACGAAGCAGGAAGGACCGGTGCTCGGCTTGGAATCCAGCGCGGCCCTCACGGCTGCGTTGCGGGGATATTTGCTGCAAAAGGGCGAAGGCAAGCCGGAGTGGTTCACGGGTCACAGCGCGCCAGGACTGCCCTCGACCGGCGGGCACATGGCGCTCCTCCCGCTCGCGTTCGTGGGAGCGGAACATGCCGATGGTCACATCTTGGGATTGGCCATGGCCTTCCCTCGGGCCATTCCGGCGGCGGAACGCGCCGCTTGTTTGCGCGGGAGGCTGTTTGGCCCATCCGGTGATGACCTCGAACCGGAGCTTAAGATGGGTAACCTCGGGACGTGGACGCTTCGACGCGAAGAACGCAGTCTGCCGCCGCTGGCCCTGCGGTCGGCGACGTGGTGCGAGCCGTCCTCCGTCTGGGCGAGTGTCACGCCCGTGGTTCTCGACCGGCACCCGAAGCACGACCAGCAAACCGAGCGGGCGCAGTGGCGCGATGAAGTCGCCGCGAGCATCGCCCAGAGTTGCGAGCGACAGGGTCTGCCGAAGCCGGAACTGATTGATGTGGACAAAACATCATGGCACCGGGGCGCGCCGCGCGCCCGACCCGGCCCCAGCGGGATGCCGTGGCTGCCCGGCAAGGAAGGCACCGCGCCCCGCCAGCAGGTGCATGTGCTCATCCAGTTTCCCTGCGAGGTGCAAGGTCCGCTCCTCCTCGGCGCGGGACGCTTCCGTGGCTACGGCCTCTGCAAACCACTCGGCTCCCTGCTCAAATGAATCCGCCACCCCTGACCGCCGCCGATTTTTCAGCGTTCTTCTGCGAGCTATGGGGATCGGACTACGACCCGTTTCCGTGGCAGCATGAATTTGCCCGCCGCCTTTGCGCAAGGAAGGTGCCCGACTACGTGGCTGTTCCGACCGGGAGTGGCAAAACAGCGTGCCTCGACGCCGCCATCTTCGCCCTCGCCATGCAAGCCGCTTTGCCAATGGCTGAACGCACGCAAGGCCGGCGCATTTTCTTCATCGTCAATCGCCGCGTCATTGTGGACGAGGCTTACGACCGCGCAGGAAAGCTCTGCAAAAAACTTCGGGACGCTGCTTCCGACTCCGTGGCCGGGCGGGTGGCCGCGGCGTTGCGCAAACTTTCCGGGGAAGTCGAGGCAGCCCCGCTAACGCGTGCGCAGCTTCGCGGTGGAATTTATCGGGACCGCAGTTGGGCCGGCTCGCTGCTCCAGCCGATGATTATTTGCAGCACGGTCGATCAGGCGGGATCGCGGCTGCTCTTTCGCGGCTACGGGGTCAGTCCCCAAGCCCGGCCAATCCATGCAGCTCTGGTCGCGCAGGACAGCTTGCTGATCATCGACGAAGCGCACATCAGCCGCCCCTTCATCCAGACTCTGGAATGGGTGAAGCGTTATCGTCTTCACCAACCAGCGGGATGTGAGACTGTGCAGCTTCCATTTCAGCTTATTCAGATGACGGCGACACCTCCAGCCGACACGCGTGACGACCAAAAAATCACGCTTACGCCCAAGGATCATGAGCATCCGGTCTTGAAACCGCGCCTGAGGGCCGCGAAGCCTGCGCGCCTCATTGCAGAGCCGAAGGCGAAAGGAAAAGCTCGCGAGGAACAAATGGCGAAGCGGCTGGCGGAGGAAGCCGAAAAGATTCTCGCGGAAAATCATCCGCGCTCCATCGCCATCATGGTTAATCGCGTGGCCACCGCGCGTTCCATCGCGGCAAAATTGGAGAAGGAACACACGGGCCGCGTGACGCTTTTAATCGGACGCTTGCGCCCGCTAGACCGGGAAGCGGCGACGAAAGAAATCCAGGAACTCCTCAAGACCGGAGCGACCCCGAGCACTCCCGAGTCCGGCCCGCTTATCGTTGTCTCGACGCAATGTCTGGAGGTCGGAGCGGACTTGGATTTCGACGCCCTCGTGACCGAGGCCGCGAGCCTCGATGCGCTTCGCCAGCGTTTCGGACGCCTCAACCGCAGCGGACGCGACATTGCCGCCCGCGCAGTGATCGTCCTACCCGGCGATCAGGATTTGCCGCCAGACAAACTCGACGAGGCTGCGCCGTGCGATCCGATCTACGGCAACGCCATTCCAAGGACCTGGCGCTGGTTGAGCGGTCTGGCGCAAGACGGCGTGGTCGATTTTGGGATCAACGCGATGGCTGCCGCCGTCGATGCGCTCCGCGCGTCCGGCAGCGAAGAAGCACTCGATGCGATGTGCTCCCCGAGGGGGCATGCGCCGGTTCTGCTCCCGGCTTATCTGGACTGCTGGGTGCAAACGAATCCCACACCCGCTGCCGACCCCGACGTCGCACTTTTCCTTCACGGGCCGCAGCGCGAGATGGCCGATGTGCAAGTGTGTTGGCGCGGCGACCTGCCCGAGGCGGAGAACCAAGACGAGTGGACGGACATCCTTAGCCTCTGTCCACCGACTACGGCTGAATGCCTCCCGGTGCCGTTGCACGTATTGCGCGATTGGCTGGGTTCGCGTGGCAAGTTTGACGACTCATCCGGCGATGTCGTCGAAATTCAGCAACTGCCGGACAAGAAAATGAAGGAGGAAGAGCGTGGCATTCTCGCCCTCGTCTGGCGCGGTCCGGACGACAGATTTTTTGTCCACCGCGCGGCCGATATTCATCCCGGTGATACCATTGTCCTCCGTGTTCAGGGCGGCGGATGGCAGGCGCTGGGACACTTACCCGGCGCTCCCGACGACCCGCAAGGCACACCCGACAAACTGCTGACCTGCGAGGAAATTCGGCGCGTCGATGTCGCTGAACGAGCAACAGCTTCCGCGCGGCGCCGCGCTACCCTTCGAATCCATCCAACCCTCTGGCCGAAACCGGAAGAGAAAACTCCAGCCGCGGCGTTGAGGGAAATGGCGCTGGATTCCGAGAAAGACTGGCCCATCCCGGAAATCAAAGAGCTGTTGGCTCGTCTCCTGAGCGACGAGAATCCCAGATCGGTGCTGACGAGCGACCAACGCGAAGTGATCGAACACCTGGCCAAGAAGAGTGTGCGCCTCTACGTGGAGTCTTATCCCAGAGACCAAGGTTTCGCCCTCACCGCCCGCGATCTCCTTCCGCACCGCGATTCGGATGAGACAAACGAGACCGGCGATACCGACGCCGACGCGCTTTTGGAGGCATCCCAACCACAGGAACTCAGTAACCACACACAAGATGTCCTCGCCCGAATCGAAAGCGCCATTGCTTTGCTGCCCCTGTCTGCGTGGCGCGAGGCGCTGATCGCCGCCACGGCGATTCATGATTGGGGAAAGGTCGATCCGCGATTTCAAGCCATGCTGCGCGGCACGACTCCGTTCGCCGCGATGGCCAGCGAGATATTCCTCGCGAAATCCGGCTCCATCCCTTCCTCCACCGCCGCCTGCAGCGCGGCGCGGGAGCGTGCGGAGCTGCCGAAAGGATTCCGCCATGAAATGCTCTCCGTCCAAATGGCGGAAAGCCCCGTGGGGGCGACGGTGCTCCCCTCGCATCCCATCCTCCACGCGCTCGCGCTGCATCTCATCGCCACGCACCACGGCTATGCTCGCCCCTTCGCTCCAATAGTGGACGACGAAGTTCCGCTCGACGTGAGCCTGCCCATGAACGGCAAGACCATCACTGTCACCGGAGTCGAACGCCTCGAACATCCCGCCCACGCGCTGGACTCCGGCCTCGCAGAACGCTTCTGGCAGATGAGCCGCCACTACGGCTGGTGGGGAATCGCCCTCCTCGAAGCCGTTCTCCGCCTCGCCGACCAGACGGCGAGTGCAATTCCATCCAAGTCATCATGAACACGATTCGATTGACCGGTCTACGAGGGGAAACACTTCTGGGCTTTCTCGCAGCGCTCGGCACCTTGCGCGTTGTGGCAAAAACGATCCCCGAAGCAAAGCTTGCATGGTCTGATTCCGGCGGTGGTTGGATCGCTGAATTGCATGTGCCTGATGGATCGCTTCGAGACGCCGATCATGTGGCAGAGGTCGCATTTGCGGCCCTCGACGAACAGAAGGCCAATCATCCGGTCCTCCAGTGGGAGCGATTTCTGTGAAAGGCTTTCAAAAACGAGTCATAGATTTTTCGGTCGTAGGCGATGGTTGTGCTTTCGTCGAAGTCAGGAAGCCAAGAAGATTTTACCCCCGTTTTCTCGGCCCAGATTTCCGTGATACAAGGTGAGGAAATCGAGCACTTTGACCACCCATTTCGAGCCGCAAGGAAGGACTACTACCTCGGAAATTTGGAAAGTGTTCTCGCGAATACCCAACTCTCCCATGTGCGCCGAACCATTGTCCTTCCGTGGGACTATCGAGACGCGATGGCCAATCAATCGCTGCGACTCGATCACGGAGATGATCGCCGTCACGCCTATCAGTGGCACGCGCCCACAGAAGATCCGGCCCGGCAAAAAGTCGGATGCATGCTTGGTGCGAACAGGTTGGCGCTTGAAGCGTTTCCGCTATTTCCGTGCATTCCCAGAAGAGATGGCAGCACGGCTGTCGGCTTCATTTTCAACTCGAAGACCTACACTTGGATAACTTGGCCGATATGGAAGGCAACTTGCTCTCTTTCCTTGATTATGAGCGTGCTCAATCTCGGGATAATTCACGAATCGGAACCTTCGCCTGATTCACTGCGTAAATTAGGTATCGCAGCAGTCTTACGAAGCCGTCGCCTTCCCATTGAAAAGAACAAAGTTTTTTTACCGCCGATCACAGTTGCATCCTGATTTACCCCACCGTCCCATGTGACGCCCAGCCGCGTCCATCCGCAACCGATCAAACTTATGAACGACAAAGATCCATCGGCTACGTCCGAAAACCGTTTGAGTGAACCGGAATCGTCACTGACGCCGAGGGGTATTTCGCCCGGAACTTCTGGGGTGAGGACGGGAGACAACCGCCAGCAGGGCCAGTCCACGACCGAGCCAAGGCAATTGAAAATTGTAGTGCGCGTCGCACCAGTAGAGCCGCAGCAGAGCGAGCCGCCGAAACCTGTCGCTGAAGTCGCGGCCGAGCCGACCTCGGTTCTGCCGGCAGCGACCGAACCCGTCCTAACTCGTCCGACAGGAGATGGAAAGGTTGAGGGCCGCGAGGTCGAGCAGCAGCAGATTCCCGCACGGATGCTGAATGAGTTCGTGTACTGTCAACGACTGTTCTATTACGAATTCGTCGAGGGCGTGTTTGTCGAAAGCGCGGATACGTTGCGTGGCGGCGCGATTCACCAGCGCGTTGATTCAGGCAGCGGTGCTTTGCCAGCCGCCAAGAAAAAGGCAAAGGCAGAGAAGAAGACGGCAGAGGATCAGCCAGCCGCGACCATTGACGCTCCGGCCAAAGAGTCTGCAGCGCAGGCCACCGAACCGGAAACGATTCATTCGCGCTCCGTGCAGATGGGCTCGGAACGATTGGGCGTCGTGGCGAAAATGGACTTGGTTGAGTCCAAAGCCGAGAAGGAGGATTTGCTTGCGGCGTTGGAGGTCTGCCCAGTTGACTACAAGGCGGGCGCGCCGAAAGAAGGCGAGGAAGCCAACGAGTTGTGGGACACGGACAAGATGCAGCTTGGATTGCAGGCTTTGATTCTGCGCGACAACGGCTACACCTGTAACGAAGGCGTCATCTATTATCGCGCTACGAAGCAGCGCGTCCGTCTGCCCATCACGACGGAACTGGAAAACTGGATTCTTCAAAACATCGCCGAAGCCAAGCGGGTCATTACCGGCCCGATTCCGGCACCGCTGGTCCATTCACCGAAGTGCGTGCGTTGTTCGCTCGCGCCGGTCTGCCTGCCGGACGAGACCCGGATGCTGGCGCAAACCACGTTAAAGGTTGACGTGAGTGTCGAGGAGAAAGCGAGCACACCGGCAACAGAGTCTGAAGACTCAAGACAAGTGGCGGGAGAGCCGCCGCGAAGATTGATTGCCGCGCGGGATGATACTCGTGCGTTGTATCTGAACACGCCGGGTTATCGCGTTGGATGTAAGGACGAGGTGTTGGTTGTCAAAGATAAGGACCGGGTCATTGAAGAAGTGCGAATGCGGGATGTCTCGCATGTGGCGTTGTTCGGCAACATCCAAATCTCGACGCAGGCCATTCAATCGCTCTGCGAACAGGAAGTTCCGGTTACATATTTTTCGATGGGCGGGTGGTTTTACGGGATTACTCGCGGTCACGGGATGAAGAATGTGTTTCTGCGCATGGAACAATTTCGTTTGGCGCGGGATGAAACGACGTGCCTGTCACTCGCGCGCCAGTTTGTGCATGGAAAGATTCGCAATCATCGCACGCTGCTGATGCGAAACCATCTGGAGCCGCCCGAGGCGATCATTGGGAAACTCAAGCGAGCGTCCGAGGATGCGTTGGCCGCCGGATCAATTGAGGAACTACTTGGAATCGAGGGTGCCGCTGCAAGTCAGTATTTCCAGCAGTTCAGCGGAATGGTGAAAGTTGAAGACGACCTGCCCGGTCTCGAAATGCCGAACAAAGATTCCAAGCAGCTCGCATTCAATTTCAACTTTAGCAACCGTAACCGCCGCCCGCCAACCGACCCCGTCAACGCCATGCTTTCGCTGGCGTACAGCATGTTGGCCAAGGATTGCACGCTGGCCGCCCTGGCGGTGGGTTTTGATCCATACCTGGGATTCTACCATCAGCCGCGTTTCGGACGCCCGGCGTTAGGTCTCGATCTGATGGAGGAGTTCCGACCCCTCATCGCGGAATCCACGGTGTTGAGTTGCATCAACAACCGGGTCGTCACCGAAAAGGATTTCGTGCGCGCCGGCCAGGCGGTGAATCTCAGCGCACCTGGAAGGAAACGATTTTTCCAGACGTATGAGCAGCGAATGAGTTCGCTGATTACGCATCCGTTGTTCGATTACAAAGTCAGCTATCGCCGGGCACTGGAATTGCAGGTGCGGTTGCTGGCGAAAACACTGACAGACGAGATCGCAGAATACATTCCCTTGATGACGAGGTGACCTATGCGAACGACCTACTTGGTTTGTTACGACATCGCAGATGACAAGCGGCTGCGAAAAGTGTTTAAGACCTGTGGCAATTTTGGCGACCATCTGCAATTCTCGGTGTTCGAGTGCGATTTGAACCCGTCGGAAAAGATTGAAC
>CAYJNU010000020.1:9152-35545 GCA_964371005.1 uncultured Verrucomicrobiota bacterium | reverse complement strand
TCGCTGACCACGGTGCTCAGCCTGGCGGCGCAATACCTTCTGTGCCGGAAGCGGTTTGAGAACTGGTTCTTCTGGATCGCTGCCGACGTCATCTACATCCCCCTCTACCTAAGTCGGCATCTGCCACTGACTGGAGCGCTTTACGCCGTGTTCCTGACCATGTGTCTCGTTGGAGTGCGCGAATGGAACCGCAGCTTGCGGAGAGGAGTGGTGGCCCGATGAAACACGGTCTGGGCGTCGTGATCGGTAAATTCTATCCGCCGCACCGCGGCCACAAGCTGCTCCTTGACGTGGCCACGGCGCAATCCGAGCAGGCGGTTGTCATCGTCTGCGCCAAGCCGACCGATACCATTCCTGGCGAATTGCGTGGGCGATGGTTGCAGGAGATTCATCCCGACGCCCGTGTGATGGTCATTGACGATCGCTATGACGAAAACGATTCCCGGGTGTGGGCTGAGAACACGATACGCTGGTTGGGTCGTGCCCCGGATGCGGTGTTCACCTCGGAGGATTACGGGGACCGCTACGCTGAACTGATGGGATCCAAACACATCTCCGTGGACAAGCGGCGCGGGCAGGTGCCGATTTCTGGAACGGCTGTGCGCCAGGATCCGTATGCGCACTGGGAGTTCCTCGAACCGCCCGTGCGCGCGTGGTTCGCAAAGCGGGTTTGCGTCCTCGGCGCGGAGTCCACCGGGACGACCACACTCGCCAAAGGGTTGGCTGCCCACCTTCAGACCGCCTGGGTCGAGGAATACGGTCGGGAGTATTCCGAGGTGAAGCTGGCGCAGAATGATCCCGACTGGTGCACCGACGAGTTCACCATGATTGCCGGGGAGCAATCGCAGCGCGAGGACGCCGCCGCCCGTCAGGCAAATCGCGTGCTCATCTGTGATACCAACGCCTTCGCCACCATAATCTGGCATCGCCGCTACATGGGCAGCCACAGTCAGGAAGTCGAGGAGATCGCCCGCCGTGGACGCTGCGATCTTTACCTCCTTACCGGAGACGAAATCCCCTTTGCCCAGGATGGCTTGCGGGACGGGGAGCATATTCGCCACGAGTTGCATCGTTGGTTTGAGGAGGCGCTTGCGGCTCAGAGCAAGCCCTGGCACGTCTTGCGTGGCTCGCACGGGGAACGGATGGGCGAAGCCGTCCGCCACATCTCCAGCCTGTTTGCCGGTTCGGCCTGGCGGCTTCCTGGCAGCGAAGACTGAGGAGTGTTCTCCCGGCGGATGGTCCGCTACTGGTCGCCGACTGACGGGGCAGCCGTGATTTGCGGAAAGACCTCCCCTGCGGTTTGCAGATCGGAGGTGTACTGCACGACCTTTGCGTCCGAGGCGGCCATGCGTTCCAACATCACGCGTTGGCCAGGACCGAACAGGTGCAAGAGCGCCTGTCGAATCCCCACCTCGTCGTGTTCCGTGCCGGCCCAGCGCAGAAGCAACGCGCCCTCCAGATCCTGATGCAGTGTGAACTGCGAGAGGGCAAAGGGTTGCAGGGCGTGCGTGATTTCGATGTTGTTGAGCCATTCACCGCGCACGTCGCGGAAGCGCACGGGCGGCCGGCCTTCGAGTCCAACCAGCACCGGTTCCGTGGCGTTGAAACGCAAGGCCGCGTGGTCGCCGGTGCGGTAACGCAACAACGGCAGGCAGAAGTTGAATCCGCCGGTGAGCGTCACCTCGCCCCGCTCGCCCGGCGGCAGTGCCCGGCCCGCTGGGTCGAGGATTTCCACGTAGAGCCGGGGTTGCAGCAGCACATGGCCGCCCGCCGTCGCATCGGCCACCGCGACCGGCCCGGCTTCGTTCATTGAATACAGGTCGAGCACCGGGCAGCCGAAGCGTTCCTCCAACCGCAGCCGCAGAGCTGGGAGCAGCGTCATCGAGGTTGAGAGCAGCACCCGCGGTTTTGTTTGCAGTGGCAGCTTCGCCAGCTCGGCAAACGACAGAGGATCGCCGGTGTAAACTTCCGTCGCCAGCGCATCCAGATACTTCGCGCGGTCATCCGGGTCGTGCCAGTCGTTCGGATGAAGGTTGATCTTGGCGAGGCCGGATTCGTCCATGGCCGGCGTGACCGAGACGTAGGTGAAGCATTTGCGCTGAAAGCCGACCAGCACCACACCCACCTGTCCGCGGCCGTGATGAAGCTCGATTCCAAAACGGCATAGCGCCCGCTTGTGGAAGGCAAGATAGCTGGCCACGACCGTCGGATGCGACGCCAGCAGCAGTGGATGGCCGGTCGTGCCGCTGGTGCGGAAGTTGATCAGCCGGTCAATCGGTGCCGAGTCCGGGACAAACTGCGCGATGTCTCTCCCCAACTCACTCCGGGATACGGTCGGCAAGTCATGAAAGCTGGCCGACGCGCAGCCGTAGCTCCGATAGAAAGGCACATCCGCAAGGCAATGCTCGACGAAATCGCCGAGCCAGGGCGGCCATTCGCCCGGAGGCCATCCCACGTTGGCGGACTGCACCTCGCGCTCGAAATCGCGGACCCGGGCCACATCCACGGCGGTCAGCCGGTTGCCGCTTTCGTTGCGAAAGATGGGCGCGTGCGGATGCTCGCGAAGAAAGTCCAGCATCCGCCGGCCCTCGGGGGTCAGGGTCGGATACCGGTCGGCGTCGGTAATGATTTCAGTGTTCATTCGCGGGTCCACTTGTCGGCGGATTCCTCGGCGGCCTTGCGAATCAGCGCTTCGCGGATTTGGCGCGCGCGCTCCTCGGCGGCGCGGGCGGCCCTCACCACCCGGGCACGCTCCATTGAGTTGAGCGTGGTCAACCGGTCCTGCGCCTGGGCCGGCGTCTCGCCGGCGGGCCGGAAGCCGAGCCGGGCGAGCGACAGGCGCGCGAGTTCCTCGCGGCGGTCCGGATCGGTGATGAGCTTTCGCGCGGGCACATGCCGGGCAAGTTCGGCGGCATCCGTTTCCAAGAGGCGCAGGATGTCCTCCGTTTTCGGCCTGGTTTGCTGGAACCACTCGTCGGACAGAAGCCAGCAGAGGATCAGGACGACGCCCAGGCGTTTGGCATCCTCGCGAGCTTCGGAGACGGATTGGAGTGTGGCGTTCCTGCCGGTGAACGTCGTCAGCTGTGCGGGGCCGACGCTGCCGCCAAGGAGCCGGACCAGATCACCGACCACTGCCGCCGTCTGCACCTGTCCGCTTTGCCCGAGGCGAGGCGGAGCAAGGAAATCCTGCGGCGTCTCCGCCAGCCGGCGGGTCAGCGATTCAAGGATGGGGCCTTCCTGCTGCATCGGTTACGCGGCAAACTTCTCAAAAACCTGGGTGCTTTGGCAATCCTCGCAAACCGCCAGGCGCCGTTCGCGCCGGGCCCGCGCAAACCGTCCGGGCAACTCGCGCAGCGCCCCGGCGCTGTCCAGCCCGGCCAGCGGGATGCCATAGTCCTGCGTCGTGAAGCTGCACGGCGACGCGAGGCCGTCCTCGTTGACAAACAAGGATTGCTCTCCAGGATGGCAGTCCGTCACCGGAATCGCTTCGTCGCAAGCGCTGGCCTGAATGCGCTCAAGGTACGTGCCGCTTCCGTTGAGGCGGACGCCCCGCCCGGCCAGTTGCTCGCGAAGTCGCGGGAGTTCATGGCGAAACCGCGCCGCCTGTTCCGGAAGCAGGCGGTGAGCGGGGAAGAATTCGGGCCGGTCGCGTCCGCCGAGTTGATTGAAGGTGATTTCCTCAATGCCCCAGCCGGCCAGTTCGAGACAAAGCTCCTCAAAGCGGGAGAGGGTCTGACGCATCAAAACGATGTTGGCGCGCAGACGTGGACCATGGCTTTGGCGGCGCTTCGTCCCGGCGATCCAAACCGCCGCCTCGCGAAGCGCTGCGAAGTTTCCGGGCTGACCGCGCAGTTCGTCATGGGCGGAGCCAATCCCGTCCACGCTGAAGGTCAGTTCCGCAAAGTGGGCGAGCACGTGTTCGCGCGCGGTGGCGGAACAGAGCGCGGTGCCGTTGGTGGTGGCGCTTACTTGCAGGCCCAGTTCGCCGGTGAAAAAGACGGTCAGGCTGTTTAGCGAGGGAAACAAGAACGGTTCCCCGCCCATCCAACTGACCAGCACGCGCTCGCCGGTGGTGCGCTGGAAATCCGCGAGCGCGACGCCAAAGCGCCGGATGACCTCGGGGTCGGCATCAGGCCGGGACTGGACCACCCGCCGATCGAATGCGCAAAACGGGCAGCTCAGATTGCAGCGCCGGGTGATCCGCCAGATGACGATCATCCGCTTTTCTCCTCCGGCCGCCTCAGCGGCCTGGCAACGTCACCATAGCGCCGCCGGCTGAACTGCCGGGCGAACTCGACGAGTTCATCGAGGGTGGCGACGCGATGCACGTGCCAGCCCTGTTCGTCGCGCGCCCTTTGGATCATCTGGCAGGGACCGTTTAACGCCCTCTCCCAGTCCGCCGGGATGTTCAAAACCAGAGTGCCTCCGCCTCCGGCCCGCGCCAGGGCCGCGGCGGCGATGTCCCATCCGGAATGGCCGTATTCGTCACGGTCGAACATCGTCGAGACGCCGTCGTCCGAAATGACGAGCACGTGCGCAGGGTGCGCGCCGGGTTTTCGCCGGGCGTAGGTTTCGCGCAGGATGTGAATGGGAAAAGCCGTTCCGTCACCGAAGTAACGCGTGAGCACGCGCAGGAGGGCTTCGGAATCGCGCACGAAGCCCGCGGTGGACGTGAACTCATTTTTGCCGCTCCACAACGTCGCCTGCACGCGTGCTCCCGCCCGCAACGCCGAGAGACACAGGATTGCGCCGGCCAGGGCCGGATACGAAGTGAGCCGCTGCGGATTGGGCATCGAGCCCGAGCTGTCCACGTAAAGATCGAGATCGAGCGGTTCGCGCCTGGGTTCGCGGCCTTCGGTTGTGCCCCAGACCCGCTGCACCGTCGTCATGCCGGGGATGACGCGCGGGCTTTGCATCACGGATTGAAACCAGTCGGCATCGTCCAGCGCGTGGCCAATGTCCCAGGGCTCCAGGCCTTCCGGCAGCGGATCGGTGCTTTGCTGGCTGGGGCGGCTGGGGAACGGGATCAGGTGGGGGCGCGCCCGTTCGCGATAGTAACGCACCGCCGCGTCATGGTCGGAGAGGTTCACGCCCGCCGCCCGGAGGATTTCGCCAAACTGAAACGGCTCGCGAGTCTGGCCGCGGGAAGGCTGGTTCCGCTCCGCATGCGCTGGGGATTTGCCGGCCGCGTCCGCACCTTCATCTTCTCCATCCTCGGACACTTCAGCGAGCGTCGGGTCTTCGGCAGGATGCACCGCGCCATCGCGTTCGCCGGCCTCCTCCTCGACGAGGCCCGCAGGATCACCGCCGGCGGCGGCGTTGCGCGTGTCGAGCAGCTTCTGGATAAGGTTCGCCGACTTCTGGTCTTCCAGCAGGTGGGGCAGCAGCAGCGCCGCGAACCGGCCCGATCCGTCCAGCCAGTCGCGGGCGTAGCTGCGCACGAGCCGGGCGCCGAGCCACGCATCGCCCTCAAGGCGGTCGTCCGTTCTGCCGCCGCCGAGGGCGCCGCGCTCCAGGCGCCACAGGATTTCGTAGATGCGAAGATAAAGGGACCATACCGCGCCGCCACCACCGCCTGCGCCGACGGCTTTGTAAACCTCGGCAATGCGGAGTCCCGCGCTGCGCTGGAGACGGTCGTTGATCATCAGGTCGGTGTAGAGGTTGGCCACCATCGGCGCGTGTCGCTCCACCGTCGGCAGTGCCCAGCGCATCCGCGCAATCATCCGCGCATGATCGGTGAGCGTGGCCGGGGCAAGCACGTGATGGCCGATCTCGTGAGCGAGGATCTCGACGGGATACCGCTCAACATGGCACGCCGCGACCTCCGGCAGGCTCACGACGATGGACTGGTCGTGGAGTCGGATCATGGCGAAGCTGCCGGTCAAGCCCTCGTGGCGCGCCTCCGTCTCGGTCAGGCAAAGGTTGGGCGGGCGCAGCCGGGTGAACTTGCTCCACGCCTCGAGCGCCGCCGGCCAGGCCTGCATCCACGCCTCGCGCAGCGTGGCAAGCGGGGGGACCGGTGGCGGCGCGGATTTCATGGCTTACTTGAGCGCGATGAGCGCGATGGAATGTGTGAAACGGCCGGTCAGCGCGAGCGTCGTTTCGTTGGCGGCGGCGCTCGTGAAATCGCCCAGGTCCGGGAACTCAAAGCGTCCGTCGTTCCAGACGATGCACGATCCCATGACCCGCAAACCCGAAGGCAACTTGCCTTGCGTCGCCGCCGCCTCGAATTCACTGGCGGAGGCGCGGTGGAACGTTGCGCCAAATGCGTCAGCCACGAGCCGCCAGCATTCGCCGCCACTGCGGACCAGGAAATCGCCCTCCGCGCAAGCCACCGCGGGAGGCCCGGCAAACAGCCCGCCAAAGCCGCGAAACGATCCAACCTGGGCGGTCAGGCGAAAGGCGGCCGGGGCTTCCGCCGCTGCGGGATCAAACCACGGATCGGTCAGCAATCGCTGCCGCACTTCCACCCACATGCAACCGGGCCTGGCGCCGAGCGCGACGAGGACCAGCGCCTCCGGCAGGGCTTCCGCCGCCGCGATTGCGCCTTGCCGGAAATGGGCCAGCCCCGCCCGCCACGCGCAAACCTGTCCGAGCTTGAGGAACGCGACGGCATCGGCGCATTGCGGTCCGCATTGCTCCATCATTCCGATCCACTGGTCCGGCCGGGCGCCGGGCGTGGCGGCCAGTTGATGGGCGGCGTTGCAGACCGCGGGAATGATCCGGCCGGGCGCCGAGGCGACGAGCGGCGCGACCTTGGGAAGGACGCGTCGCCAGCCAGCTTCCACCGACGAGTGGCGGGCACCGGGACCCGCGAGTTTCTGACCGACGAGTTCGAGGGCCGCGTCGAAAGCCGCCTGCGCGACCTCCCCCAGCCGGTCCGGGCGCGTCTTTTCAACGGCCTGGATCAGTTCGTCCACCGCCGTTTGCAGGAACTCCGCGAAGGCGCCGGCATCAAGGTCCGGGTGAACATGGCGGGTGGCGGCGAACCGGGCGTTGAATTCAGCCCGTCCCGAGCGGAGAATCGAAGCCAGCGCGGCGTTGATCATGGATCGTGGGATGCCGGCCCTGGCTACCGGGTTTTGAGCCAGCGCAGGTAGTTCGTATAGCGCTGGTGGAGGTATTTCAGCTTCAGGAGGTCGTCGTAGAGATGGCCGTAAAGCTTGCGACCTTTGGACAATTCCGTGATGAGGCGCTCGATCTTCACGAGGCGGCTGCGGGTTTCGCCATCGCTCAAGCCTTCCAGTCCCTGGCGAAATTCCGCGGCGAGCGCCGCCACGGGGTCCTCGCGGTCGAGATTGAGCCGGTCGTACTCGGCGCACGACAGATCGAACACCTTGCGCAGCCAGCCCACGCGGTCGGCCCGGAACACAGCGTTGCCCGGCGCATCGAAAAACGGCGCTTCCGTGTCCGGCACCAGCTTGTCGTGCAGGATGAACGGAAGCGTCTGCCGCACGTCTTCGAGCTCGACGGCCGGGTTGCCGCGGAAATAGGCGAGCGCCTTCGAGTAGATGAGCAGTGTCATCAGCACCCGCACGGAAAGCCCGTTCTTTGTCTGGCAGCCGAGATCCTTGAGCCGGTCGCGTCCGGTTTCCTGCGCCGTGAGCAGATGCCACTCGACGCCCGCGAGGCGCGCGGTGTCCTTGGTCTTGTATTCGAACTGGTCCCCCGCCACCTCGCAGAACTCGAACTGGCTGGAGAAGAATTCCAGCCGTCGGCGCACCTCGTCGGGCACCGCCACGGCGCGGATTTCCTTCTCCAGGCGGTCCAGCTCCGCTTCGGTGAAGATGATCTGGCGCGGCACCACTTCCTCGGGCCGGACATTTTCTTCGATGCGCGCGAGCAGGTCGGCCAGGAAGCGCGGATTGAAGGCCAGCGCCTGCACGATGACGTCGATGCGGTCCCGCAAGGCCTCGATCACCTGATACGTGCCGCCACCATGGTCGTCGTTGGCGGTGAGGAACCAGGCCGAGTCCGGGCATTCGTAGATGTGGTTCAGGATTTCCGCGTAGTTGTCGCCCATCACCGTCAGCAGCGCGCTCTGCGTGCGGGTGGGGATGCGGTTGTACTCGTCAATGATCTTCACCCGCATCCCGAGCCACTGGCGCCAGGCGATGCGGATGTCCTCGATGCGCTGGGCGTTGACGAGGTCGGCGGGGAGCGGGTTGCCGAGCAGGTCGGCGATGGTCATTTGCGGATGGCCGTGTTGCATGGCGCGCCGGACTTCGCGCACGGAATAACCCGCCAGCACGCCCATGAGGATCGCGCTCGCCGTCTTGCCGCGTCCGGGACCGCCGATGAACAGGCACTTGCGCCGCGCGGCAAAGGTGAGCACGGGCAGCAGGACGAAGCTGGAATAGCTTTGTCCCGACGGCAGCGTGAGCCGGCTGCGGCTGTCGCCCAGGACGAACGATTGGGGCGGCCCCTCGTTGAATTCCACGTCGTAGTGGGGGCTGATGATGGCGGTGTTGACGATCCAGAAATAGGCCTGGCGGAGTTTCTCATCCAACGGCGGCACCCCGGCGTCCGGCGCGTCCCCCTGCGCCGCGACCGGGCCGCGATACAGATCGGCCACATCAAAGGCGCGCGCCGCGGCCGCAGGGTGCGGATTGGTGGGAGACTTCGAAAGTCGCTGAAAGGCATTGAGGAAACCCATAACGCACTTCTGTTTGTCGAGTTGATTCCGCAGCAAATAAACGACACCTGCGCGCCCGAGTAAAGACCAAGTGATGCGACCCGCAAGTCCGGTCGTGGATTTGCATGACCAGCAGACCCAGCTCCCGGCACGAATACGAACCGTTGTTCCGTATGCCTGACTGGAATCTGCTTGCCAACCCGGCGCGACGCTTCTACGAAACCACCCGGCATGAACTATTTGCTTTTCCCCGGCCGGCACCTGGTCAACACGCGATTCCAGGAGGCCTATCTCCAGCGGGTTCTGTCCACGAAGCCGGACAAACTGCCGGCCATCATCACCGGACGCTGTGAACCGAGCGTCCCGCCGACGGAAATCATCTTCGCCCTCACCTCGGCGAACCAGGAAAACTCGCGTTTCAATCCGATCCCGTTCCATGTCCGGGCGATGGGCGTGGACCGGTTTGCCCGCGAACTCCGCCAACGGCTGCCGTTTCGTTTCCGGGTGATCGGCATCCCGCATTACGGGCACACGCGGAACTTTGCCGAGTTCACGATCAAGGAAATCGCCCATCAGACTGAGCAGGCCGTCAGACTTGAGGCGGGGAACTGCCTGGTGCTCTGTTCCACGCCAGAAGTGATCCGTCTGTATCAGGACCTTGGCTTTGCCATCGCACCCGCAGAATTGGCGGAGCCTGATCCGCGACCGGTGACACCGATCGAGATCATCCGGGAAATCGGCGCTCGCGGCCAGGACTGGCCGGGCGGTCCGCTGGTTCGGGCGCATCTGGCAACAAGTCACCAGAGCCTGTTCGAGGATCTGCCCGAAGTGCCCCAACGCATCGCGCGGCTGTATCAGGATCCGCTGACCAATCAGGAAGGCAGCCTGACCGAAACGCGGAACTACAGCACCTATGCCCGCGGTATGAACGAGATTATCCGACTCAAGTATCTCGACATCCGCGCAGGCATCAACGGCGGACGCATTGTGGACGAGGGCTGCGCCGACGGGGCGCTTTTGGCAGAGATCAGTCACGATTACCCAGATTCCGACCTGTTCGGCATTGATCTTTCAGCGGAATTTGCCGGCCGTTTTCATGAACGCCAGCGGGCGGGAGAATTCGGCGGAGCTTACGTCCATTTCTTCCACCGCAACCTGCTGGACCGCATCTTCGAGCCGGAGTCCATTGACACGACAATCTGCAACAGCACACTGCACGAGTTGTGGAGCTATGGCGAGGGCGAGAAATCGGTGCGCAGTTACCTCCAGGAAAAGTTCCGGCAGCTCCGCCCCGGTGGTCGGTTGATCATTCGCGACGTGGTGGGGCCTGAGGACGGCGACCAGGAAGTCCTGCTCTGGTGCTCCGAAGCGGATGGCGAAAACCCCTCACCGGCGGAACTGGCCGGTCATCCATATCGGGATGCCAGTCGGTTGCAGCGGCTTTCCACCCGCAGCCGTTTCCACTTGTTCGCGCAAGACTTTCGCGGTGGCCGGCCGGCCTTCCCATTTGAGCCGTCAGAATTCGATGGCCGCCCTGCCTGCCGTCTGGCGTTGCGCCCAGCCGCCGAATTCTTGTCCAAGAAGGACTACACCGACAACTGGAAGTCGGAGATGAACGAGGAATTCTGCTTCTGGAGCTTCGCGAAGTGGAAAACAGTCTTGAGCGAGATCGGCTTTCATGTCCTTGAGAACCCGAATGATCCCGCCGAGGGTTCACGCGTTTACACCAGCCCCTGGATCGTTCAGAATCGCTACGAAGGCCACGTTGCTCTACTTGATCCGAATGGTGGCTCCCTGCCCTGGCCGCCCACAAACATGGTGCTGTTCGCCGAGAAGCCGGTCTGGTCCGTGGGCTGAAGTCCTCCGCCATACCGTCATCAAGTCGTTCCGTGGCTCAGTTTCCATTCACAGTGGCACACGATACACCGTCATCTCCCCTGAGTCGCCGAGGACGGCGAATTGTCCCGGGGCCGCCGTGTAGCAAACCCCGACCGGACGCTGACCGGTCAACTCCACACGCGTGACCTTTTGCACGCCTCTTGAATCCACATCCAGAAGCATCATTTGCGCATCCGAAACCAGCACCATGGGACCGCCCGGCACAAACGTGGCCAGCGGCGAGGCCAGGTCGCGCGACAGCTCGATTGGGCTGCCCACGTCTACACCGGCCCAATGCATGACGGCTCCGTGTTCGAGCAGGACCGCAATCCCCGATCTTGTGTGCGGCAGGGTGGCGACCAGCCCGATCGCCTGGCCCGGCAACTCCACGCGGGTCAGTCCGCCATCGCGGCGCGTGAGGACGAGCCGGTTGCCCAAGGTCATGGCCACTCCGCTTGGGAGCGCTGCCAGGCAAAGACGCGTCGTCTCGCTCCGGTGCGCGTCACCCAACAACGCCTCGGTGGCATCAATCGTCCGCTGCAGCCGTCCCTGGGTCTTGTCATGGCAGGAAAGGACCGCCTGCCCCGCTGCGAGGTGCAGACTCCAGGCGACGTCTTCGCCGAAGGTCAGGGGGTAACTCTGGGCGGGCAGCCAGTCGGGCGTTCCTGCGATGCATTCTTGTCCGAAAAAGGCATCCGCGGCTGGAAACCGTTTGCGCCCCAGCGGCCGACCGCTAGCCCGGGCCAGGGCCACCGCACGGCCCCGTTCCGCTGTCGGTTCAAAAACAAATCCGCTCTGAACCTCCTGTGCGGTGCAATCCCATGAAAGGCTCTGGCAGTCCCCTTCCCAGATTCCGCGCACCAACGTCAGGTGCCGGTGCGTCACGCCCAAGGCGTAGAACCAGTGCCACTCGTGCCGCAATTGCTGCCATTGGATCTGGCGCGGCAGCTCAAAGCGCCGGACCACGATCGGCTTGTTGCCGGGGCGCGGCGGCGGGGTGACGCGCCGCGCGCGCTGCTCCGTGTTTCGGCGGTCGAGCAGGTGGCGGTTGGCGTCGCGCGCCAGCAACCGGTCCCGAGGTGCGAGGCGGACGAGGCATTCCACCACCCGGCCCGCTTCGTCCGCCGCGAGCCCCGTCTGGCCAAGTTGCCGTGCAATGAGAACGCGGGAGAAATCCGCCGCGCGATGCCGCACCTGTTCGTGGGGATAATCCCGAGCCGGCCCGCCCAACGCTGTGAGCAACGGCAAAACCATCCGCGGCGCCACATCGCCGCGGCCAAACTGCGCCAAGTACTCGAGCGCCACCTCGTGCCGTCCCAGCCGGGCCAGCATTTGAAACGCCGCCGCCACGCAGCTCCCCGCCTGGCGTGACGCCGGCCACGCATTCAGCAACAGCGCCAGCGCCTCATCGGTCAATTGCAGCCGTTCGTCCACCAGCCTGGCCGCGCCGAGGATATCGTCCTGCGCCAGGTGTTCGTTGACGACGCGACGCACCGCCTCCTCGGCGGCGTTTCGGTTGCCCAGCCGGGCATGCAAATCGGCCACGTCGAGCCAGCGCCCCAGTTTGATGTAGCGTTCGATGGCTTCCGCCAGCAAGCCGCCCTCGGCCAGACAACGCGCGGCCTCAACCGGATTCTTGAGATGTTCCTCATACAGCAATGCCGCTTCACGAAAATGCCGACCCTGCTTGAGCGCATTCGCGGCGGAAACGAGATCGCCCAGCAGTTGCGCGTAGATGTAGGCAGCGCGGCGATGTCGCCCGAGTTGCATTTCGCGGTCGGCCATTTCGCGGTAGCGGCGGCTGAGAATCGTCTGCAAATCGAGCGGCACGTTCCAGAAATCCGCCGGCCCGCCGCCGAGCCGGTTCAGGTCGAAATTCGGCAGGCGCGCACCCAGCCTTGCGCCGGGCGGCGCGAGGCCGCGATGCGCAAGCGCATTCATCGGGATGGCGTGGCGCAGCCCTGCCTCCGGGTCAGTGTCCAGCAGGCGCAGCAGGCGGTGAAGCTCCTTGTTCCGCAGTTTGTCGAGTTGATCATTCACGCCGCGCAACTGCCGGTTGGCCCAGTCTTCGACGTCGTTCACCCACGTCCGGCGATAGCCGATGTGGGGCATCTGGCGGGTTACCTCCGACACACCCTTTGCGAACAGTCGCCGGAGAGTCCGCTGCGTTCTTGCCGGCAGGTCTTCGCCCGGCTCGTCGGGCATGGGCGGCAGGTCCACCGGCGGCTCGCTGCCGATCTCCTCCTCCGCACCGCCGAACACGTCCTCAATGGACGGCGGTTGCGCGAGCATGATTTCGCTCAACTCCGGCAGCGCTGGCGCCCCCGGGCGGGCTAGATTCCACGGGTCCGTGCGCTCCGCCGGCCGCTGGATCAAGTTCCAGATGCGCAACGTGCTTTCCTCCTCGAAGCTGCTCAAGCCGAACGCCGGGTGATAAAACGAAACCGGCAGCGGGCATAACGTCCGCACTTCCGCGTCTGTGACCGGCGGATGCAATACCGCGTCCGCGGGGACGAACAGGCGTCCGGCAACCGACCGGCAGGCAACGCCCGCAGGCTTGGGCAACGCGACGTTCGTGACCGCCGGCACGACGAGCAAGCCGGCGCAAGCCCGATTCCCGACTGAGCACGGTACGACAAACAGACGTGTGTCCGCACCAGCCAGACCGCTGCGCGCGAGTTCTTCGAGCCAGTGCTCGACGGAATCACCAGGCAGAAACCACGCGGCAGCGTCGGCATCCAGCGCCGGGTCCTGACGCAGTTGGAGGGGCAGGATCACAGGTGATGTAGAAACCGCAGGATGCGTTCGAAGACACGGATCGGCTCAGAAGTGAACTGCCCCCCGAAGAAGAAAGCCGGGCCGCACACGTATCCATCCGAGGTCCAGCCAGCGACTTCGCCGTCGGACAGCACCAGCGACACCTCCGGCACATCCGGATCGTGGCTCTTGAGGTGGAGCAAGCCGCGGCTGTCGAGAAATGCCTGGCTGCCGCCGGGCCATCGCGCCACCTGAAGCAGGCAGCCATGCCGGTTGGGTTTGGGTAGTGCCGGCAGGGAAGCCCTTTCCGAAGGAACGGTCTCATTGGTCGGCAGGGGTGCGATGCGGATCTTCCCGTTGGTGTGCAGGCTGAGTTTGCGCCACCGGCCCTTCCGGCCGCAGAGTGCAATCCCAACCGGCAACCGGGCGATGGACTCGATGAGACTGTAGAGATTCCAAGTGGGCAGGCGCGGTAATGGGTCGAGCGTCAGTTCTGGATGCAGCAGTTGTGGATTGTTCTTGGCCTGCCCGGTTTGAAGATCGAACAGACAATCCCATGGCGGGTCCGGCATACCAATATGCAAACGATTCCCGTCCCGCGAGACACTCACTGCGTATGCAGCGAACGCGAAGCCAGTTATCATGGGAACGCGAATCTTCTCGCTGTTGGCAGATGAGATGACGTTTCCGTGCGTATGCAGCACCCAAGGCCCCTCCACGTGCTGCCGATCGAATATGATTGGGACAAGAGATGGCTCACACCCATTCGGCAGTGTTACTCGTTCGAACTTCACACGCTCCCCATCCCACACCGCGAAGTAGAAATGGCTTTGCCCGCGGAGATACCGGCCATGCACCCACTGATGCGGATTGATCGTGCGCCCGAGTAGCTTGCCGTCGTTCAGCGAATACGCCCGGACATCGTGACGGCGGATGACCAGGATCACGTCGCCGCTCCGATGCACCGCCTGCAAGTCAGAACCGCTGACCAAGTCAATCACCCTCAACGGGCCGTCTGGCAGTGGCAGCGACAAAAGCCGAGTCGGTCGCTGACTGGCGCCGGCCTTGACGAGATGTACCGTGTTTTCGACGCAACTCAACCAGGCTGTTCTGCCGCCGGGCAAGTCGTTTGCCAGCACACGTGCGCCGGCTTGGTGGCCGCGGAATTGAACGAGCTGCCGGTTATTGAGCACGGCATACGTGATCCCGTCGCCCTCCTTGATCCAGTAATCCACCTTGCCTGAAATGGGCAGCAGGAACGGAAACGGCGTCACACCGAAGATCGCTGGCAAGTCCGGGTCAATGTCACCTTTGATCGGAGGCACGCCCGTCTTTTCGTCGAAGACCGATGCCAGGTCGAGGTCGGCTTCGCAGACCGGCGGGCGGCGCGTCAACGGCAGCGCGTGCAGTTCGAAGCGCCCTTCGCGATCCACCACGGCCACGAATCCGGGCGCCGCAGGATGATCCGCCAAAGCACGGCGAAAACCCGGGTCGTCCAGCGCATCACGGTGCGTGATCAGCACGGACTGATTCTGTGCGCCAGATGAGATGGCCTCCGCAAAGGCGGGCAGAGATTCGCCGGGGTGGGCGTGCGTTTCCAAGGCGCTCAGATGCTGCGTGAGTCCATTGCGCGCGAGCAGGTCCACGGACTGCAATTGCCTGCCGTGCGCCCGCCAGGCCAACACTTCACCGTACTTTTTATCGCGGGCCACCAACGCCAGCGCCACCGCGGTGGCGAGCACGCGCGGCACACCCCAGAGTCGCACGCCCGAATCCAGCAGCAGCGCCAGCGTACCGGGAGGCTCGCGCATCGGCGGCTCGCGACGCAGGTAGAGCGCCTCATTCAAGGCAACGCGTGCCGCCAGGGTGAGGTCGTCGTGAGCCAGTTCGCTCAACAGCAGCCGGTCGAGCGGCCCGCGGTTCGTGATGTCCGCCACGCCACCGACGGCCAGTTGTTCGCGTTCGCCCAACCGGCGAGGCAGGCGCACCGCCGCCATCAGTCCGCGTGCCGCGCGGGCCACCGCCCCGATTTCCCGGTCGCGGCTCAGTTCGTCAATCAGCTGCCGCGCCCGCTCCGCCGGCGGCAGGCTGGCGTCAATCTCCTTCGGCAGCACGTCCAAGCCGGTCCGCAGCCGCAGCGCCAGTGATTCGGCAGTGTGCAGCTTCAGCCCTTCGGCGACAATGTGAACCTGGCGGATATAGCTGCCGGAGACACCGCTTGTCTCCGGTTCGGCCAAGTCCGCATCGGTGAACGGTTCGCGCAGTCCGCGCAGGACTGCGCGCGCCTCCACGAAGCGCTCCCCCTTCGCCGGCTCGAAGACCGCTTCGGCGAGCACGCATTTCGCCTTCAGGCCGGAATTCAGTTCGGCCGGCAGGCGCGAGACCCTGGCGAGTTCGCCCAGGGCCACTTCAAGCTGGGCGGCCAGTTGTCGCCGCGCGGTGCTGAGCAATGCCGCCTTCGGCCCGAGATCGGTCGGCACCTGGACTTTGGATTCGGTGAGGATTTCGGCAACCCTCGGCACCTTGCCGCGGCAGGCGGCCAGCAGGAAAACGATTGCCCCAAACGACGGCAGTCCGTTCGGCGCGAGCCATTCGAGGATCGCCACGATCTCTTCGCGGAACGCCACCGTGCTGCCGTCGTGCCAGACAAGCACCGTGCCGTTCTCCGTCCAACGCCAGAGTCCGGCACCGGGAGAACGCAGATATTCAATTGTCTGCTGACGGTCGGGATTCATCCTGTTTCGCCCAACTCCGAAGCGGTGACGCGCACGCCACTTCGTGTCACCGGAACAAACTGTTCGCTGTGCAGACGGGTGATCGTGCCATCCTCGTTCCACAAGACCAGCCCGCCAGCCGGCCCCCCCAAGCAACGGGTCAGGACCGCCGCGCTGACCGCCGGTTGCCACGCGAATCCAGCCGGCACAGCCACGCCGTCGTGAAGCACAAAGCGCCGTCCGGGCAGTGGCGGTAAGGGCATCCCGCGCACCAGCACCCGGCCATCGGCGGTGGCGGCGTACCGCAACCGTTCCAGCCGCACCAGCGCCGCCCGCGCGACGAAACCCGCGAAGTCCTCCAGCCGGGCCAAGAGCAGTTCGGGCTCGCACTCGTCAGCGGAGCGCGCCAGGCGTACTTGAACCGGCCCCGGCTCGATCGCCGGGAGCGCCGAGACGGGTGATTCCACCCGTAGCCATGCTGCGAGAGGTTGCCAGTTCAAATCCGGCAGGCGCTCCGAAGGAATATGCCGGTTGGTTTGCCGCAGCCGGGCGGCGGGCAGCCATTCATAACGTCCCCGAGCCGGCAGCCCCAGCAGTTTCAACTTGAGCTGTTCATCGCTCTGCCGTCCCCGCAGCCAGACCTCTGGCCCAGCCTCACCAACCTCGATACCGACGGTCAGCCGCAATCCGGCCAGCGACGCGGCGTCCTCTCGTGCGAGGCAGATGGCCCAAGGAAAGTCCACTGGTCTCCTACGCTTTCACCAACGGCCACAATTCGGCGGCGCGTTTGAGCAACCACTCGCGCTTCGGGTTTTCCTTCACCCACTGGCAACGGCCTTCCAGTATGCCAAGCCGGTCGCGCAGATACGCCTTCTCCACGTCCGGCAACGGACCAACCTTCAAGGCGACAGCGATGGCTTCGAGATCGCGGGCCAGCGATTCCGCATCGGGGCCGTCGGCCGGACGGGCGCGCGGGTGATCGCCGGTGGCCGCGGGCTGTTTGCCAATCGCTTGGTCCACGATGCTGGCCAGCACCTCCTGCTGCTCCTCGGTGTCCCAGATATGCCGCACCACCCACAGGTCGCTGAGGCGTGCCTCGGTGCGACCGGACAACAGCGCGCTGGCAGCGATCACACGCTGCAATTTCACCGCGCGCCGGTCGCTCACCGGAATACCCACGTGCCGGATGCGATGGACGAGTTCGGCGAATGGCTGACGTACGGCGCCCAATTCCACACCGGCCAGCGCCGATTGCGCGACGCGCAGATCGTCAAAGTGCAACGTGGATTTCGAGGGGGCGACCGCCGCGAGCTTCCAGCCGGCGGTGAGCACATCGGTCAGGCATTCGTCGGGGACGTTGTCGCAATGCACGCGAAGCAGGAAGCGGTCGAACAGGGCGTTCAGCGCGTCGTCTTCGGGCAGGTGATTGCTCGCGCCGGTGAACATCAGCGCCGCCAGCGGGCGGGTTTCCTTGCCCCGGCGGAAGACCCGTTCATTCAGCGCGACCAGCAGCGAATTGAGAATCGCGCTGTTCGCGTTGAGCAGTTCATCGAGAAACACCAGCGCCGCCTCGGGGAGCATGCCCTCGGTGTTCGTCTGCAATTCGCCCTCGCGGAGTTTGCGAATGTCGAATGGTCCGAATAGCTCGTTCGGTTCGGTGAACCGCGTGAGCAGGTAGTCGAAAGTCCGCCCCTCAAGCCGGGCGGCGAGTTGGTGAACGAGCGCGGTCTTGGCGGTGCCGGGCGGGCCGAGAATGAACAGGTTCTCCCCGCCGATCAGGCAGATGCCGAGCAAGTCAATGATTTCATCCTTGCCAACGAAGGCACGCTTCATGGGTTCGAGCACTTCGGTGGCGAGACGGGCGGTGATATCAATGGGGGTCATGGTTCGGAAAAAGACACGCGGCCACGGCGGGGGAGAATTCGCGATGCACTCCAAGGTCGGCCCGCAGCAGGTCGTCAACGCGGGCGTCGCCCAACCGCGACAGGTCTCCGCTCGCGAGGATGCGGTCGCCATACAGCCGCCGCAACGCTGGCTGCCCGATGAAGGACTCGAGACGCAGGTCCAGCAGTCCCGGGATGCCGACCGACGAGAGCGGCCAGGTCACGGCGATTCGCTTCATCTGCTGCAGGAGTGGATCGGCGTGGCTCAGGTGCCGCGCGAGTTGAAACAAACGCGGCAGGTGCCGAAACAGGAGATCCGCCGACCAATCCGCCTCCGGGCCGCGTGGCTCGGGACAGGGCGCGGCACAGGCCGCCGTGATCTGTTCCTCGTCAAGATCGCGACAGACCGTGAACTGGCAGAGTTGGTAGAACAACCGCGCCGCCCAGAGAGCGGTGCCGGGCGAAAACTGTGGAGCGGCGGTCGCAAGTTCGTGGCGGGCAAATTCGTCGAGCAGCCGCAAAACGTCAGTCGCCCCGGCATCCCCTTCCGTGAGTGGTCCGGGTGAGACTGCGACCCGACCTTCCTCGGCGAGCGACTTGAGGAACAAAGTGAGGTCGGAAATCGCGCCACTTGTTGCCTTTGAGGTTTCCATCCGCGGCAGGTTAAACAGACCGCCCACGGGGGCAAGCTCCACGTCGTGCTGAGTGGTGGAATCAGCGCCCCTCGCCCACCCTCCGGCACGGTGACAAATCATCAAATCTTCCGCGAACCTTGACATTCGCCTGCATTTTATGACCCTGCCGGGCGTGGCAGACGCTTCGGCATTACTCGAAGTCGTTGTGGATCCGGGGAGCCAAATTGGTACGCCCCGGAGACTCCAATCGTCCTTCCTTCCCCAGAAATCATCATGGCCTCGAAAACTCTCAAACTAAACGTCGCCGGCCGGGAAATCGCCGCCAGTCTGGAATCTAAAGTCGGCAAGGACGACCTGTACGGCCGGGTGGAACACATCGTGGAACAGGGCGGCCAACGGCTGGAGCGCGGCTGGCTGTTGCCCGACGGTTCGACGTTCCGCAAGAGCCAGGTGGCGATGACGTCGGTGGACCCGGAAGGCTCGCCGGCCGAATCGCCAGAAGTCCAATGCGCCGGGCAGAAACTGGAATTGCGTCCCAGTTCCTTCGATGGTGCGGAGAGCCTGGAATCTGTGCCGCTCGAAACCTTGGCGCGGTTTGTGACCACGGACGTTTATCCCCTCGCCGCCGCCGGACTTGCGCCCGGACTCTATCGCGGCAGTTTCAAGTATCGCAAATCCGCCCGCCCGCGCGACGCGCTCGTCATGGTCCGCGAAGACGGGGCGTTCCTGCTCGTCGGCCAGCTCAAAGCCTGTCCCATGGTCGGGCGCACCGTGGCTTATCAGTTCTTCGACGCGGCAGCGGGCGTGGCGGAGGACGCCGGTGATCCGCTGGATTTCAGCATGATGTAATCCGATTTCACGATTCAACGGGTCAACGATCCAACGATTCAACCATGCTCACCATTCATCTCGAAAACGAAGGGCGTAGCGCGCGGGTCGGCTTGAGCGCGCCCACGGCTGAAACAATAGCCGCCCCGCTGGAACAGGTCACCAGCGCCGGCAAGGTCAAGCGCGTGCAAGCCCTGAACGGACAAAGGCCGCTTCCCTCCGCCAGTTCATCCCACTTGATCGAGGGCGACCCGGAATTGGATTTGCAGATTGCCGGGCGGTTGATGCGTGATGCCACGGCGGTGTATCTGGACTCCGCTGCGGCACAGCCAACGATCGCCACGGAATTCAAAGAAGTGGAGGTCGTTTTCACGCCAGACGGGCAAGAGAAGGAACGGCGCAGCCGCGTCTTCCGCACCGCGAACGTGGACACAACCGCGCCGCTGAAGATCGTGCGCCGCCTCCCGGTCAAGGACGGCCTGACACGGTTCGTTTTCCGCGGCATGCAGCAACTTGTCCACACGGACGGATTGACCTTCGATTTTCTTTACGGCCTGGCGAAATCGCTTCGGGACAGCCAGAGCATGGCGTTGGTGGGCGCCGGACCGAAGGGGGCCGGGCCGCTGGTACTGCGCGATGGCGGGACGCCGTTTCGGGCGTTTCTTTTCGGTGAAGTGGAGGGCAGCGGCGACGAGGCGCGTTACCGCTTGCTGTTGCTGTTGTCGGATCAGGAACTCAAACGGCCGGCGGCGCCGGCATCCGCACCATGATTGACCTAAACCGATTGACCAAGAAGAGCGGGGACTACGCGTTCGGCCCGCGCGGTGCGGTGACGGATCGCATCTTGCTGGAGGTCGCCGAGAACTACGAAACGGAAGTCTCGAACCGCTTCATCGCGATCAAGCCTTCCGATTTGCCCGCGCGCTACGGCCCGGACAGCCGTGTGCTCGAAACCACCAAGTACGACGGCGAAGGCGTGTTCGTGTACTACGAGGCGGGCCGCAGCCCGGACATATTCACGTTCAACGCGCCGTCGGGCCGGGCGCGCGTGGGCCTGCCGTGCCTGAGAGAACTGGCGGCCAACTTGAAGGCGCGCGGGACGAAGAAGGGCCTGTTGCGGGCCGAACTCTACATCCGCGAAACCGCGGAGGGCCGCCGTTGCGCCAGCGCCGATGTCACGCGGGCGAGCTACTCCACCGATCCTGCCGACGCGGGCCGTTTTCGTCTCGCCGTGCTCGACGTGATCATGCTCGACGGTCGCGATCTGCGCGCGCATCAATCGGATTTTCTGACGATCTGGAAGCTGCTCGACGAACTGGCCGGCACGAATGCCGAAAAGCTCGTGCATCGCGCGGAAGGCGGCGAAGTCTCAGGCGCGGATTTGCCCCGCGTCTTCGCGGAGAAGACCGGCGGCGGACTTGAAGGCCTCGTCATCCGCCGGTTGGACCGGACGGAAGTCTGCAAGCTCAAGCCACGTCTCGCGATTGACGCGGCTGTGGTGGGTTTCGTCGAAGGCGAGTTCGAAGGCAACTACGGCATGATGTCGTTGCTCACCGCGCTGGCGTATCCCGTGCGGGAACGCGGGCTGCAATTGCAGTCCATCGCGCGCGTCGGCTCGGGTTTCAACGACCAGGACCGCGTGGACTGGCTCGGGCGATTGTCCACCCTGCGCACCGATCCGCCGCTGGCCATGAGCGACAGCGACGGCCGGCCCGTGCGGTTCGTAAAGCCGGGCTTCGTTGTGGAATTGGAGGCCGAAGACGTACTGCCCGCGGACGAAGAAGCGAGCGGACAACAGGTGTTTGGCTGGGACAATTCCCTGTGGAGCTTCGACGGCCTGGCCGCGTGTCCCCGGCTGTTGCTCCCGACGTTCCACCGGCTGCGGGCCGACAAGGAGTTTGCGCCCCAAGCCGTGCGGCTCGCGCAATTGAGCGGTCGCGAAATCGCCGCGCCGGAATTGATCAACCGCAACCTTCCCCCGTTAGAAGTGATGCGCCGCGAGGTTTACACCAAGGAAGTCAAAGGCGCGCTCGCCGTACGCAAGCTGGTCCTGGGCCGGCGACCGGCCACTGCGGGGGCGTTTCCCTTTGTCGTCTTCTGGACCGATTACTCGGCGGGCCGCAAGACACCGCTCGAAGTTACCACGCTCTTCGCCCACACCGAGACCCGGGCAGAGGCGCTGGTGAAGAAGCTCATTGAAGAAAACGTGACCAAAGGCTTTGATCTGGTTGGAGCGCCAAAACCAGCCGCGACTTCTGCTCCAGTTGCTGTCGAGGCAACCGAAGCCAAACCGATGAAGAAGGCCGCCAAGAAACAGGCTGCCGCGGAATGATTCGAGATTCACTGATTCACTGACTTGCCAATTCACAACGGCTGACACCATGCCTGATCTACAAGACGGCGAATCCACCGAGATGCAGGGCTCGGGCGCGAAGCCTTACGTCCTGAAAAACACCGGCGGCGTGTATTCGTGCAGTTGCCCCGCCTGGCGCAATCAATCCACCGCCATCGAGAAACGCACCTGTAAACACCTGCGCAAGCTGCGCGGGGACGCCGCCGAGGAAGCGCGCATTGGCGGCGCGCTCCCGCAACGCCCGGCTCGAACCAAGGCGGGTGACGCAGAGGATTCGGAGGATTCTGGGCCACCGCTGCTCCTGGCCGAGAGCTGGGACAACGCCGCGGACCTGTCGGATTGGTGGATGAGCGAGAAGCTCGACGGCGTGCGCGCCTACTGGGACGGCAAACAGTTCCTTTCGCGCCAGGGCAACCTCTACCACGCGCCGGATTGGTTCATCGAGGGACTGCCCGCGGTGCCACTCGATGGCGAACTGTGGATTGATCGCAAGAAGTTCCAGCGCACCGTCAGCATCGTCCGCCGGCAGGACAAGAGCGATCTTTGGAACGAAGTGCGTTACCTCGTGTTCGACGCGCCCGCCGCCATCGGCGGCTTCGAGGATCGGCTGGCTTTCCTGAAAGACGCCTTGTCCAAAGGTGCGACCGCATTCGCGCGGCAACATCCGCACGAACGCTGCAAGAACCTGGAGTCGCTGCGGACGGAACTGGCGCGGATCGAATCGCTGGGCGGCGAGGGCCTGATGTTGCGGCAGCCGGGATCGAAATACGTGGCTGGGCGTTCGGCCACGCTGCTGAAGGTTAAGACGTTCCACGACGCGGAAGCGGTGGTCACAGGCCATCAAGCGGGCGCAGGCCGGCACAAGGGCCGGTTGGGCGCATTGCTGGTGCGGCTGCCGGACGGCACGGATTTCGCCATCGGCACCGGCTTCAGCGACCGCGAGCGCGAGAACCCGCCCGCCATCGGCGCGACCGTCACGTTCCGTTACCAGGAACTCTCCGAAGCCGGCGTGCCGCGCTTCCCAAGTTGGGTCAGCGTCCGCCACGATGTTGCGGTCAAGGATGCGAAAGCGGCCCCCGCGGCCAAACCGCAGCCAGCCGCGCCGGTGACGATTGCGAGCAGCGTGGGTGCTGCAGGCAAACCGCGCTATTTCGAGTTCGTGGAAGGCAACTCCAGCAAGTTCTGGGAAGTATCGCAGTCCGGGAACACCATGACGACCCGCTGGGGCCGGATCGGTTCGAATGGCCAGTCAAAGACCAAGCCGTTCACTGACGAAAAGGCCGCCGCAGACGCAATGGCGGTGCTTATCAATGAGAAGACGGATGCAGGTTATGTGGAGCGTCCGGGCTCGGTGTCTTGAGGGTTCCGTGAAGCGCGTTCAGGATTATCGAGATGCATTGCGAGACGTCGCAAGTCGAGGTGTCCAAATCGAGAAAACAGTGAATCGGAGGTTCGTAGTAGGCCACGCGAAACCTGTCTTTTGACCCGGGCAATGGGGTATGAGTGTAAACCTCCAGCACGTCATTGCTTGCCTTAAACCTCTCGCGAACGGACCGATGCGGAGAAACGAACGAGGCTAGAACAACGAAACCCTCCGCCGCCAACTCGGCAGCGCGTTCTTGACCTGCTTCCACGTTTCGGATGCGCCCGCTTTCGGAAAAGTCCGTGTTCCCAGTCTCACGTCGGAATTCGTCTCCATCGATTCTGGTCACGCGATGTCCACGCTTTCGGAATTCCGCGGCGAGCGTGTCGGCCAGGGTTGATTTTCCGGCGCCGGGCTGTCGAGTGAACCACACGATCATATCCTCGCCTCCAATTCCATTGCGGTTTGCCCGGCAAAGCGGTCTGACACTTGCGGCCACGCATCAGGTACTCGGTCGAGTAACCCCTCGCCAAACAGCACGTCCAGTCCCAAGCTCGGCCGGTGAATGTAACCGATGTGGCAGCCGCAGGTTGGCGCCGGGCAGAGGCGGGACTTCAAACATGCCGGGAAGTCCGCCGCGTGGATGTTGCCGATGATGCCCTCCACGAAATGGCAGCGCCTGACGTTACCGTCGCCGTCCACGGAGAAGGAAGTTTCGCCGGCGGCACAGGGTTTTCCACGACTCGTGTAGTTGCAGAGATTCCAGTGAAAGTAGGGATCCACGGCACAGAGGCGGGCGATTTCATCCGGGCGATAGTAGTCCGGGTTGTGCTTGAAGGCGTTGATCCAGAGATAAATTCCAGGGCGCAAGGCGCGACGGAGCTCCTCGATGGCAGGGAAATGTTCGCGAAGCCCGACAACGCCAACGCTGTAGCGGATGCGGGTGGCATCCAGTTCGCGGCAGCGGGCCAGGAATCGGGCGAGCGTCGTCTGGCTCGGATGAAACGTCGCCCATAATGCGAGCGTGTCACGGTTGGCGGCAGAGAAATCATCGAGCGCGGCGCTGAGGTTGGTCTGAACTGCGATGCGATAGACTTGTGGCAACCGTGACAACGCCGTCATCGTCCGGCGGTAATAGGCGTGGACAAGGGCCTCCCCAAAAGGCGTGATGAGAATACCAACGCGTTCGTTTCGCCCAGCAACCCAGGCGGCAAAGCGCTCCAGTTGTTGTTCGTCCACCCGCAGTTCGTTGCGCGTGCTGGTGGTCTTCGCGAAGGGGCAGTAGCTGCACTCGTAGTTGCAGCTTGAGAGCGACCCGCGATACAGGATGTGCCAGGTGCTCATGCGAATTCGTAGGCGCTCATGCGGCCCGTCATGGTGTCCGAGTAAAGCCACGGGCCGATGGTGTCCGACCATAGAAGGCCTTCGTCGTTCAACTGCAAGTGTTCGGCGGTCTCATTGGCGAGGCCGAGATCGAACAGCCCCTGCAACTGAGGGAAATCCACGTGAGGCGAACCGTGAAAGCGCGCCCGGTAGGAGGCCAGCGAAACACCGTCCGCCCGCAGGAGTGATTTGATCACATACCGGAGCCTTTGTTCAGACGGGACCAGTCGAATGCCGTAATCGGCGACAGCGTGCTGATCTTCGGTGCGGCGGTTGAATTCCTCGATGATGGCGCGCACGCCCGGCTGACCAACCGCGTATTCGGTGCAGTAGTGCAACGCGCGGGTGTAGGAACGCGCACCGGGCCCGAGCCCGATCATGCCGTCCTCCTGGCAGCAATAGTCGGTGTCGCGCGACACGTCCGCACGACGGAACAGCCGCATGGAAATCTGGCGATAGCCTGCGGCGCGCAGGACATCGCGCGCTTGACGATTCAAATCACGGCGGTGGTCGCCCGGGCGTTTGCCGCTGCGGTCGAGGCTTGTGAGTCTGCCGACGTAGAGCGGGTAGAGATAGATCTCCTCGGGTTGCCATTCGAGTGCGCCATCCAGACTCCGCTGCCAGCGTTGCCAGTCCTGGCCTTCGTTGCCGTAGATCAGGTCAATGTTGAAAACGGCAAACCCGGCTGACTTGATGGCGTGGCAGGCCAATCTGAGCTGGGCGGCCGGCTGCGGGCGCTTCAACGACATCAAGTCCTCGGGCACGAAGCTCTGCACGCCGAGGCTGACCCGGTCCACGCCCCGCGCTTTCAACAGAGCGAGTTTCCCGCAACTGACGGTGCCGGGTGACATCTCGAACGAAACCGGGATGTGTCCCCAGCGACCGGGCCAGTGACGGCTGAGTTGTGCGAATAGTTTCTCGAGTCCGCTTTCGGAAAGAAAACTCGGCGTGCCGCCGCCAAAGGCGGCTTGAGCGATGCCTTGCGGACTCACGGCCGCGGCCACGATTGCCGACTGCCGCTGAATCGCTGCGAGTGTCTGCGTAACGAGACCGACGCCAGGCTGGACCGTGGTAAACAGGTTGCAAAAGCCGCAGCGCATTTCGCAGAACGGCAGGTGGACGTAGAGAAACAGACTGCGTTTGTCCTCGTGTTGCCACGCTTGCGCCAGCGGCACGGGCGGATCGAGCGGGCGATAGGCGGTCTTGTGCGGATAGGCGTAAGCGTAGCCGTCGTAACCGCCGTCGTTCATGCGTTTGGCAAGCGAGCGTTTCATAGCATGAACTCAGCGTAGGGAACGGTCCAAACCACTTCGTGTCCGAGCCGGTGGCCGCAGAATCCGTCCTCGCCGTAGCAATGCCCGTGATCCGAGCACACTATTGCAAACGTTGGCGCACGCTGCCTCAGAAACTGAAACAGCGGTTGAAGAGCGCGATCCACCGCCGCCAGCGCCGCCGTGTGCGTGGCAAGCGTGTCCGGACCGGAGTCCGCCCCGTAGAACCAGTTGGGCTGGTGAATGGCGGCGATATTGATGAAGAGGAACACGCGTTTGCTTCCAACATCTTGCACGGAGCGGATTGCTTGGATCACTTGGTTCGTTTCCGAAGTGCGGCAGGCGACGCCGAGTTCGGGCCTCCAATGTGTCTCCGCGAACAAACCTGGCAGCACGCGCGCGAGTTCGTTTTGTTGATTGAAGAAGCCTGTGCCGCCGATGCAAATGGTGTGGTACCCGCGCGCGGTCAGCGCCTGCGGCAGCGTGGGTTCGTGAAACACGAAGGTGGAGTCCACCGCGCTGAGGCTGCCGGCGAACTCGGCGGCGAAAAGCCGCGGATGCGGTCCGTTGCCCGCTGGCGTGGGCAAGAAACCGGCGAAGAAGGCGTGGTGCGCCGCGTAGGTGAAGCTGCCCGGCGTGTGCCGTTTCTGCCAGCCATCGCGACCCAGATAGGGTGAGAGCGTGGGCAAACGT
>CAYJNU010000020.1:0-9142 GCA_964371005.1 uncultured Verrucomicrobiota bacterium | reverse complement strand
GTCCCGCCTTCCAGGCCGATTGCGCCGCGTCGTAGCGCAGCGTGTCGAGCGTGATGAACAGCAAGTCCGCCTGGCCGATGAGGTGTTTCATGCGACCTCCGCGCCGCGGAGCAGTTCGGCCAGGCTCACGGCGTTGAGCGGTGCTTTCACCAGCCGCGCCTGCATGCCGGCTGCCCGGGCTCCGGCCACGTCATCATCTTCGCGATCACCCACGAAGAGACATTGCCCCGGCGGAACTCCGAGCGCCGAGCTGGCCATCAGGAAAATGGCGGGATCAGGCTTCGCTTTGCCGATCTCGGCGGAAATCCAGAGGTGATCGGGTGCGAACGCTTGATCGAGTTGCGCCGCGTGGATCTTCTGGCGCTGGGATTCGCTGGTGCCGTTGGTGATGACGCCGAGCTTCGCAAGACGCGAGAGAGCAGTCAGGGCGTTGAGCAGTTCGGTGTCGGGTTTCAAGCGGACGGCGATGCCGCAGCCAAGTCTTCTTTGCGTCATCGGCTCGCCGGCGTGTTGTTTCCAACAACGAAACAGCGGCCTGCGGTCGCCGCGGCCGTTGGCGTCGCACCGGATCAGTTCGGCGCGCACCAATGGATCGGCGAAGCGTTCGTTGACCCAATCGCGAAAGGCGCCGTCGCGGTTCACGAGCGTGTTATCCAGGTCAAACAGTACAGCGCGAATGGGCAGCATTGGCAATGGCGGTGTACGCGGATTCGCCGCGATGGACGAGGCGCGGGAGGAGATCGCCGAAGGCGTTGATCTCTCCGATCCACGCGCGCTGCCGGGAGTCGAGCAGCACATCCACACCGGCGTAGAGCGAATCGGGGAAGCCCGCAGCGGCCTGTTCGGCCAACCGAAAGGCGGACTGCAGTTTTTCGTCGCCGATGGATTCACACAAGACCGCATCGATTCCGCGCTGGTTGCCCAGATGGAGATTGGTCATGGCGTGGTGGCTTTGGCGGATGACCCAGTGGCGCGCTTCACCGGCGATGACGAGCACGCGCAAATCCACGGCGCCGCCGGGCAGCGTGAGTTTGGGCAACCATTGCTCCAGGATCATGCCTTGCGGCAGCAGTTGGCCGAGAATCGTCTCAAGGTCGGGCAGCGCAGTGTAGGTGCAGACTTTGAGGCTGTTGATCAGGACAGGCCGGCCGGCGCGCGACTTGATTTGCAGCGGCGCGATGAGTTGGTGGCGGTCCCGCGTCCAGCGCAAAGCGCAAACGCCGGAGGCGGATGACCCGTGGAGCGGTTTCAAGAACACCTGGCCGCTTGGCTGCGCATGCAGCCGACGATACAACGTCGTGAAATCCGGCGGGGCCATTTGCGCCGGCGGCCGGACAACGCCATGGGCGACGAAGCGTTGGTGGCTTTCCCATTTGTCAAACATCGTTTGGATGTCGGCGGGGGAATTGAGGCACGGGAGTCCGCGGGCTTCGATCCAACGCAACACTTCGCAGAAGCCGCGATGGTATTCCTTCAGCCAGGCGATCTCACCGAATTCCAAAGGCGCTTGCGCCGGCCCGCCGCCAAGGGCGATGAGCGCTTGCGCCACGACTGCGTTTTCGCCGGGCGAATCAATCCGGAGTTGCTCGACGTCGAAACACGCCAGCAATTCCGGTTCACGCAACAACGCTTCGTAGGACAGGCACGGCGGCCGTGGTTCGCCGGCGGCGCTCATCGCGGCCTGAAAATCCGTGATGCGGCGGTTTTCCGGATTCCCGATCAGCCCGAGGCGTGGCTTACTCGCCCACGGCGACAAAACGCCATTCATCATCGTCGTCCATGTTGCCGGGTTTGGAGACGTCCACCGTGAGCGGCAGCGCCTTGAGTTGCTTGACGAGATCGGCCGTGATGAAGTTGTAGTGGAGGTTGAGTTTCTTGAGCGTGGTGTTCAGCGGGAGCATCAGGAGCGAACGCGCGCCTTCGTCGGTGAGCACGCCCAGCGAGAGGTCGAGGGTTTCGATGCGCTTAAGCAGCGGGCTGTTGACCACCACGCTGGCGAGTTCGTCGGCGCGCTCGCAATTGCGCAGGCCGAGGTATTTCAACTTGGGAAACAAATTGCCAGAGAGGATGGGCTGCAAATCGGCGACGGTGTGGTTGGCGCCGTATTCCTCCGTGCCCAGCCAGAGCTCGAGGTATTCAAGATTGGGGAAGTTCGACGTACAGACGGAGCGGATTACACTCACGTCCATGCCGCCGGTTTCCATTGCGAGCGCGCGAAGTTTGCCGTGCTCGGGTGTCTTGAGCGCCAGACCCTGCCCACCACGCGATCGCAGCATCTGGAGTTGCGGGAACGCCTGGAGCAGCGGTGAGAGGTCGCACTGATTGATCCACGACATTTCGTTCTCCTCGGAGACAATGTCGCCGACGTAGATGGCCGCCAGCTTCAGCAAACGGTCCTTGCCGTTGACCAAAACCTTGATGACCTCCTCGGGCGTGAGTTCCGAGTCGTCACCGTGCCAGGCGCCGAGGATCAGGCCCGTCGTCTCGGCGGCGGCGGGCGTCGCGAGGAAATGCTCGAGGTTGGGAATGACTTCGTTGTTCTCCCAATCGGAACGGAAGCGATAAACCACATCAGCTTTGGCAGGCTTTTCGGGCTCGTAATCGGCGACGCGTTTGCCGATGAACGTGCTCGCGTTCGCGCTGATTTCGTCTTGGCGGTTGATGGAGGAGAAGGCGATCAACGGGATTTCACCGGCGTCACTCCTGGTCGCACCCGCCGCGGATATGCCCGAGGCGGCAGCATCCACATAGCCTTTGCCAAGTTTTTCGTTGAGGAGTTTATCGGCGTCCTTCTGGGCGGCGACAGCGTCGGCAAAAGTCTTGGTGAGGCTCTGGCCGTCGGCGCCGATGCGGCCGTATTTGACGGTGTGGGTATTGCCGGAGACTTCGATGTTCCAGAATTTGCTGGACTTGGCGTCCATGTAAACCAGTTCGCGTTTCATTGGGGGGTTTGTTATTAGGTTTCGATCTTGGGACGGTACAACTTGGGATTGTCAAAGCCGGCGATCCAAGCGGCCGCCTCATGGCAGGTCGTGGTCTTGGGCGGTACGCGCAAGAAATACTGGCGGCTGGTGGAGGGACAGGAGCAACAGAGCCCGACGAGCGGTTCGTCTTCCTTCAAATCAATGAACAACAACTGGCGTGTGCCGCCGCGGTCGCGGTCTTCGTCGAGCACTTTGGCCTTGGACTCCTGGGCGAAACGCAGGTAGCCCATGCGCTCGATCATCACGCGGCGGACCTCGGCGTTCTTTTCCGCCAGCGCCTCCTTGGCGGTCAATTGCTCCGGGTGAAAGGCGATGCGCTCGTTAATGCGCACGCTGCGCCAGCGCAGGGGCGCACCGTGCATGCTTGGCGGCAAGCCCATGAGACGTGTGCCGCCCACGTCCACCCAGCCGGTGACCGAAATGGCACCGGGGATTTCGCGCAACGCGACGCAGCCGGCGATGTCGAGATTCGCCAGCCTCCCGAGCCAATCTGGAAGTGTGCGGAGGTTGATGCAATTCCGCAGGATCAATGAGCCGTGGTGAATCGTGGCTTGGCGCGGCCATGCCTCGAAGCGCTGGCAGGCGGTGAGGTCGAGAAACCAAGTGCTCAGCTTTTCCGGCAACGTCCGTAGTGACGCGCAATTGCGCAGGCTGATCGAGCCGGCGCTCAATCCGGCGGGCAGCGACTGGAGCGAGGCGCAATTGTCGAGCACGAGGCGACCATCAATGCGCAAGTCATCCGGCAGGCAGATGAGCTCCGAACCGCTGGCGTCGAGTTCGTAGCAACGCAGGCCGGCGGGGAGTTCCGTGCCGGCGAACTTCGTCAGGTCTAGCCGGCCCGCAACTTCGATGGCGTCCAGTTTCCGACCGGAACGGATGGCTTCACCAGCGGCTTCGGGGGAAAGCAGCATGGGAGTGCAGTGGACTTAATCGCGGACGACGCGGATTTCCTGGGGCGAATACTCGCGTTGCCGCCACACGCGATAGTAGCCGCTGGTCAGCGTTATGGTCGCATGCTCCTCGTGAATCACGGACACGCTCGGGCCGCGAACGTGCAGGAAAATGCCCTCGCTTGTGGAGTAAAGGTCGGCTTGATCGGGTTCTTTGACGCGATGGGCGTGCCCCGTAACTTCGCCGTGGGCCAGGATGGTGTGAGGCAGTTTCTCGCGCAGCCGGGGAAGGGAGGCCGTTTGCTCGATAAGAACATCGCCGTGACGATATTGACTACCCATGCGAAAAAGATTCTGACCATCGGCGTTAGGGGAAGCAACATGAAAAACAGTGTCAGGCTTGTCCAAACCAGCCGTTGCGTAATAGATAGCAGCTTGTCACTTCTTCGTAGCAAGCCTTGTGGCCAGCGCCTTCAGGTCCTGCTTCTTCAGCACACCTTCGATCAGTTTCGGCAGCTTGTTGGGCGTGCAGCCGAAACAGGGGACGCCGCCCTCGGAGAGTTTCTTGGCCACCCGTTCGTCAAACGTCGGAATGCCGCTGTCCGACAAGGCCAGCAGGCAGATGACCCGCACGCCGGACGCCACCATCTCGTGCATGCGCCGGATGAGTTGGGATTGATTGCCGCCTTCGATCAGGTCGCTGATCAGGAAGAAAATGGTTTGGCTGGGATCGGAAATGAACTTCTCGCAGTAGGCCACCGCCTTGTTGATGTCCGTGCCGCCGCCGAGTTGCACGCCGAAAATCATGTCCACCGGATCGTTGCCGCATTGTTCCGTGAGGTCCACGACCTCGGTGTCGAACGCAACCACGCGGGTGTTCAACGCGGGCAGGGACGCGAAGATTGAACCGGTCACCGAGCCATATACCACGGACTCCGCCATCGAACCGCTTTGATCCATGCAGACGATCACCGTCCAGTTGTTTGAACGCTGGGCGCGCGAGTAGAAATATACCTTCTCCGGCACAATCGTCCCGAGCGACGGCTGGTAGTTCTTGAGGTTGCGGCCGATGGTCCACTTCCAGTCAATCGTGGCGGCGTTGGGAATGGGCGAGTGTTCCTTGCGATTCAACGCCCCAAGCACCGCCTGCCGGATGCGCTGTTCCAGCAACCGCTTGATTTTGTCCACCACCGCCCGCACGACCATGCGCGCCGTCTCCTTGGTGCGCTCGGGAATCCGCCCCTTCAACGACATCAACGTGCCGACCAGTTGCGGGTTCGGCTCGACATTCTTGAGCATCTCCGGCTCAAACAGCAACTGGGTCAACCCCTTCTTCTCAATGGCGTCATTCTGGATGACGGTGACCACGTCCTCCTTGAAGTAACTGCGGATGTCGCCGAGCCACTTCGCCAGGTTCGGCGCGGACGGACCAAGCCCCGCGCTGCGCTGGCGACCGCGTTGACCATCACCTTCTCCGCCTGAGGTCTCATCGTAGATAGCCGCGAGCGCCTCATCCATGCCCGTCTGTTCCGCCGAAAGCTGGCAACCACCCGCGCCGCCCATTTTGCCGAGCGATTCCTGCGCGTGCGCGCCGAGGATCAGCCGCCAGCGTTTGAGTTGTTCCTGATCGACTGGGTTTGGCATCAGAACTTCGTGCCTCCTTCCACGCCAGAAAGAATCCCAACGGGATTCCCTCTACCCAGGGTAGCTCGTCCCTCGCAACCCTGGGCTGGATGACGCAATCCCGTTGGGATTGGCCTTTGGCCTCGCATGGGCGAGGGAACAATTCGATGGAAGATTCGCACTCTCACAATTCCTCAAAATTGAAATCCGACAGCTCATCGAGCTTCTTCTTTTCCTTCTCGTTGAGCTCCCCGCTCAACACTTCGCTTACGGTGTCCGGGTCCGCGCCCCAGATTTCGCCGAGGTTTTCGCAGATGCTTTGCTTTTCCCGGGGTGAAAACTCCCCGAAGGCCCGCCGCAGAAACACCAGCGCCCGCCTGAACTCGTCGTCCGTGAGCGAAGCAACATAGCCGGCCAATTGTTCCCAGAGCACCAACCGCGTCAGCAGCGCGTAACGGTTGCGCTGCGACAAACCCTCGAACCAGCCCGCGCCCAGATCCGCCGGAATGCCGGGCGACAAGCGCCGCGAGACCTCCTTGGCCAGCTCGTCATTGGGAATCAGGTTACGTTCGACCAGCAAGGCACAGGCGTAGCCGGACAGCAACGGATTCAGATGGTCCGCCTGCGCGAGCTTCTGGAGTTCGACGACCCACAACGGCTCATCAATCAGCGACGTGTAATCCAGCGCCACCTTATTCAGTTCGTTCATGCCCACGACCATCGTCTTGGCGGCAGCCAGATCGCAGTTCGCTGCGCCAACCAGTGACAGCGTGCCTTCGAGGAACAACTGTTCGAGCAACGGCTTCAGCGGCTCTGCATCGAACTGCCGGACATCGCCGTAACGAATCACCAAACCCAACTCATGGGTCGCGCCGGCGAGGGCGGTGAAGTCCGAAGAATCATTCGCGAGCCGTTGCAGGGTCTGGCGCGCGAGTTCAATCGAACTACTCATCCCGCATTCACAGGCTTGCCGGATGACGGTGGAGGCCTCCGCAATCGAAGTGCATTTCTCGAGCTGCTGCTTGAACTTGAACGCCACCGCCAGCTCGATGGTTTCACCGAGCAACACGGCCTCGACAATGGCGATCTCCGCCTCGGGCGTCCATTGCAACGCCCAGCGTTCGGCCCAGGTCGTTCCTTCCTGCCGCACGGCCACCTTCTGACCGAAGCCTACTTCCAGCACGGCGAGGCGATGTAGAAAGCTGGAGCGATGCAGATCGAGGAAAGCCGCTTCCGCAGTCTTCACGCGACGATTCTCGCGGAGGTCGAGATCGAGGTCGCGTTTCACGCTGGCCTTGAACTGCTCCAGCTTGAGCCGGCTCAACTCGCGATAGAAATCATCCTGAATCGAAGTCTGACTGACGCCTTTGGCGAGTGCGCCGATGGCCGTGCCAACTTCGACGCGCAACAAGGACTCACGTACCACCGCCGGATCGCCCTGACCGAGCAACGTCACTGCGGCATCCTGCAATTCGCGCAAGGTCGGCAGCGAACCTTTCATCCCGGCCATCGCCTCAGCGAGCCGCACGCCTTCGATGACTTCCGCCGTGGAACGGAATGTTCCGGAAGTCCTAAGTTCGCGGACGACATTCGTCAGAAACAAGGTCGGCAGACCGGCGGCGGAATTTTCGTTGTAACTGTTCCAGACCATCTCGAAGTAGGCCGGGGCATGATTGCCCGCGCCATAGCCGGACTGCGACGACAGCTTGAAAAACGAATACGGCATCAGCGTCATCTTCGATTCCCGCTTGCGCAGCTTGACAAACACTTCGTCGGTCATGGGCGGCAGGTCTGGGCCGAGCGCGGTGGCGTGAAACGCGCCGGTGACGACCACGATTTGCTCCGGCTTGAAGCCGTCGGCGATAGCCTGCTGAATCTTGCGACGCATGTAAGCCTCGCGCACCAGGTTCTCGGCGGCGTGGCGCGTGGAGAAATCTTCCATCGCCCGCAACTCCGCCCCGTAACCACGCGCGGCGTTCAGGTAGCTGTCGGCGGCACGCAACTGCTCGAAGTGACGTTCCCAATACGTTTCGTAGTCGGGTTCGCCCGCAATTTCGGCGACCCGGTCGTAAACGGAATCGCGCCTGGGCTTTTCCTCGACGATGGGCGCGGCTTCTTCGTCTTCGTCCTCCGCTTCGCCACCGACGATCTGGGCTAGAGTCGGTTTCTCTTTCTTCTTCTCGTTCTCCGTGTCCTCAGCTTTCTCCTGTTCAACAACAGCCGCGCCGTCATCGCGATCCATCAGGCCGAGGAAAACCGATGACGGCAAATCCATGAAGCGCGCCTTGGCCTTGTTCTGCTGACACCAGACGAGCGCCTGATATTCCGGACTGTAGGTCGCCAACGGATAGCAAAACGTCCGCACCGGCGCATCCGTTGTGTAGGCGAGAATGGCAATGGGCAACTTGGACTTGGGGCTGACGATATGCGGAATCAGTCCATCCGCGTCATCCGAGCCTTCAATCAACACAAGCTTGGGTCGCACGCGATCCAGCAATTGCCGCAGATGCCATGCTGCCGCCGGGGACAAATGGCGGACGCCGAAGATGTGTAGGGAGGCAGGCATGACTCAGTCGCTTTTGATACTCCAAGAAACTGGAATTGTTTTGGAAAAACAGAAGTTCTCTTGCTGCAAAACCGTGCATTCGTCCGAGAGAATCGCCACGAGCGAACCCGTGACATTTTCAGCGGCGTCAAAAGCAGCCTGCTCATCCAAAGTCTCACACATAATCGAAAAGGATGAAGCGAACGGTGAAAAATCACTTTCCCATTTAGGATCAAGCTCACTCAAACGTACCGGTGTCCCACCGCCCTTAATTTCATACACCATCAATTCGGTGAAGTCCTCTACATGAACGCATAAAACCAAGGTTATAGGCTCTGTGTTGCGACGTTCCTTCGCAACACACTCGCACAATCTACGCAGAGCAGTCCGAAGCACGTGCCGAATCGTCGCCCAATCAATATCCTTGATTGTCTTCCACCCAAGGCTCTCTTGTAGTTCGCGATTCCTTATCCAGCATCCCACATGTGCATAAACCCCACCACGAAGTGTTTCGTACACATGTTGTCCACAGTAAATACATGGACGAGCCCCCTTGGCACATCGACCACACAATCCTTCATTGCGCTCGGCTGTTGCCAGAAGAATCTCAGCCCCGCATATCTTGCAGGGAATGCGGTTTAATGAGCTTGAGGGTGTGCTCATTAGCGTTCATCAATTCGCGGTCTCCCCGACATGCTCCTGACACGCTGTGAACAGCCCGCGCCAGGATGCGCCGCGCTTCTTCATCACGTTGGCGAGGTAATCTTTCCAGACAACCGCGTCTTTCTCGTCGTCCTTGATGACCGCTCCTTGGAGGCCGGACGCCAAATCGCGGTCGCTGACCGAACCGTCGCCGAAATTGCCAGAGAGCGCCATGCTGTTGGCGAGGAGCGAAATCGCTTCTGCTGTGGAAAGCACGCCCGACGGAGTCTTGACCTTGTTCTTGCCGTCGAGCGTCTGGCCGGCGCGTAGTTCGCGGAAGATGGTCACGACTTTCATGATGGCTTCCTCGTCCGGAATCTTGGCGTGAAGTTGGAGGTTGGACGCCAGTTCACCGACGCGCTTGGTGACGATGGAAACTTCCGTGTCCAGATCCGCGG
>CAYJNU010000019.1:0-36020 GCA_964371005.1 uncultured Verrucomicrobiota bacterium | reverse complement strand
CCAGAGGGACATTTTCATTAAGTTCCAATAGGGACATTCTCATTAAGTTCCGACAGCGGTTCAACCGCGCCCCGCGTCTTCCTCCAATTCTCCGGACAAAAGCAGACTTTTCATGAAGTCCTCCGCGCACTGCTGGCTGGCTGGCTGGTATTGGCGGTGCCTTCATCCAGAATGCCGTGGATCACATGGTGTTTGCGGCCCTGCAACCGGCGTGCCTCGGCTTCATCTTCCTCCACTACAATCGTGGGCATGGCGGAGGTTTCGAGTTCCCCCAACAGCGTCGCCACCGCGGGACCGTGGCGAAAGATTACCACGTGGTTTTCCAGCGGTGGGCATTGGGTGGGCGCCGCTTTTCCAGCAGCGGAATCAGCACGAGGGGAAAGATCAAGAAGACCAGGAACACCCCGACGAATTGCACCAACGCCACGTAGATTCCCATCAACGGATGTTGCCAGGAATGATCCGCGCCATAACCGATGGTGGACAGCGTCTCGGCCGCCCATTCCAAAGACGACCAGAAACCACGGGGTCTGCCCTCCAACTGATCCATGCTCAGCAGCTAGAACACCGCGCACGCGATCAGCAAAACCAACAGCGTTCCCATCAGGGCCAGAATCCGCAAATACGCTCGTCGCATGGGATGGGGTGGTGGACTCAGGCTTTACCGCGCTGCACCGACTTGCCTCGCACGATGACGCGGTCTTTCATGAAGCGGACAGCTCTACAAATTGGCGTCTTCACGTTCCAGTTAACCTCATTCTGGCCAACCAGCGCGGGCGTGAGGAATGTGGTGCGGATGACATTCTGCTCTTTCACATTGTTTCAGCCTCGCTTTGCCCTGCGATGCCCACAAGGAAACCAGAGCGCGGGGTAACTCAATGATCAGGACGGTGCAGCCTGCGCTGGCAGGCGAATGACCGGTCATGGTTCGCGCGAAGAAGAAGGCCCTCACCGAGACGGACAACAAGAGCAACAAAGTGGCGACACAGCTCAACACACTGATCTTCACCTTCGTTGGAAGCGAGCTTCCCGGTCTTTTCCGCTACAGACGCAAATGACCATTTGGTCTCTCCTTATGACAGAGAGCTCGCCGCCTCAGACAACAGGAGAACAAGGCCTGGGAAGCCAATCGCCGCAGAGTCAGGGTAGCAGCCGCGTGCGGAAGAACGTTTTGCCGGGTGCGTTTGTGCCGGTTTCGGTCACCCAAAGCAGCGTCCCTGTACCATCGAGGAATTCCAGCAACGATTCCTCCGACCATTCCATCAGGTCTTCGCTCGATTGCAGCACGAAACGCTGGTCGGGCGCGCCGGTGAACAGAAACGCGTTGATGCCCGAAGCGCGCGAGAAGCCGGCAACTCGGAGGGGCGTGAGGTCCGGCAGGAGCTGGCTGCGCAGGATCGCGCCTTCGGTGCCAACGGTCACCAACTGCCCCTCGTGGAGAGCCGCGCCGTAGAGCGATTTCTTTGTCAATGTGCCGAAGCTGTACCAGTTCGTGGTGTCGGGACTGCCCAGCACCGTGCCTTGATTGCCGACCACAAGCCACGCCCCATCCACGAACTCCGCGGCGTTCAACCAGCGGTCGGTACCGCTCGCACTGGTCCGCCACTGGATCCCGTCCATGCTGGTTAGGATGGTGCCGTTTTCGCCGACGGCGATCAGCCGATCGTTGAGCCAGCGCACTTGAGTCAACCAATTCGTTGTGCCTGACGTGCGTTGGGTCCAGTTCGTGCCTCGGTTCGCGCTGGTGAGAATCGCGCCATCGTCGCCCACAGCAACCAAGCCGCCGGGAAATGAGGCGACGCTCATCAGGAACTTTGTTGTGGGTGTGGTGCGGGTCGTCCAATTTGTGCCGTTCGGGCTGGTGAGAATGGTGCCGTTGCCGCCGGCGAGGATGAACTGCTGGCCGTCGAAGCAGACGCCCTGCAAATCGTTCACGGTCGGCGCGGGTAACGTGTGCCACACGAAGGTGTTCGTGCCCCACAGAATCGTGCCTTGGCTGCCCACAGCCAGCAGGAGATTTGAACTGCCGCCCACGCCGAGCAGGATGGAGTTCGTGGCCGACGACGGCACGAGTTCGAGGTCCCAGTCAATTCCGTTCGGGCTGCTGAGGATCGTTCCGTAATCACCGACCGCGACGTAATGCGAAGGCGTTCGGGTCACGGACCAGAGCCACGTGCGCACCGAATCCGCTGCCGCCTGCCAATGAACACCACCATTGGTGCGGACGCCTTCGACATTCATCCCACTGCGACCCGACAGGAGGAAGTAATTGCTGTTGTACAAAGCGGTGTAGTAGGTCCACTCGGGCGCGGGCGACGTCAGGGTGGTTGAGATCTGACTTGTCCAGGCGCCGCCGTTCTCGGAGAGGCGCACCTCCAGGTTTCCGTCAGCCACATGTGAATCGGTCGTGCCTGCGATGCCATAGAGGTGATTCGCCGCGCCTGAGGTGGCCTTCGTCCACTGCGTGCCGTTGGGGCTGGTTAACATCGTGCCGCCATCGCCCACGACCAGGAAGTGGTCGCCCATCCAAGTGACGCGGTTCAGGTTGGTGGTCGTGGTGCTGGTTCGCCGGGGCCAACTGGTCCCGTTCGCGCTGGTGGCAATCAACCCTCCCGCGCCGACCGCTACGAATGTGCCACCGCCGTAGGCGACGCTCCGCAGCCAACTGCTGAACGCCAAGCCGCCCACGCGCTGCCAGACGACCGCATTGGTGCTGGTGTAAATCGCCGCGTTGTCGCCGACGGCCACGACCAGGTTCGGCGAGGCCGCCACGCTCTCCAGCCAGTCACTCGTCCCAAGTTCAATCAGATAAAACTGATCGAACCGGTCGGCGAACAACACTGTCCCGGACTCGCCGGTGACGACCAACCTTCCGCCGAAGAACGTCGTGCCGCGCAGCGCCGCGGTGGTGTGGCTGTCCCGAGGCCACCACAGTCCCCAATCGTCGCTCGTGAACACCTGCCCGCGCTCGCCCACCTGCACGCTCACTGGGCCTATCGTGGTTTGGTCCACGATGTTCGCGCCGTGCGGCAGGGGATTGGACCAACGCCAGATCGGCGGCAGTGTCACCGCGGGCACACTCGTTGCCGGAAGGCAAAACACAGCGAGCGCCCAAAGCAAATTGAGGGACTTGAGCGGCACGCCTGCACAATACTGCCGGAGCGCGAGCGGTCCCCGCTCGCAGCAGTTGGGACGCGGCTCTTGTGGGTGCTGCGACCGGGGACCGGTCGCGGTCCGGCGCACATGCGTCATCCTCCAGACATGGTCGAGGTAATTGCAGAGGTTCCTGTTCATTGTTTTGCGACTTTGGAGTTAGAGAATGTCAGTTGACTACGCGGCCCCCGCCTGCGTCACCACCGCCCGCGGCAGCGTAAGGGCGAAGACGCATCCCTGGCTGGTGTTGGCCTGCAACTCGATCTTGGCATCAAGCTGCTGTGCCAGTTGCTGGCTGATCGCCAAACCGAGTCCACTCCCGCCTTGCGTCGAGCGGCAGGGGGTGAATAGCCGCGGCAGCACCTCGGGCGCAATGCCCGGCCCGCGGTCCGCCACCTCGCAACGCACGTGCCCATTCTCCGCTGTGAACCGGACGCTCACGCACCCGGCGCGCGGCGTCACTTTCAGCGCGTTGTGAATCAGGTTTTCGAGGATGAGCAGAATGAGATTCGCGTGGTGATTGGACAACGTGCCGGCGGTGCTGATTTCGGTGAGCAGGTTTACACCTGTGTCGCGCACGGCGGGGTGCAGCTTGCCGTTCAGCACATCCACCAGCTCCGCTAGTGTCAGTTCGTAATGATCACCCCCGCGCGTTTCGCCCAGGACTCGGACCACCTCATGGACGAGTTGCTGCATGCGGCGGGCGGCGACGGCGGCATCCTGCCAGTCACCTTCCTGCGTGCGCACCCCGTGGCTCGCGATGATATCCTGCAAGTTAGCCAGCGGATTGCTCAGACCGTGGATGAGATGCGCCGTGACGGCGCCAACGGCGTTCGTCTTGGCGGCAAGGGCAAGCTCGTGATTCGCGCGGAGCAACCGGGCGGTGCGTTCTTCCACCAGCGCGTGTGCCTTGCGCAAGCGCCGATAGGCCAGGACCAGCACCACGGAAAGCAGCGCCGCCCCGACAACATAGAACACCAGAGCCAGCCACCAGAGATGCTCGTCCACCTTCGCATACTCGCGAACGAGCGCCCGGCCATCGAGCAGGAGTTGCGCGGCGCCGAGCAGACGGTTGTCGCCGCGTGCGTGCAGAGGAATGTTCACCTCCAACATCGAAGACTGGGTGTTCGTCGCCTGCGAGGGATCGAGCCAGAAATAGTCGTCCAACTTCGCGCGCTCATGGAAGACACTGACGGGTTCGAGGCGCTTGAGCGCCGGCAGAAACGCCGGGCTGAGATTCGCCTCGACCACGTTGGGCGGGAACGCCGTGACGAACCGCCCCTCTGCGTCGAACAACCGCACTGCGAGCGTGTCTTCCCGGAGCTGCGAGATGTCCAGCGTGAGCGCAAGCTGGTCCGCCGGGTTTCCCATGCGTTTGGAGAGCGCCTCGCCCGCACCGTTGGCGTACTGCCGGGCCAGCGCCACGGCGTAGAGGATTTCCCCATCGCGCTGCACCAGGTGTTCGCGCAAATGCCGGCGCAGGTGGATCGCGCCCGCCGCCGCCATGCCGGCCAAAATGGCCAGTGCGGCCGCCAGCGTCCATCCCGCGACCCAACGCGAGGCCGTCAAACGCTCCGCCATCTGGACGGGGTTGCGTCCATTCCTTTCGGGTTGCGTTGGTGAGCTTGCAGTCATCCGTGGTTCAGAACTCGAATCCAAAACCACCGAGGATCGTGTTGGCGAGGTAATCGTCAAACGCCATTTCCGACACCGAGCGATCCAGAGAGTAGTTGGCGTGAACCTTGAGATGCTTCGTCAGCTTCTTCTCCGCGCGCAACGAGAACGTGACCAGCGTCCGCTGCCGCGGTGACGGGTCCGTGGCGCTGACGGTCTGGTTCGCGTAATCGTAGAAGCCCACACCCGCCTGTGCTGTGGCTTCCCAGGAAGGCGCGCGGTAGCGCACCTGCTGGTAGGCGCGATAGAGCGTGTAGTCGTAATAGCCGGAGCCGTTGTCGAGGTTGGCTTCGCAGCCGAGCCGGGTCGTCGTCTGCCAGCGGCGCTGCTGATCCCACACGTGCGTCCAGGCCAGTTCAACTGCGTGCGTTCGCAGCGCGAGTACGGTGTTGGTGAGCGGCACACCGACGAGGTCCGATTGCTCGCGCGTGTCGTAGCCCAGGTGAACCCATTGATATGCCAGCGCAAGTTCGGAGCCGCGTCCGTATTCCAAGCCGGATGTGAGTCGCGGACCAGTGGTCCAGTAACTGTCGAGGAGTCCAGACATGATTTGGCGAGTGGCATTGAATTCAAGCTCCACCCATGTCTGGCCCAGGGTCTTGCGGGCGCTCCAGCGGGGGGCCAGCATCTGGCCCTGAATGACACCGATGCTGCCACCATTCGTATAGACCGCGGACATGTCAAACGCTTGGTTCTGATACAGGTAGTTGAAATCCAAAGTGGATTTCCAGCCGTGGCCGAAGTCCTTGTTCAACTGGGCGACGGCCATGGCCACCTGCTCATTGTCATTTGCGGAGGCATCGAAGTAACGGATGTCGTCCGCCGTGGCGAAGAAGGTGAATTGCCACCCCTTCGAGGGCAGCCGAAAGAACATCGCCTCAGCACGCGACATCCAGAAGCCACTTCCCTCCGCACTGCTGCTGCTAAGGGTCACATTATCCTTGTAGCCGAGCATGCCCCGAATCTCATACGTCGCTTGCCACATGCGAATCTTGAAATCGTCTTCGTCAAACGGCAGTGTCGCCGGCGCCGGCTGGGCTATCGCCGCGTGACAAAAAGCGAAGACCGTGAGCCCCAGGAGCCCGCCGGTCTTCCATCGCCACGCTGTTTCCTGTCGCGTCATTGATTTGCAAATTCACCAGGCGGCCACACAACAGCCGCCTGGTGATGTTCGGCGCGAACGCCGTGTCTCGTCGGAACTCGATCTTCAGCGATCCTTCCCTGTGCCTTCGCCCGTCGCGCCTTGATCGAGGATGCGGTCGCGGTTGTTCCCGAAGCGATTCCGCATTTGTTCGGCTTGTTGCTGGCATTGTTCACGCAGTTTGGCGACCTGGTCGCGCATTTGAGTTCGGAGCTGTTCCATGTCCTGGAGGATCTGCTTGCGCTGATCGTCCGAGCACGTCTTGAGCTGGCTCATGAGCTTGGTGCGGTCCTGCTGGAACTGTTGCACGATGGTGGCCACGTCCGTCGGCAGTTCCTTCTGGCCGAAGCGGCTTTGCACCTGTCCCCCGCCGCCTGCGGCCGCTTGGCCGGCGTAGGCGTGTGAGAACCGGTTGCTGTAAGCCTTGGGCGCGGATTCGTTTTGCAGATGTGTGAGGTTCGTGCCCCATGCGTAATAGTTGCTGTAGGAGTGGCTCCAGTAGTAGTCGTTGGTGCCAGTCCCGCCGCCACCGGTGCCGCCGCCGCCCGGGCCCGGGCCGTTTTGGGCGAACGCTTGACTGCCGATTCCGATCACGCTGACCGCCGCGAGGAAGGTGATGATTCTTTTCATACGTCTTTGTTGTTTTACTTTCGTTTTCGTCTGGGCCGGGGACTCGTTCCACTGCCCGTCATGCCGTCTCTCTACGCACGCGGCGTGCCGACCCGGCACCGGCGCGCGAAATGGCCGAAACATAAGGGTTCCGTGGGGATTTGAAGAAAATTAGCCGTTCCGGGTCTTGTCGAATTGGGAACTCGTTCCCACTTCTCGTTGTCGTTGGGAAAGCGCATTGGGATTCAATTCCCATCCGGCTTGCGGGTCTTCTGCCCCAGCCGGTAACGAACAAAGTCGCGCGGCACGCCTAGCAACCGGGCGGCGGCAGACACGTTGCCGTCCGCTTGGTCCAGCGCCAATCGCATGAAGCGGTTGATTGCCTCCTCAAGGGAGAAGCCTTCCGGCGGCAGTGCGTAGTCCGCGGCCAGCCAGTCCGGCCGACCCGGCGCCGAAGCGGTCTCGGCCTCGACCGCTAGACTCCCCGGCAGATGCGCGAAGCTCAATTCCTCGCTTTCCTCGAAAACCAGGGCGCGCTCCAATTCGTGAGCCAGTTCACGGACGTTGCCCGGCCAGTGATAGGCCAGCAACCGCTGCCGCCCCGCCGCGGAGAGCTTCTTCAAGGGCTGGCGATACTTCCGGCACAGACCGCGCAGGAAAAACTCCGCCAGCTTGACGATATCTTCGCCCCGCTCCCGCAGCGGCGGGATCACCACGCGATACAAGTCGAGCCGATGATACAAGTCCTCGCGCATCTGCCCGGCGGCCACGAGATCCTTGAGGTCGCGCTGGGTAGCGGCCAGGATGCGCGCGTCCACCGGGATGGACTTGTTGCCGCCGACGCGCCGGATCTTGCCGTCCTCAAGCGCCATGAGGACTTTGGCTTGGATGGCCGAGGAAAGTGTGGGCAACTCGTCGAGGAACAGCGTGCTGCCGTTGGCGGCTTCGAACAACCCCATCCGGGCCGTGCGTGCGTCCGTGAACGCCCCGCGCTCGTGGCCGAACAACTCCGACTCCGCGAGGGCTTCGGGCAAGGCCGAGCAGTTCACTTCCACCAACTCGCGTGCCGCCCGCGGTCCGTGCTGATGCAGCCACCGCGCGATGGCCGACTTGCCCGTGCCGGTTTCGCCCTGGATCAACACCGGCGGCAGCGCGCCTTGCAGTCGCTGGTCCGCGGCGAGGATCTTGTCCAATTGCGTTTGCAGCGCCGCGAGCGCCGAGCCGAAGAAGAAGCCTTCTTGCGCCGTATCACTGCGGCGGTGTTCTTCCACCCGGGCGGTCTGCCGGGATCGCCGCGCCCGCTCCAGGACGAACGGGAGTTCCTGCGTCTCGAACGGCTTGACCAGGTAATCCGCCGCGCCCAACCGGATGGCTTCGACCGCCCCCGAAACCGCACCCTGCGCCGTCATAATGACGACCACCGTGTCCGCGGGGAAACGCTTCTCGCGCAACAAATCCGTGCCCAAGCCATCCGGCAGGTTCACGTCCAGCAGCGCGAGGTCGAACTCCATCTCACCGATGAGCTGCCGCGCCGCCTGCAAACTGTCCACCGCATGAACGTCCGCGCCAAAGCCTTCCAGCGCCGCCGTCACGCGCTTGCGCAACATCGGATCGTCTTCAAGCACCAGAATGTCGAGCCCGGAGAATGTGACGGTTGCCATGCGGTGAACCTGTGCCTCTTGGAACGCCGGTTTCAAGCACAAACGTCCTGGCGCAGCAGAAACGCAGCGTTGCTCATTGTGGCGCGGCGCCGGCCTTCGGCGGAAACTCGACGCGCCACGCGCCGCGCAAATCGCCCAGCGCAAAACCCGTCGCTTGGTCGTCGGGATACAGCCTCCGGATCGTGGCCTGGAGCTCGGCAGAAACCTCCGTGCCCGGCTTGCCATGACACATCAGGCACAGTGGATTCGAGATCACGATCGGCACGTAAACCGACACCGCCTGGGTGGCATTGGTCGCTGCAATTGGCGCAGGTGCATGTTTCGCGGTCAGCTCAGACTGGAACTGCCGAATCACCGCGAGTTCCACTTCGCTGGCCTTGTTGGCTGGATTGCGCGCCTTGTGTGTGACCCGGCTCAAGCCCACGCTGTTCTTCGCCGCCACGGCCTTCGTGATCGGAATCGCCTTGTCCGAGCAATACGGCAACGCGTCGTTCAAACCGGTGCGCGTAATCGCCGCCAGCAGATTCGAGCTCAGCTCGGAGAACGCCTCCTTCGCAATCGCCGCCGCGCGCTGCTTCAATGCCGCTTCCGAGGAGTCCGCTGTGGACGCTGTGGTGAAAGCGCCCGTTTCCGCTCCGCAGAGTTTCACGGCCGTTACGCCGCACGCCAGCCAGACAAGGATTCGCTTCATTTCGTCTTCCTTTCGATGATGTCCATAATCTCGTAAGGCCGATCATAGCCGTTGTCCACTGCTATATCGCGCATCGTGCGGCCGGGAGCGAACTTGATCCCCTTGGCCTCCAGCCGCGCCTGGGCCTCTTTCACGTCAATCTTCCGCGACGTGCAAAATTCAGTCAGCGTCATGCGACCCGGTCCACCGCCGCCACCCCAACCGCCACCGCCACCGCCGCCACCGCCCGGACGATGGCCTGTTTCGCCGCTCTCGCCGACAGCCGACTTCTCGCCCGCGCCCGCGCCCGGCCCGCGTCCGCCTCCGCCCCGAGTCTGCGTGTAAACCGCTTGCATGATTTCATAGATTCGTTGCGCCGAGAGATCGTTCTGCTCCGCCAGTTTGGACACGACGATCTCTGCCGTCGCGCCCTTCACGCCTTTTTCGGCCAGCCGCTGCAACGCCGTCTCGAGCGGCACTTCCGCCTTCTCGGCGAGTTCCTTCAGCGTCAGCAACTCAGCGTGGGGAATCGGCGCCGCGCCGCGCGGGTCTTCCCAGCTCCGCTTGATCCGCTCGTTGAAATCGAGGAACGACGAGAACGGCGGCAGACCCGCGCGCACACCCGCGAACACCACGCCGCACAGCCCCAGCGCGACGATCCATTCGCGGCGGAAGCCAAGCTGTCGCGTGAGCCGGTCTTTGAAGTAGTTCACCAGCGGACGGAAGTTGAAGACCAGATGCAGAATCGCCGCCACAATGAAGATCACGCTGAACCACACATGCAGCCCGGTCCAATCGTGTTTGGTGAGCCCCAGCATGCGCCAGTCGCTCCAGTTGGCCACCCGGCCCGGTGGCGAGAGAAACAGGATCGTGCCGCTCACGCCGAGCGCGAGGAAGGCCGTGGCGATCAGGACGGACGTGAAAGCGCGGAGTTGGAGTGAGGGTTTGCTGGCGTTCATGGTAGGATGGGGGACTGGTCGGATGAGTCGGAGGCCTCGGGCTTGGCCTGCGTCCCAGGACGCGCTTTGAGGGCGCGTCCTGGGGCCGCCAAGCCACGCGAACTATTGCCGTGGACCGCTTTGCTTGGGCGTGTTGCCGAGCGGGCAGGTGCCGTTCACGCTGCGAGGGCCGGTGCCGTCGCGCAAACCGTTGCGCTGACCATTGCCCTTGCCCTGCATCTTGCCCTTGCCCTGGCCTTTGCCTTGACCCAGCCCCGGGCATTCGGCACGTGGGCCGCCATTCGGGCAGACGCCGCCATTCTTTTCCAGACACGCCGCCTGCCGGGCCGCGCGCTCTTCTGCGGATTGGGGCGGGCCGCCGTAGCCTTTGCCCTGACCGCGCGGGCCGTTGCCGGTGCAATTCTGGTTCTGGGCGAAGGTTGTGCCGGCAGCCAGCAAGCTGGCGACGGCCATGACTGCGAGGATGTTGAGCTTCATAACTGTGTTCTTTCTTTTGTTTGTTGTTGTTGTCGTCTCTGGTCCGGCGCGACCTGTTGCGCCTTTCCACAACATCAGACCCCAGGAAGATGAACAGCACCCTCACCGCCGGATTACAGTTTGTTCATGCAGCTTTGGTGCGAGGCCGCACTTCGGGTTATACATGACGAAGTGAAAAGCGATCTCGCGCACCGGCGGGGAACTGGTGCGCCTTGGGCTCGCTCACCGATGGACTTCAATGCAGCAGCCAGAAGAACATGATCGCCACCAAGGTGGGCAGCAGCGCCCCTAGGAACAAACCCAACGGGCTGATGCCCTCGTCCTCAAAGACCTTCGCATCTTGCAGGATCCCGACGCCCGCGGGATTCGGCGCGTTGGCAATGACCGTCAGTCCGCCACCGGCGACCGCGCCTGCCACCAGCGCGTACTTGAGCTCGTCCGAAATGCCTTCCACCAACGAGCCGAGATAAGTGAGCGCCGCGTTGTCGGTGATCGCCGTGAGGCCGGTGGCGCCGAAGAAGAGGGCGTTGCCACTGAGGCTCTGGATGAGCGGTTTGAGCCAGTACGCCTGAAGCGAACCGAGTGTGACCAGACCCGCAAGGAAGAAGCCAACCAGCAACCCCTCACGCAGTTTGAGCGGCTCCTGATACTCCCGCGTGGCTGTCACCAGCCCCAGGAACAGCACGAAGACGCCAAAGAAGACGTCCGGGTGATGCGCGAATGCCACCACTAATGCCAGTGTCGCCATGTGGGTGGTGGTCAGCCAGACCGGGACGCCGGCGCTCTCATCGCGCACCGGCGACAAGGCGGAGAGCTCCTTGCGAAAGAACAGCGCGATCAATACCGTCGAAACCGCGCACGCTCCTGCTGCGCGCCAGCCAAAATGCGTTAGCATGAACGTCGTGTCCCAATTCCATGTGGCGGCGACCATCAACACCGGCGGGGCGGCAAAGTGCGTGAGCGTGCCGCCGATGGAGACGTTCACGAAGAGCAACCCGAGCGTTGCATACGCGAGTTTCCGGCTGATGCCGTGATCGAAATAGCGCCGCTTGAGCACCAGGGCGAGCAACGTCATGGCGGCCGGTTCGGTGATGAATGAACCGAGCAGCGGGCCAAGAATCAACGCCGCCAGATAGAAGGACAGCCCTTCCCGAAGCGGCAGCGTCCGCGCGGCCAGCGAGATCAGGGCTTCCGCCAGTTTGACCACCGGCCGCGTGGCCGCCACCACCATGATGACGAACACGAACTTGGGCTCGGTGAAGTTGAGGCCATCAATGTAATGCACCGCCTCGCTGACCGACCGGTTCAAGAGCGCGATGCCCAAGAACAAGGCCGCTGCCCACAGTCCGAATACGACTTCGGTTTCCGCGAGAAAATGCAGCAGATGCGCACGCACCGAGCCGGGCGGAGATTGGTGCGCCCAACGGGCAAACCGCTTCACGCAGAACGTATGCAGCACGGCCAGGCCAAACAGCACTGAGGCGAGGAGTTCAGCGGGAGTCATGTTCGATTTTCCTCGTCGTCACGGCTTCAGCAGCGCCTTGCCGGGATGGAACAGGTGATACAGCGTCACCAACACGGCCACGGCACAGGCAAAAGCCATCACATACGGCACCCAAAACACCGGTAGTTGCAGGGTCAGGCTCACCTCTCCGCTCTCTCGCAACCGCGCCCCATAACGCGCGAGATGCCAGGCGAACTGACCGAACAGGGCCATGATCACGACCCGGATCAGCGTATCCGCCACCACTCGCCCGCGCCGCCCCAGCTTGTGGTAGAAAAACTCCACCGCCACGTGCCCCTTGATGGCGGTGGTGTAGGGCAAAGCGCACCCGATCGTCAGCGCGGCCGCCATCTTCACGATCTCGTACGCGCCCGGCAGCGGATGCCCGAATTTGCGCAGGATGACATCTGCAGTCGTCACCAGCACCATCGCGAGCAAGCTCGCGCCGGAAAGGGCCGCCAGGGCCAACACCAGCCTGCGGAGGAGGTTCGTAAGCGTTTCCATCGCTAATCTTCGTTATCCATCCGCACGGCGTCACGCAGTTCGTCCATGAACGTGGGCAGCGCGGATTCGACTCGGTTCCAGTTCGGAATCAGAGGCGCACCCAGCGGGTCGGCGAGAAAGGCCTTGGCGGCGGCGCGAACGCTGCCCGCAAAGGTCGCCACGGCCATTTCCTCTTCGTGCCGGCCGAAGGTCATCCCATTGATGAGGGCATCGGCGCTGTAGTGCCGGAGGGTGTCCTCGGCCTTGCGCACATAGGCGCTCAAGAGCGTGTCGAACAGGCCCGCGTCCAACCGGATGCCTTCCGCGGCCATCACCCGGAAGATGGTCTTCGCCACGTCCACGGCCATCTTGTTCAGTCCTTTGTCCGGATTGCGCACGGAGAGTTCCTGGTGTTTATGGTCGTAACACTCGGCCAGTTCGGACTGACAGATCGCCCGCGACGCCGAGTTGCGAAACACCTCCGCCAGCATGCCCACTTCCAATCCCCAGTCCGATGGCACGCGCACGCGGCGGATGAGGTCGGTGTCCAGGCAGATCTCGCCCGAGAGCTGATAGCTTAACGTGTCCAGATAGACCAGGAAGGGATGTGCCCCGAGGATGGCTTCCAGCGAACGGATGAGCGGAGTGAACATCAGGCGCATGACCCGCCCGTTGAGTTTCGTCGTGTAGCGGGCGGTGTAGCCTTTGCAGAAGTCGAGCCCCAGGCTCGGATGCGCCACCGGGTAGCACAGTCGCGCCAGCAGTTCGCGATTGTACGTCAGGATGTCGCAATCGTGCGCGGCCACCATGCGCGCTTGTTCGCTGGCGAGCACGTAGCCGAAGCAAATCCAGACGTTTCGCCCTTTACCCGGCGGACCGGAGGAAATGTCGGCGTCCTCCAGCTTCGTGAACAGCCCGGTCATGCGCGGGCCGTCGTTCCACAGCAGCGTCGGCTTTTGCGGCAGTTGCCTGAAGAAATGCCTCGCCTTGCGCCACTGCCGCACGCCGCGCGCACCATCAATGCCTACGATGATTTGTTTGAGGTAAGGAACGCGCGCCAGCTCGCGGGCGATTCCCTTGAGCGCCTTGCTGCCGACTTCGTTGATGTGACAGGGCAGCACGAGCGCGATGGGGGTTTCTTTTGCATACTCCTGCAACTCGCGTTCGAGTCGGGGCAGGTCCGTCGGCCCCAGCCTATGCAGCGTGGCGATGGCGCCAGTTTGAAAGAAGTCAGACATGCGTTATTCCTTTCTCTGGGGTTCTCGCGTTCGTTTCATAGGCCACAAGTTATTCAGGACTGCGGTTCTGCTTCCGCTCCCGAACCAGGTTGGCCAGCATGCCGGCGCAGAATACCACCAACACCGCCATCAGCACCATTACCATCCGGCTCTTCGACCCGCCCTCGGCTGAGCTTCTCCAGGATAACACGGCCTGGTGTCCAAACACGCACGCCAGCACGACCAACGTGATCATCGCGCCCCAGCGACCGGCCCGCATACGTCGTCCGAGGACGCCCCACACGACACACAGTCCTCCGCCTGCCAACCCCGTGAAAAGGGTAGCACGCTGGAAGTCCGGTTGCACATGTTGCGCCACCAGGCTCAAGCCCGCCAGCAAGACGCCGCACACCACGAGGTCAGCCGCCACCTCCAAGCTCATGCGCCCCCGCTCTGCGGGCCGTGCGGACGGAGCGCCCGCCGCTGGCTCACTGCTGACTTGCGACTCAGGCACGCTTACCGGCTTTGACCTCGGCGGCCGGTTTCCCGCTTGTTTGGGCATTGCCTTGCCCACCTTTCGTCGGGTTGGCGGGTTGTCCGTCAAAGACCACCCCCGCGTAGGCGATCCGCATCAGCATCGCGACGGAGAGCACGAACAGAACCGTAATCACAGTCGCCGCCAACCGCCGTCCCGGTAGCGCCTGGCCTCCGCCGGCCCAGGTTATCACTGTCTGGGAAAGCATCACAAAGGCGATGGGGATGAGCGTCAGGGCGGGCAGCATCTTGCCCGGATTCCCGGCGATCGCCCGAAGCCCCCAGACCAGTGAGAACGCGCCTCCCGCCAGGCCCGCAAGGAGCGTGGGCCGGGCCAGAGCCGGAGCCAGATAATGAGTGAGATAACTAAGGCCAGCGAGCAGCAGGCTGTAAACGACCAATTGAATTCCAAGGGATTTGTTCATTGTGCAAACGACAGGAACTGAACTGCCTTGGTGAGCAACGCATGAGTCGGATGCGAGGCGAATGCACACGAAGGAGCAATCGCACGGAGAGAGGAGAATTCTCCGCTACAGGCCACTGGATCCGAAGCTTCATTGCGCCAAAGCAATTCACGGCTTCGGATGGCGGCCCGACCACCCGGGTTTTCCTCCGATAGCACACACCATCGGACCCTTGGGTTGAGACGCAGTCGCCCCAACCACGCAAGCTTCGCCCTGAATGTGCGGTGGCGTCAAGCATTCCAGTCAAATCATTCCGGGAAAACTTGAAAAGCTTCGCCTCACCGCTCCTAGCGTGAGACATTCCTGACGCTGTGAAGCTGCTCATCGTCCATCACCATTTCCGGCCCGGTGGGGTGCGGCGCGTGATCGAACTCGCCACACCGCATTTGATCGCATACCACCCGCTGCAAATCCGTGCCGTGCTGCTGGCCACCGGTGAGGCGCCCGACCCGGTCTGGTTGCTGGCCTTTCGCCAGCGGCTCCGCGGCACGCCCGTCAAGGTCGTCGTCCAGTCTGCATTCGGCTACGCGTCCGAGGTGGCACTGGAGGGCGGCGAGAACCTCCGACGGCGCGTCATGGACGGCATCGCCGAACTACTGCGCGAGGCCAGGCACGACGACGGCCTGGTCTGGGCTCACAACCTCGGCCTGGGTCGCAACCTCACTTTCGCGCGTGAACTTACTTTCGCCTGCCACACCGGTGGCATCCCGCTCATTGCGCATCATCACGACTGGTGGTTTGAGAACCGCTGGCACCACTTCACGGCCATGCGCCAGTCAGGCTTCCGCACGCTTCCACACGTGGCCACGGCGATCCTGGCTGCTTCGCCTGGCATCTCACATGCCTCTATCAACCACGCCGACGCCTCGGTCTTGAAAAAGCACTTCCCCGGTTTGGCAGGCTGGCTGCCGAACCTGGTCGAACCGGTGGCGCCACCGCTCCCACCGCGCGTGGAGGCGGCCCGGGCGTGGTTGTGCGAACAAGTGGGTGACCACGCGCCCGTGTGGCTCTTGCCCTGCCGGCTGCTGCGCCGCAAGAACGTCGCGGAGGCGCTGTTGCTCACACGCTGGCTGAGGCCCGAAGCATGGCTCGTGACGACCGGCGGTGTGAGTTCCGCCGAAGAACGGACTTACGCGGACGCACTCGCGGCTGCCGCACAGACCCACGGCTGGCGGCTGCGCCTGGGCATTCTGCATGGCAACGAAAGCCGGAAGCCCTCCGTGCCGGAACTGCTGGCCGCCAGTGAAGCGGTCCTGCTCACGTCGTTACAGGAAGGTTTCGGACTGCCCTACCTCGAAGCCGCAGCGCTTCGACGTCCGCTGATCGCGCGCGCGTTGCCCAACATTGCGCCGGACCTCGCGAAGTTCGGCTTCAGATTTCCGCAGAGCTACCGGGAAGTGCAGGTGGATCCGACGTTGTTTGACTGGCGCGCCGAGCGCGACCGCCAGAAGCGGCGGTTCGCCGAGTGGCAAAGCATGATGCCCGGCGCGGCCGCAAGGCTCGTTGGGACACCCGCCGTGCTGGCTGCGGGAAAAGAACCGCGCCCGGTGCCCTTCAGCCGGCTTACCCTCACCGCACAACTCGAAGTGCTGGCCCAACCGAGCGGACAATCGTGGGAGCGGTGCGCGACGCTCAATCCGTTTCTGAAGACGTGGCGAAATCGTGCCGTCACGGGGCGCATGCAAATCAGCCCCTGGCCCCGTTCCGCCGCGCGATGGCTGGGGGGCCGCGCTTACGCCCGCCGCTTCTTTGAACTCGTGCCGCCGTTGCTGTCCAAGTCCCCGCGCGCCGGCGCCAGCCAGGCGGCGCAGGAGGAGTTCCTCTGCCAGAAACTGCGCGGCGAAAACCTCTACCCTCTTTTGTGGAACTCCCGCACATGAACCTCCGCGCCGCCATCTTCGACATCTACGGCACGCTGCTCCAAGTCGGCCCGCCCCCGCCCGACGCTGATGCGCGCTGGCAACGCCTCTGGCGCGACTTCCTGCACATCGAGCCGCGTCTCAGCCGCCTCGACTTCTCTGTCGCGTCGAGCAAGGTGATTGCCCGGCATCACGAGGTTGCCCGCGCACGGGGCATTCCTTGGCCTGAGATTCACTGGCCCTCGGTTGTGACCGAAGTCGTGCCTGAAGTCGCCCAACTCCCATCTCACGACCGGGAGGAATTCCTCTTTCGTCAAATCCAGACCAGCCACACCATCCGCATGACCGCCGAGACCGCTTCAGTGTTGCGCTGGCTCAAAGAGCGCCCATGCCTTCTGGGTATCGCTTCCAACGCCCAAGCCTACACCTTGCGCGAACTCAATGAAGCGCTGGCAACCCACGCGCTGGGCATGGTCCTGTTTGAGCGAGATCTTTGCTTCTGGTCCTTCGAGTACGGCTTCAGCAAACCCGACCCACACGTTTTCCAGGTCCTTACCGCGCGGCTGGAAGCGCGCGGCATCCGTCCCGCGGAAGTTCTCATGGTCGGCGACCGCCTCGACAACGACATTGAGCCGGCCCGCGATTTTGGGTGGCAGCCGTGGCAGTTGGGCCCACAGGCGGATGGGGGCTGGGCCAGCTTGCGTGAGACGTTGAGCGAACCGCAACCAAAGGCTGCCCCATGAGCACCTGCATCCTCTCCACCGGCGCGCCGAAGCGCATCGGTTTCATCTCGACTCGCTTTCAGGGCACAGATGGCGTGACGCTCGAAGCTCGCAAGTGGGCGCACATCCTTTCCGGCCTGGGCCACTCCTGCTACTGGATGGCTGGACGGCTCGACGCCCCGGCGGAAATCAGCCTCACCGCGCCGCTGGCCTTCTTCAACCACCCCGAAGTCGCCGATGTCCAAAGCAAGCTCTTCGGCGTCGCCTTCCGCACCCGCGCGGTCACGAACCAGATTCAGTCCATCAAGGAACGCCTCAAGGACGACCTCTACCACTTCATCGAGAAGTTTCGCATTGAGGTCCTGGTGCCGGAGAACATCCTGGCCATCCCCATGCACGTCCCGCTGGGCTTGGCCATGACCGAGGTGATTGCCGAAACCACTTTCCCCGTCATCGCCCACCATCACGACTTTGCCTGGGAACGCGAACGATTCACCCTCAACGCCGTCAGCGATTACCTTCAAGCCGCATTTCCACCGCTGCTCTACAAGATGGAGCACGTCGTCATCAATTCCATGCAGCAGAAGGAACTGGCCCGCCGGCTGGGCATTCCCTCGCAAGTGATCCCCAACGTGTTGGATTTCGAGACGCCGCCGCCCGGCTTGGACGATTACAACCGCGACCTGCGCCGCGAAATCGGCCTGCGCGACGACGATTGGTTCATCCTCCAGCCGACGCGCGTCGTGCAGCGCAAAGGCATCGAGCACGCCATCGAATTGGTGCGCCGCCTCAAGGACCCACGCGCCAAGCTCGTCATTTCCCATCCCGCCGGTGACGAAGGCAGCGCCTACATGGCCATGCTCCACGACCGCATCGCCGATTCCGGCATTGACGTGCGCTTCATTGCCGACCGCGTGGGCGAAGTGCGGGGCACGAACGCCGAAGGCAGGAAGGTTTACACGCTGTCCGATGTGTATCCTCACGCCGACCTCGTCACCTATCCCAGCCACTACGAAGGCTTCGGCAACGCGTTTCTCGAAGCGGTTTACTTTGGCAAGCCGGTGGTCGTGAACACCTATGCCGTCTATGCGCGCGACATTGACCCGCTCGGGTTCAAGACGATCGAAATGACGCAACTGGTAACGCGCGAAGTCGTCGAGCAAGTGCGGGAAGTTCTCGGCAGTCCGGTCCGGCGCGGGGAGTGGGCGAACACGAACTACGCGCTCGGCCTGCAATACTTCTCCCACGCCGTGGCCCGCCGCAAACTGGCCGCGCGCCTGGCGAATCTGTTTGGCGAAGGCGTTTGAACCCGCGGCGGAAGCTTCTCGGCGCTCCACGCCAAGAGTCATTTCGTGCCTGTTTTGAAGAGGCCTTCGCGTAGCACAACCACTCTCCCAATTCCGGGTTATTGTTGCCAACTCCAGGCAATGTCGGCGTTCAAGCGTGGTCCCCAGATGAATGCGACGGGCGCAACTCCCCGTCTTCCATCTCGTAAGTCCGGTCGAAGACGTCCAGCGAGCGATGATCGTGCGTGACGACGATGACTGCCGAACCGCGTTCGTGGGCGACTTTACGGAACAGCTCCATCACCTGCCGGCCGCGATGACTGTCGAGCGCGGCGGTGGGTTCGTCGGCGAGGATGAGGCTCGGCTGGTTCGCCAGCGCGCGGGCCACGGCGACGCGCTGTTGCTGACCGCCAGAGAGAGCGTCCGGAAGATTGTTCGCGCGGTCGGCCACGCCGAGGTAATCGAGCAGTTCCAGGGCGCGCTTGCGCGCGGCGCGCGGAGAAACATCGTTGATTTCCATGGCCACAGCGACGTTCTCCACGGCGTTGAGAAACGGGATGAGGTTTGCCTTCTGGAAGACGAAGCCCAGGTGCTGGCGGCGGTAGGCCCGCACGTCCACCAACGCACGCTCGCCATCCATCACGGCTTCTCCGCCGAGGACAATGCGACCCGAAGTGGGCGGATTGATCAGGCCGATCGCGGTAAGAAAAGTGGATTTGCCCGCGCCGCTCGGGCCAAGCAAGGCCGCCACTTCGCCGCGCGCCAATTTGAGGGAAACGTCCTTCATGGCCACGACTTCGGTGTTGCCCGAGCCGTAAATCTTCGTCAAGCCGATGGCTTCGACGGCGGGAGTGTTGTGGGGCGCGGTCACGACAACACCTTGTTGGGTTCGACGCGCATGGCTTTGTAGATGCCGATCAGGCTGGCGAGCACCGAGATGGCGAGGACGATGCCGGCCAGTTGGAGGAGATCGGGCGTTTCGATCACCACGAGCCGCGGAAATTTCGGAAACGCATACGTGCCCAGCCAATACGCCAGCCCGTAGCCGAGCGCGCCGATGAGCAGCGCTTGCTGGAGAATCAGGCCGACGATGACGCGGTTGCGCGCGCCCATGAGCTTGAGCATCGCGATGTCGTGAATCTTGTCGAGCGTGAGCGTGTAGATGATCAGCGCCATGATGATCGTCGAGATGATGATGAGCAGCACGCGGAACAGGCCGAGTTGGCGACGCGCCTTGTCCACCATGCCGGAGAGCAGCAGGTCCACCTGTTGCTGCTTGGAATACACCGTGACGTCCGGCCAGGTGGAGATGGTGGAAGCCACTTGTACCGCATCCACTCCCGGCTGAATGGTTAGCATGACGGCGCTGACCTGAGGCGGCGCGAGCGCGGGAATGCCGCTGGCCGAACCCACTGCGCGATCCAGCAAGAGCGGTTGCACGCGACCGATGTCCTGTCCTTCCGCCCGGGCGCGACGCGATTGACGCTCCAAACGCGTGGCTTCGCCAGGTACATCAAACTGAATGGCCTGCGCATCGCTCACGGTGAAAAAGCCCAAACCGTCGCCGCCCGACCCGACCATGCCGCTGGTGAGGCCCACCACTTCATACTCGTCCTTGCCCAGCTTCACCTTCTCGCCGAGCTCGAGCCGGAGCGAGCGGTCGGCGATCATCTCGTAGTGCGCCTGGCGCAGCGGCCTCCCCGCCACGAGCGGAATCCAGTCGCCCCGATCTTCAGGCCACGCCAATCCCTGCACCACGAGGCGCAACGGTCGGCCCTGATGCTCGCGCTGGACGGTATGCGAGACGAACCGTCGCGTGCTCGCCACGCCCGGCACGGCCCGCGCGCGGTCTTCGAGGCTGGCCGGCACGCGGGAGATTTCCGCGAACGGTCCGCGCGTGCTGCCCTGCACCACCCACAAGTCCGCGCCGACGTTATCAATCAGCAACGTCGCCTCGCGAATCAGCCCGCGATAGATCCCGCCCATGCCCATCACGATCATCAGGAGCAGCCCAATGCCGACGGTGGTCAGCGCGAACCGCCCGAAGTTGTGGCGGATGTCTTTGGCGGCGAGGTTCATTTCACGGAGACGCGTTGGCCGGCTTTCAAAGCCGGTTGCTTGGGATCGGCCGGGGCAACGACCTCTTCGCCGGCGGCCAAACCCTGGGTGACTTCCACTTTCTCCCGTCCATGCAAGCCCACCGTTACTTCTCGCCACGCAGTCTTGCCGCCTCCGGCGACGAACACGCCCGGTTTGCCTTCGCGCCGTTGGAGAAAGCGCTGCGGGATGACCAGCGCATCCGACTTGCGCCCCGTCTCGATGAACACCTCCGCCCGTTGGCCAATCGTCCAGTTGGGCGGCAGTTCACGAACGCGTACATCCACAAGAAACTCGCGCGTCTCGCGGTCTGCCTCGCGCCCGAGCCGCGCAACCTGCCCCGGATAACTGCGTCCGGCATCCGAACGGAACACCACGCGCGCCGGTTGCCCGTGGGCCAAGCCGGTGGACGCGGTTTCATCCACCCAGGCGGAAATCCAGAGTTCGTTCGTGGAGATGAGCTGTAGAATGGAGCTGCCAGGAACGACCACGCCGCCGGGATCGCGATCACGCCGCGTGACGAGCCCGTCATACGGGCTGAGAATCCGGGTGAAGGTCAGGCGCTCGTGCTGGTAGGCGAGGTTCTTGTCCGCCAGGTTGACCTGCTGCAACGCTTCCGCCGTGGCGGCATGCGCCCGTTGCAAATCGGACTCGGCGACATGCAATTGCTCGACCGCCTTGTCCATCTCCGCCTGCGAGCTGACCTTCGTGGCAACGAGATCGGATATGCGTTTGTGATCCTGCCGCGCTTGTTGTTCCACGGCTTGGGCGCGGGCTTCGTCCACGCGCACGCGGTCAGCGGTCGCCTTCGCGCTGGCGAGAGCTGCTTCGGAAACCTCCACCTGCCGTTTGAGTTCACCGTCATCCAACCGTGCCAGCAACTGCCCGGCGCTTACGGCGTCGCCCTGATCCACGAGCACTTCAGCCAGCCGCTCCTGGATGCGCGGGCCGATCGTGGTCTTGACGCGTGCTTCCAGCGTGCCCGTGCCCATGACCTCCGCAACGATGTTGGTCTTTTGCACAACGTGCGCCACCACCGGCGTGGCGGCGAACTTGAAGCGCACCACGACGACGGCCACGACGGCCAGCACCACCAACCATTTCCAGTTCTTTCGCATGAGATTCATAGCTTCAGCGCGAGCGCCGCGCATCCAGATTCAACCACGGTTAAATTAGCGGCGAACGGGCGAGACTGCTTTGATGCAGATCAACCATTGCTTGACGGCAGCTTGAGCGTTACGACAAAGCAAGTCCAGCCCGGGCGGCTTTCCTGGAGCGACAATTCACCGCCATGAGCGCGCACAATCTCGCGCGCAAGACTCAAGCCGAGGCCGATACCATCAGCCCGCGGCGTGTCGGCCCGGCCCACACGGTAGAACCGCTCGAAGACGCGAGGCTGGTCGGCCACGGGAATACCCGGCCCGGTGTTGCCAATACGGAATCCAATCTCGCCGCTGGGATGCTCCAGCGTGATCTCAACTCTGCCCTCGGGCTGGTTGTACTTGATGGCATTGGTGAGGAGGTTGAAGAAAGCAGCGTTGTTCAGCCGGAATCGGAATGCGCGCGGCTTTCGTGTCAGCGGCCCCATTCACTCAATGGTCAATCGTTCGGCCTTCATCTCGGCGTGTTTGTCGCCGGGGGTTGAATCTCACCAGATGCCGGACCGGTCATCCGTTGAAACCGGATTCGCCGGATGTAGCCGTAATCGCTCTCGCACACGATGATGTTGCCGGCGTAATCCATCGTTACGCTCCGCCCCTCGCTGATCCTCCATTCGTCCAGGTTGTAGAAGTAGTTCCCGTCGCCATAGTGCGTGCGGCCACCCGCACCATTCAGCAGGAGATGCAGGATGCCAGCGGCGTCCAGGTACCAAAGCTGGCAGCCATCGTGCAAAAGCAGCAGCAGGCCGCCGGTGGGAACGGGCCAGGCGCTGCGCACGCCGTAGAGGCCGGTCGCAAGCGCTGAGGAACCATCGCCACCACCTGCGGCGGTGCCGTTACCGGCAATGATCGTCTTCGCTCCGCCGGAGCTGACGCGATAAACATAGTGCGCACCCCGGTCGCATGCGATCAGGCTGCCGCTGGGTTCGACGTAAAGCGTGCCCAATTCGGTGAAGCCGGACGCCAGCGTGCTCACGCCGCCGGATGGCGTCCATCGGCGAATGCGATCTGTGTTGCCGAAATAGGCCAGCGACTCGTCATCATTCACCCAAAGGCCGCGCCCCCCACCCAAGGACGAACCGTCGGACTTGGCCAGAAACAGCGCGGTCATCAACCCATTCGTCGCCACTCGCCGCACCCGGCCGTTTCCGGTGTCGAGGACGTAAACCGTGCCATCGCTGCGGACCCAGAGACCATTGGGCACGTTGAGTTGGAGATTGGTGGCTGTAGCCGGCCCCTCGCCGTCGAAGCCGCCGACGTGCGTTCCAGCGTGGGTGTGGATCGTGCCGTCGGTGGCTACGCGCAGGACTGCATGACTGTTCTTGTCGGCGATATAGACGTTGCCCGCTCGGTCCGCCATGGCAAAGTGCGGCCGCGAAAGGGACGACCACACGGCGGGTTGGCCCTCGAACCACGGCTGCCAGTAATTCAAGTCCTCCTGCCCCTCGCCCGTGCCGGCGATGGTCTCCAGCAACCCGTACGATTGAATCAGGTTGGTGAAGCCGACACCAGTGGCGGAGACCTCGACCGCTCGCACTCGGTGGAACCGGTTGCCGTCCGCCAACTCCAATTTCACCTTGCCCCCCGCGTTGGTGGAGAAGACGTTTGTGGCGGACGACCAACCGCCCGCAAAGTCGCCGGCAACTTCGACCGTGCAGACCCCAGGAACCAGCGCGTTGGTCCACGCAAGCCCACCAGCCCGATCGAACGCGGTGATCCGCAAATCCGCAGCGGCACAGCATGCCGCGAGGAACACAAGGTTGCCCAACACGCGGCCACCGATTCGCGCGCCCGTACTCAGGGTTGCCCTTGCCAGCATCACCGCAGCATGACTGTTCCCCCGCCGCCGTCAATGGTTGGCCGCATTTGGTGTCGGGGACATGGTGGACCACAGATCTGCGTCGGCGGCAGAGCGCCCGTAGGAAACATCGGTCGTCTGCGGACCGTAGGGGATCGAATCCAAGACCTGATTCAGGTTCGCATCGGTGTCGGTCAGATAGAGCGTCTCGCCGGACTTACCGAGCTTGAAGCTGGCGTGGAGACCGGGCGCAGCGGTGGTGTCTTCGTCGGCCCAAACGACCAGGTAGCCGTTCGCTGGAATGATGGCGCCCGCAGGAAACTGCCACTTGCGCATGTTGCCCGACTCGTCGCTGAGATGGCGGCCCGCCATGTCCACCGGCGCATCGGTCACGTTGTGCAGTTCGATCCAATCCTCGTATTCGCCCTGCGGATCGGTGACCGTGGTTTCGTTGTCTGCCATCAGCTCATTGATCACCACCGGCGTGCTGACAGCAGTCGTGAGTGCGACATGGTAATCGTAGGTCTCCTCCTCCGCGTGCGCGGGTGAGAACCGCGCCGCCTTTGCGGCATTGGCACCACGTGCCTCGATGTAGTAGCGCACCTTCGTGCCCGCCGGATAGTGCGTCGTTGCCGCCCCAAAAATGCCATCACTCGCCGCGCCGTCGTTATGGGCGCCGTCGTCATACATTTGCGCCCACGCAAAACGCCCGTAGCGCTTGCCGCGATAATAGAGCCAAACCGAGCCCAAGCCGCTACTGCCGTTCGCCGAAACGTCCGCCGTGATCCATCCCGCGTTCGTCGCAGGGACGGCGTTGGTCGGTCCGTACACGGCGTTGATGTTGGGTTGCAGCGGAGTCAGCTCCGCATGCGTCTTCAGGTAGTTGCATCGGTTCGTAATGAACGCTTTGAGTGAATTCAGGTCGTTCGTGTAGGTGCTCATGGTGGTGTAGCCCTTTTTCGGGTCCGCCACGATCGCCGCAATGCTCCGCGCGCAATAGCCGTTAATGAGCACCGCCAGGGCCGCCGGGTTGAAGGTCTCCTCCAACACCGTACGCAGGTGGGCAAGATAACGCTGTCTCAACTCAGCATTGCCAAGCAAACGATAGAGCACCGGCCGGCTGCTCAAGGTCGCCCCGTACACGGGCGACAGCGTGTAGTTGATGTTCATGGCCGCGGTGAGTGCCTCGTTGCCGTCATGCTCGATCGGATGCACACGCCCGCTTTCCGGTTCGTAATACAGCATGTAATCCGATCCCTTGTTGAAATAGCTGTCGTCATCCACGAAGAGGTTCTCCAAAACCAGGAACCACAACCAGCGGTCCACGGCAATCACGTCCTCGGCCTTATCCCGCAACGTCGTGGCGGGTGTGGTGTTGAACACGCAGATGGCGTTGACGAAGCGTTGCCAGGCGAGGGCGGTACTGACCGAGGTGTGTTTCAGTTCGTAGTGCGTGGTGTAGCTGGAAGTATTGGTCGTGTTCAGGTACGTAAAGGCAGCGCTGCCATCCATGTTGGCGGCCCGGAAACGGTCCCCATCGTTACTTGGAAAATACTCATTGATCAGGGTGCCGTCCTGCTGCTGCGCACAGGAATACACCCCCCAGTTCGCCCCATTGACGTAGAGCTGCGCCAGACAACCCGCGGGACACACTGCATACTGCCGCATGACGTTGAAATAGACCGTCTCGCGCATCATTGTCTCGTCTCCGTACGCGTTGTTGAGGTTGATGTTGTCATAGCCCATCAGGTCGCCGTTCGTGTTCACAAACGACACCTCCAAAGCGATGGACTTCTTCACTGGAGAGGAACTGGTGCTGCCAGGCCTGCCGCCCCCCGTGCCCGTAAAGGACGTGTTCCCACGAAACCGCGCGCCGATGTGCTGGTTTGTTGCGCCGTTGTCCAGGGTCAATTGCCGGCAGTAGGCGTTGGTGCCATAGGTGCGCCCCAGCACCATCTGATTCGAAAAATTGGCCTGCGTGAAAGTCAGACTCCACGTGCGCAGGAGCGTGGCGTCGTACAACCCGGCGGTTTGACGGGCACGATAAAACCGGGGCGCGTCGCTGCGCGCACCCGCCGAACGCCACGGAGCGTTGGTTTCATTGCCCGAGAGCAACGTGCCGAAGTTGGTCAGAACGACCCACGAGGTATAGTCGCTCGACGTTTCGATCCACCAATCATCATCCTTATCCCCATCTACCCGCAACAGGACGTTCGCCCCGGAAACCTGCAGATTGACTGCGCCCTCTGCCCCTTGGACGGTAGAAAACGCCAGCTCGACGAATACCGCGACGGTCACGAGGATCAACACCAGCGTGACCAAAGCGCCACAAATGCGCCAGGTTGAGACGGACTCCGAGCGAAGTCCAACTCCCTTCTCAACCTGCTGGTGCAACGAGAGCATCCGTTTCATGATCCCACGGTAGCAATTCGGCTATTAAGCTCAGATTAAGATGCGCTCACCACTTCCGCCATCGCTTTCCCGAGCGCTACACCCGGTCGCCCCCCCTCACCCTCCTTTCCTCTTCCATCGCCGAGCGCCCTCTCTTCCAGACGGTTTGTCATTCCGTCACGCTCTCCATCGCTAGGAACGAGAACGCCCCGCGACCGGATACATTGACAGGCCGCCACGACCGGGACATGGTGTGCTCGGTCATGATTGTCTGTTTGCGCCTCAAGCATCTGGGATCGCTCCCGGCTCTCCTCCTCGTTGTCTCCGCGGCGATGGGAGCGCCCAATGCGCTGCAAATTCGTACCAACTACTATGCGGTCACGGGTGCGACATTACCGGAGATTCGATGTTCGGTGGACCAGGGCCGGCCCCGGAGCGGCGACGAGCGGCACGATGGACTGACGACCTGGCACATCAAATGGAAGACCGCCATTCAAGATCGGGGCGGGGTGAGCCGCTTGAGCTCATTCACCACGCAGACGGCCATCACTCTCACCCTGCCGCGGTGGATCGCGCCTACCAACGCCGCGCCGGGATTGGTGAAAGCGTGGAATGACTACGCAGCCGCCTTGTACACACATGAACAGGGACACATCCAACTGGTTCACGCGACGATCGCGGAATTGCACGCACGCACCAGGACCGTCCCCCCCGGCACTGGTTCCCAGAGCCTGCGCCAGCAGATCGAGGAACTGGCCCAGGGCATTCTCGCCACCGACGCCGAGCGACATGCGAACTACGACCGCCTGACCCGACACGGCGAAACCCAGGGCGCGCGACTTGCGGCCGGGCGTCGCCCCCAGCAGACGACGGCGCGCTAGGCAAAACAGGCGAGGCGAAGCCACCACGAAGCACGGGCGCCCCAACTCAGCCATCACCGCCAGGCTCGCAGCGGCATCGCCGGAAAGTCGCGACCGGCAACTGGGCAGTACGGAGAGTGTTTGCTGGCGCGGTGGGTTGCACTTCGGTGCGCCCGCCGCGCTCAAAGGCGCTTCTTTCTGGGGACAGGCGGATCGCCCTGGAAGTGGCGCCACTGGCAAACGGGAGATGTCCTGTGACTCGTGGATACGCTCCACATTGGTGACGATCAGGAAGTGTGCGGTGGGTGAATTGTAGCAGCCGACGTGCGGAGAGTCTGACTTCCTCAGCCTACTCCACAGTGATGGAGAGGAGGAACGGTGCCGCATCAGTTCCGGCCGCAATGAAGTCTATGTCTCGGATCTCTTCTTCAGGGTTCGGATTGATCCAAGTGAACATGAACAACTGCACGAGTGACCGCGAGTTCCGTCCTTCCCAGGCGAGAGTGGCAAGCCGGTCGTCCAACGGACGCTTCCACCAATCCAACAGGTCCCGGCCATATACCAAAGGGAGAGACACCGTTCGGTCATCAGCGAAGTGGATCACGTAACGAGCGATCTCGGTTCCCGCGGCTGTGCTAAAGGCCGTGCCGTGCAAGAACCGCAGCCGCCGAGCCTTCTGTCCAGCGCGGATGTGATTTACGGCCTGAGGGTACTCTGACCGGCTCAGAGCCAACTTCGGGCTGGTCAGTTGCACGATTCCCCGCAGATCAAACGAGACGTCAGCAAACGTTCTCACCCCTTTCTCCAGCGTGGCCAGGTTGTTTCCTGTGACGGTGGAATTGAGCCGGTCCTCGTCAAATCCAGCGTTGAAGTAGTCTGTCAAGTCCACAAGCTGGCGGCTGACACCGGGGTCGCGCGGCGGGATGTTACACGCCCGCAGGAGGTCAGCGCGACCTTCGGCCACGTGGCCCAGTGTCTCGTGTATGCGAGCACGTCGCCTGAGCACCAGACCGAGGTCCGTGCTCCATTGATTTGACGGCGATTCCAGCACCTGCACCGCTTGACCATAGCTGGCTAACGCAGCCTCGAAGTTTCTCGCGTCTTCCTGGAGGTGTCCCTTCCGCAGCAAATGCGGCAGGGAGTTGGTGACTGGAACAGCCATGGATTCAAGCCGCGCCAATTCTTCCGCTTTCATCCGGTTGATCCCATCGCGACTCAGGGCCCAGTGGCGTGACGGTCCAACTCCGGGTGCCAGCAGCATGTCTGGCGATGCAGGCCCGTTCAGGACGTAGGCTGTTTGGGTTTTGTCCACGACCACCAACCGGCTGCCGTCTGCGGAGAAAACGGGACACGGCGTTCCACCAGCGGCTTCCCAAGAGCCCACTTCTCGTCGGCGAGGTTTTTGCCCTCGATGTAATCCATCGAGAAGAAGTACTGGCCCTCGCATTCGCCCGTCTCGTGGATGGGGACGATGTTGGGATGATGCAGGCTGGCCGCCGCTTCGGCCTCGGCGCGAAACCGCAGGACCATGTCCGAGCTGCCCACGCGCGCGGGCTGGATCATCTTCACCGCGACAATCCGGTTCAGGCTGAGCTGTCGCGCGCGATACACGACGCCCATGCCGCCTTCCGCGATCTTCTCCAACAACTCGTAATCGCCAAAACGCGTGCCGAGGGGCGAGGGGCGAGGGGCAGGTGACGAAGCGTCGGGGCTGTCGAGCGCCAATTGGATGAGGCAGCGCGGACAACGATTCCCCAACGTGCCGGGCCGCAGGGCCGCCCCGCATTCGGTGCAATGCGTCACACTCGACATGACGATGGTCTCAATCCGTTCTCACCCAGTACTGAAGCATCCGGCCGGAATAGTTGCAGTGGCTTTCGTTGTTTCAGCGGGCCAGCACTGCCATCAAGTGGCGCAGTTCCTCGTCCACCTCGTCCGGGCCGTTCACGGTGTGGGCGACTTCCTCGCGCAACAGTTGAGCGTAGCGCTGCTTCAGCCGATGGACGTCGCTCTTGAGGGTGCCCTCCGGCACGCCGGCGCGGGCCGCTGCCTGCACGTAGGTCAACGGCGCGTCTTCACCCGGCAGGAATTGCTCCAGCAAATCAAACCGGGCCTCCGTGCTTCCCGAGAGGTATTCCGCCTTCAGCCGGTCCCGGACTTGTGCCAGCAGGCGCAGGGCCCAGTTGCGTTCGTAGAGTTCCTCCGCGTTCAAGCCGCCATCGTTTTCCACCTCGCACAACTGCTCCGCGACCACCGTGTCAAAGGGCAGGGGTGGCTGGCCGCCGCCGCGCTTGAGCGTGTGGGCGCGGTCCCATTCGTTGGCGAGGAAGTGGTTGAACGCCGTGAGGAGGAAGCACCGAAACCGGCCCCGGCGCTGATCCGCCTCGCGCAGCCACTGTTTCTCCAGCAACCGCCGGAAGAACTCCTGCGTCAGGTCTTGGGCATCCTCGGGCGAGTGACCGCGACACCGGGCGTGTGCGTAGAGCGGCGGCCAGTAGTCGCGGCATAGACGCTCCAAAGATTCGGTTGCCCGCGGGTCCTTGTCGCTCCCCGCGGTTAACACCACACTCCAGTGCGTCGTGGCCAGACTGGATGCGTCGGGAATCATCTGATGTTTTCCAGGCGAATTCGTTCACCCCCGCACGGAACTGCCGATCCCGAGTCAATCAGGAAACCGGAACGGAGTCTCGGTTTCTGGCTATGGCCATGTTCTTCGGGCTGAAACGACCAGCCCCCCTCAGACAAATCCCCAAGGAAGCAGGCTTCCTCCCGTTGCAGCTTGGGCAGGGAGATTCATGGCCACGATAGGACACCCGCCGCCAGACCAAAGCAAGTGGTTTTTCCTGGCGACGATTTAATGGGGGAAGGCGAAGTGCCGACTGACGAGGGGTTGATCGGACCGAAGTCCCACGACTTCTTTGAACCAAAGGAGTCAGTCTGGAGGTTGGAACGTGGGCATCCTCGATCGCAGTGACTTCTGACCAAGCGAGGCGAAAGAACTGCTATCGCAGCCGCCAAGTGATGCGGCCCTTGTTCAAGTCGTAGGGGGACATTTCCATCTTCACCCGGTCCCCGATGGTGAGGCGGACCCAGCGTTTGCGCATCTTGCCGCAAATGGTGGCGAGCACAAGATGCTTGTTGTCGAGTTCCACCCGAAACATGGTGCCCGGCAGCACGGTCTGGATGCGTCCTTCGACTTCGATATGTTCTTCCTTCATGGGCTAATCTTGACCTGCACAGACGCCGGTCTGCCACTGACGACACGATCCCACAGACCGGTGAACGGGGACGGTGCCGGAAAAAAAGGCGAGGCCCGACAACGCCGGACCTCGCGGAAACTCAAACCGCCAAACTAGTAACGGTTGCGACCGCCGCCACCACCACCACCACCGCCACCGCCACCGCCGCGAAACTCACGCCGTCCACCGCCACCACCGCCACCGGGGCGCTCTTCGCGCGGACGGGCAATGTTCACGGTCAGCGCGCGACCGTCCACCGATTTGCCGTTCATGGCGTCAATGGCCTTCTGCGCCTCTTCGGGGGTGCTCATGGTGACGAACGCAAACCCACGGGAACGTCCCGTCGAGCGGTCCATCATCAGGTTGACTTCGGAGACGGTACCGTGAGCGGCAAACGCGTCTTGAAGGTCGTTCTCGGTTGTGTTGAAGGAAAGATTTCCAACAAACAGCTTACTATTCATGTGATGTCAAACTGTCCTAGGCTAACCGTTTCTTTCTGCAGACTGTTCCCGTTCGTCGGGTCTAAAATCATCACTGAACCAAGTTCACCTGAGGATTCACCATGTCTTGAAAGCGACAAGCTATCGAACAGATTGAGGCCAAGATGCAGGTTTTCAGCAGGATGGCAACCCCTAATCGCAACATTTTTGGGGGGCAAAAACAGCGCCGGGGGCGTCCTTTGGACCAGTCCCCACCCCAAATGCCGCCGGCTATTCCCGCCGGTAACGTCTATTCCTTTCGCACGGCGCCCGGGCTGGCCGAGGAAAGCCGGTTCCCTTCAGTAGCATTCCGCGCAGCGGCGGGTGCGCTCAGCGCGGCGGTCAGTGCCGCCAACCGGCGCTGAACCGCTGGCTTGTCGGGATAATCAGACCGGTCGGCGAGAAACTTCTCCAAGACCTCACGAGCCTCCTCCGTCCGTCCCAGCGCTGCGAGTTTGTCTGCCAGGCCCAGCGAAAGCCGCACCCGCTGTTGGGGCGAAGGCGAGAGTTGGATCGCCCGGGCGTAGGCGTAAGCGGACGAGGTCGGCTTCCCTTGCGCCGCGTAAAGATCGCCGAGCTTCTCGGTGAGCACTGGACCGCGGTTGGTGGCCTCGATGTTCTCGATGTAGGCCGCCATATCCGCCGCGGAGGTTCGGTTCACAAGATTTACGTTCACGAGGCGCAGGTGGGACCAAGCGAGGAGCGGACTGTGCCGCCGCTCAAGGTCGTCGTGCAACTCCTGCAACCGGCGACCGTAGGGTCGGTAAAGCGGGTCGCCAACCACCGTGGTTTGCCAGGAGAGCGCGTTTTCCGCCGCGTAGGCGGCTTCTCCGAAGCTGAACCCTTGGAAGATCAGCCGGGCCGCGAATACGGAGATGTCCGGCGTACCTCCCAGATAAGGCTCCTGAACCGAGCCCATCGTGATCGTCACGCCTTTGGCGAGGAACGGCCCTGCCCAATGTTGCGTGGCGCTGTGCAAATCGGCGGCGCTGAACGAGTGCAGATGGTAGGCGAACGCGCCCGGCATGAATTCGACGCTCGGAAGCGCAAACGGCCCGCACGCATTTTCGCGATACCAGCCCGCGTAGAACGCGACCTGACTCATGGGAAAACCCGTGGGGAAAACATCTGCGTTGGTGTCTGCGACGGTTTCAAACCCAAGCTGCCGGCAAACCTGGGCGGCGTTGCCCAACCACTCCTCCCCTTGCTTCAAGCCCGGCTCCACGTTCCCGCGAAGGTCAAAATAAGCCCGCCCCCACAAGCCGTCCCGCTCCGCCTCCAGCGCCTTGTCCACGAGGCCGCGTGCGATCTCCGGCGTGGGACCGTCGAGACGCGCCACCATCAACAGTCCGTTCGTTGGGTGCATTCCCGCCGCGTTGGTGGTCGCGTAGAACGGATTACCCAGCGGCCCCACAAGCGGATATGGGCGCTCGCAGAGGGGCAGACACGCCAACTCGGAATCCACCGCCGCTTCGTTGCGACGCAGTTCCGAACGCGTCGTATCGGCTTCGGGTTCGTACAATCCGGTATCCAGCTTGATCCGCCACGGCACGCCATAGCACAGCACCGCGTAGCGGAACTTCGCTTCGGTAATGCGGCGCTCGGCGGGCAAGGCTTTCCCGTTGGCACCGGTCGGCGGTACGGTGCCAAACTTCGCCAGCCCGGCATTTGTCAACGCTTTCACCAGCGGTCGCAGCAAGACGTCGCGATACTCCGCCCGGGACATATCGCTGCCGGTGCTGAGCTTGAATCCGAAAACCTGTTGTGCCGGCACCGCACGCTTTCTCGCATAATCATCCGCCACGACTTTGGATTCCGGCACGGCGGTGTTGTAGATGACGACGACCTCCTCGCCGCCCGCGTGGGCGCAACTCTCCGCTCCGGCGAGCGTCAACATCGCGGTCCCAAGAATCCAAGCAACGCGTTTCATGTCACTGGGAAGTTAACCCTCAATCCATCGAACGCCAGTTGCACGCCGGCGGGCAGTTCGGCGTTGGTCACGTCATGATCGTAATCGTGCGTCAGATGCGTCAGGTAGGTGCGCCCCGCGCCGATCCGCCGGGCCGCCGTCAACGCCTCGTCCAGGCACATATGCGTGGGATGGGGCTTGAGGCGTAACGCATCCAGCACCGCCACCTCGACGCCGGCGATCTGTGCCAACGCCGCCGGTGTGACTTCCTGACAGTCACTCAGGTAGGCCAGCCGTTTAACGCCGTCTTGCTCGAACAAGAACCCGTTGCTCGTGAACCGGCCATGGGGCAAGGGCAAGGGCGCAATGCGCAAATCGCCCAGCTCGAACGGACCAGCAAAGACGTGTTCCTCTGGGATGAAGTAGCCCCGGGGCCAGGGTCCGTTGTGAAAGGCGTAGCCAAACACACGCCGCAAATCCGCCATCGTGGCCGCATCCGCGTAAATCGGCAGCGCCTTCCCACCCCGCAGATCGCAGAAGCGCCGGCAATCATCCAGGCCCATGATGTGATCCGCGTGGCCGTGCGTGAACAGGACAGCGTCCAGCCAACGGAGATTCTCGCGCAACACCTGCGTCCGAAAATCCGGCGTCGTGTCCACGACGAACTTTGCCGTGTCCGTGGCCACGTAAATTGAGGGGCGGGTTCGATGGTTTTTCGGGTTCGCCAGAAATGCCGGCGGGTAATCCATGCCGATGACCGGCACCCCCTGTGAAGTGCCGCTGCCGAGGAAAGTGAATGAAAACGCCATTTACGTACTTTTCTTTTGCCGAACCACCGCCCAACCGACCAAACTGAGCCCGCGAACTCTAGCATGTTGACCACGCTGCGCATCAAAAACCTCGCCCTGGTGGAAGACCTCACCCTCGAGTTGGCCGCCGGCTGCAACGTCATCACCGGCGAAACCGGCGCGGGCAAGTCCATTCTCATCGGGGCGTTGACCCTGGTCCTGGGCGAGCGCGCCGATCGCACGCTCATCCGCAGCGGCGCGGACAGTTGCACGGTGGAAGCGATGTTCGAGGTGGCGAAGCTCAAAGCCCCCTTGGTAAGTTTCCTCGACGAGAACGGCCTCGAACCGTGCGAGGATCATCAATTGGTCCTCAAGCGCACTTTCACCGCCGCCGGTGCAAACCGTCAGTTCGTCAACGGCTCGCCCACCACGCTCAATGTGCTGGCCACGATTGGCGAGTGGCTCGTGGACATGCACGGCCCGCACGAGCATCAGTCGCTGCTGCATCCGGCAAAGCAGCTCGGCATCCTCGATGCCTTCGGCGGGCTGGAGCCGGAGCGGGAGGCTTTCGGCAAACTCGTTCAGCAGCGCACGGCATTGGAGGCGGAGAAAGCCGCCCTCATCGTGGACGAGCAGACCTACGCCCAGCAACTCGACCTGTTGCGCTTTCAGGTGAGAGAGATTGAAGCCGCGCGGCTGCTGCCGGACGAAGAGCGGCAAGTTACGCAGGAACATCACCGTGCCAGCAACGCCGCGAAGCTGCTCCAGCTCAGCCAGACCGCGCTCGATTTGCTTTCTGAAAACGAAGCCTCGCTCCTCACGCAAGCCGGCATCGTGGGCCGCGCGTTACAGGAACTTCAGCGCGTGGACGCCTCCGCGGCGCCGCTCGCGAGTCTGCATGAGCAGGCCGTCGCCGCGCTGCGCGAACTGCAAGGGGCGCTTTCCCATTACGCCGACAAGGTGGACCTGGACCCCGCACGGTTGCAGGAACTGGAGGAGCGGCTCAACCTCATCCAGTCGCTCAAGCGCAAATACGGCGCCTCGCTCGCGGATGTCCTGACGTTCGGCGACGAAGCGAACCGCAGACTCCGGAGTCTGGAACAGCGCGACGCGGAACTGGCCCGGCTCAACAGTGAGTTGCAGCAAGTCGAGGCGGTACTCTGGCGCGCTGGCCAGCAGCTTTCCGCGCGGCGGCGCAAGGTGATTCCGCAACTCAGCAAGGCGGTGGGCCGGCAACTGGCGGATCTCGGTTTTCAGCAAAGCAAGTTCGACATCGTTCTAACCACGATGTCCGAAGCGGACGGGCTGCGTTCAGCGCCACGCACCACGCAAGGTTTTGACACCCTCGAGTTCCAATTCGCCCCCAACCCGGGCGAGCCGGCAAAGCCGCTGCGCGCCATCGCGTCGTCCGGCGAACTCGCGCGCGTGATGTTGGCGCTCAAGACCGTGCTGGCCGCCGAGGATGAAATCCCCGTGCTGGTGTTCGACGAGGTGGACGCCAACGTGGGTGGTGAAACCGCGAACGCCGTCGGTGAGAAGATGAAACAGATCGCCGCCAAACGGCAGGTCCTCTGCATCACGCATCTGGCGCAAGTGGCTGCACCGGCGGACGCGCATTATCTGGTGACCAAGCAGGTAAAGGCTGGACGCACGCTTTCCGAAATCCGGTTGCTGGATCAGAAATCCCGCGTCACCGAACTGGCCCGGATGCTGGGCGGCCAGACGGACGCCGCGCGCAAGCACGCCGAAGCGCTGCTGAAATCGGTGTAGCGCACCCACTGAGCGGTGGCTGGTGCGTTACGCCAAAGAACGCACAGCGTTTGCGACCGGCGGGGCACGTTCGTAGTTCCGGCTTCAGCCGGTGCGCGCGGCCCAAACCGGCTAAAGCCGGGACTCCAAACGCAGGTTGGTTCATGGAGAAATGAGGGCAAATCACGCGGGTCACTCGCTGCCCACATTCCCCACCGTGCTGGCGGCGCGGTCACTTCTCCCGCCGGCCCAGCAATTGCGCCAGCCGCAGGGCCATCTCCAGTGACTGCTCGTAGTTCAGGCGCGGGTCCACGCGGCTGCGGTAGTCGCGCGTGAGATCGGCTTCGGTCAAACCGCACGTGCCGCCGATGCACTCGGTTACGTTGTCGCCGGTCAACTCGAAGTGGACGCCGCCCAAGTGTGCGCCAGCGTCAGTCAGGATTCTGGCCGTCGTCTCCAGTTCTGCCAGAATTTGCTCGAAGCGTCGCGTCTTGATGCCGGTGCTGGTGGTTTCGGTGTTGCCGTGCATGGGATCGCAGACCCAGAGGACTTGCTGGCCGCCCGACTGAACGGCTTGGACGATCGGCGGCAATTCCTTCGCCACGCGAGCCAGGCCAAACCGCCCGATCAGCGTCAGATGCCCCGGTTCGTTCGCCGGATTCAACGCGTCGCACAAGGCGAGCGTTTCGTCCGGCGTGATCGGCGGGCCGATCTTGACGGCGATGGGATTGCGGAGGCCGCGGAAGTACTCCACGTGCGCGCCGTCGAGCGCCCGGGTGCGGTTGCCGATCCACGGGAAATGCGTGCCGAGGTTGTACCACCCTTCGCGCCGCGGCACCTGGCGGGTTACCGCTTGCTCGTAATGCAAATGCAGGCCCTCGTGGCTGGTGTAGAAATCCACGCGGTCCATTTCCGGCGCCGGGCCACCGGTGAGCGCCTCAATAAAACGCAGCGACTCGGTGATCGATTGGACCATCCGGTGATATTCCTCTGCGAGCGGCGATTTCAGCGCGAAGGCGAGGTCCCAATACTCCGGGTGATGCAGGTCAGCGAAGCCGCCGTCAATGAGCGCACGGATGAAATTCACCGTCAGCCCGGCCCGCTCGTAGCCGCGCAACAGCAGCTCCGGGTTGGGGG
>CAYJNU010000018.1:32813-36495 GCA_964371005.1 uncultured Verrucomicrobiota bacterium | reverse complement strand
AAGCGGAAACGCGGACGGGCTCAGAAGGGGGAACCGCTGATGGACGCGGATTCTTAAAACTGAAATCGCGAAAGCGGAGGGTCCGTGGCGGGCGGGCCATTGGAAGGCGGGACTGGGCTAGCCTCAGGTCAGGTTTCGACCGGGTCATTGCAGACCGGTTGCCAGCGGGCAACGAGGTCCCTTTCCTCCGTGCAGCGAGCTCCCTGCCCAGCGGTACAATAATGGGCATGGAGATGGGTGGCGCCGTTCGCCATGGCGTCAACCAGCGTCACGTGCCCCTCCAGCCGCTGGTGCAAATCCCGGGTGGCCGCAATGTAGATGGGAATCCAACTCCCGTCCTCTTCCTGCCCGGCATAAATGTAATTGCCAGGCAACGCTTTGAAACCCGTGTTTAAGACGAAGCGGGCGATCACGGCGGCGGAACATGGCAGGATCATTGAGGCCGAAACCGCGGCGGCGGAGCGCAACCAGGGTTCACGAAACAGCCACGGACTGTACTATGACGAACGCTGCGACTTCTACGAATTGCGCTGGCATACGGGGGCGGCGCAATCGGATGCGGCGCATCTGCGGGTGGAGGACATTGATTGGCGGCAGCGGACGATTTGTTATTCGCGCAAAAAGCTGAAAGGGCGCGCGGGGATCAAGCCAGCGTTGATCCGGTTTGGGGCGGAAGTGGAAGCGATCTTGCGGCGACGCCCGCAGGTGGGGGCGCTGTTTCCGTATCTGCGCACGGTGCGACCGGGGGACCGGGCAACGGAGTTTCGGCAGCGGGTGGTGGGGCTGGGGATCACGGGTGTGTCCCTGGCGAGGCGCGCGTTGGGTGTCGTCTTTCAGCAGCGCGGCCAGGCCCACGTGCGCGGCGGCGATGGCGAGCGGGAGGCGGGCGCGCCAAGTTGCTTCCGTCGGCTGCTACCGTGCGGCAATCATAACGGAGTCGGATTTGGCGGGAGGACGTTCGGCAGATATCGGCGGCGGGGCGCAGGGATCAAGCAACGCGCTGGTCGCTACTCGTAAGACGATTCCAACTGCTTGATGCGCGCGTAAACCGGCGAGCCGGGTTTCACGCGCTGCTTCACGGCTGCGAACACACGCCGCGCCTCTTTCGGATCATCGCGCGAGACCGCCACGCAGAAATCGAGTTCGATCCACGCTTTCCGCGGGTCTTGAACGGACGGGCCGTAAATCTCCAGCCATTTGCGGAACGTGCCGAGCCCGGCCTGCTGCGCCGTCCGCAGGGAAGCCTCAAGTTGGCTGGGCAGGCCGCTGAGTTGGTCACCCTGGACCACCAACTTCGGCGCGGCTTCCTTCGCGTCCTTCTCGTCGAGCGCCCGCTCCCAATACACGAAGAGATGATAGGCGACGTACAGAACAACGATGATGACCGCTGCCCCGATGAACTTGGTCATGATTCCTGAACGCGTTCGATACGGGCGCCGAGCTGGCGCAACTTGCCGTCAATGTCCTCGTAACCGCGGTCAATGTGATAGACGCGGTTGACATGCGTCGTGCCGCGGGCCGCCAGGCCGGCAATCACCAGCGCCGCCGATGCGCGCAGGTCGCTCGCCATCACTGGCGCGCCGCTTAACGGGCGTCCGCCCTTCACGATCGCACTCGGGCCCTCGATTTCAATATCCGCACCCAGCCGCGTCAACTCACTGACATGCATGAAGCGCGACTCGAAGATCCGTTCGGTGATGATGCTGATGCCGGGGACGAGCGTGAGGAGCGCCATCATCTGGGCTTGCACGTCGGTTGGGAAACCGGCGTACGGCAGGGTGGTGATGTCCACCGGCTTGAGTTTCCCGTTGCGCCGGGCGACGAGCGCCGTGCCGCTGCGTTCCACGCGCACCCCCGCGGCGCGGAGCTTGTCCAGCACTGCCGAAAGATGACCGGCATGGGCCCCTTTGACCGTGACTTCGCCGTTGGTGGCGGCACCTGCAATAAGGTAGGTCGCTGCTTCGATGCGGTCGGGGATGACTTCGTGTTCGGCGCCATGGAGTTCTTTGACCCCGTGGATGGTGATGATCGGGCTGCCGGCGCCGGAAACCCTGGCGCCCATCGCATTCAGGAAGTTCGCCAGGTCCACGACCTCCGGTTCGCACGCGGCACTTTCGATGACGGTGATGCCTTCCGCGAGGGTCGCGGCCATCATCACGTTGGCCGTGCCCAACACGGTCGGCCCCGCGCGCCCGCCCAAGAAGATATCCGCGCCGATCAGCTTCTTCGCCCTGGCCTCGGCGTAACCGCCGGCGATGGTGATGCGCGCCCCCAGCGCTTCAAAGCCTTTCAAGTGCAGGTTAATCGGCCGCGCTCCGATCACACAGCCGCCGGGCAGCGACACACTCGCGGTCCTTAGCCGTGCCAGCATCGGCCCCATGACGCAAATCGAGCCGCGCATCTTGCGGATGAGGTCGTAGTCGCCGACGCCTTTGATCTTGTTCGCCTGCACGCGGACGACATCGCCCTCCCAGCTCACCTTGGCGCCGAGCCAGTTGAGAATCTGGCCCATGAAGCGCACGTCGGTCAGGTTGGGCACGCGCCGGATGACGCACGGCTCGCGCGTGAGGAGCGCCGCCGCCATGATGGGCAGCGCCGCGTTCTTGGCCCCGCTGATGGCTACTTCGCCGTGAAGCGGTACGCCGCCTTTAATGAGAAACTTGTCCATGAAAACTCGAACCAGCGAGTCCGAACCGCCCGCGCCGGATCGAACTCAATCCCGCCGCGCAATCAGAAATCTCGCGCGCTGACTGTAGTCCTCCCTGATCGAATCCACAATCCAGTTCTGACGGGCAAAGAGTTCCCGGGCTGCATCGGCCTGGCCGTCGCCGAACTCCAGCATCAAGCGCCCGCCCGTTGCGAGGAACGCCCCCGCCTCGATCGCCAGCCGGCGCATGAAATCCAGACCATCGGGCCCGCCGTCCAGCGCTCCGCGTGGATCGAAATCGCGCACCTCGGGCTCCAGCGTCGCGATTTCGGCCGACGGAATGTACGGCGGGTTGCTGACGATCAAGTCGAAGCTTGCGCCCGCTGGCAACCCGGCAAAGCCGTCACCTTGAACAAGCTGAACGCGCTCTGCCAAGCCATGGCGGGCTAGGTTTTGGCGCGCGATCGTCAGGGCCTCCGCTGAGACTTCCAACGCCGTAACTCGCGCCGGTGGACATTTCGCCGCGAGGGCGATCGCCAGGCAGCCGCTCCCTGTGCCAAAGTCGAGGCAAGTTGCGGGATGAGAGTTGAGGGTGGAGAGAAATCCCCAGCCCAGCTCGGCGAGAATTTCGGTTTCCGGTCGTGGCACCAGCACGTGCCGGGTCACGGCGATCTCAAAGCCGCAGAAGGAAGTCGAGCCGACGATGTGTTGCAGGGGTTCGCGCTGGCCGCGGCGTTTCACCATCTCTCGGAGCGTGTCCATCTCCGCCGGCGCGAGGATCCGCTCGAAGTTCAGGTAGAGCTTCATCCGCGGCAGCTTCAGGACGTGGGCCAGCAGCAGTTCCGCCTGCAAGCGCGGCGACTCCACCCCTTTCTTGGTCAGGAAGTCGGCACTGCGTTGGATGATTTCCAAAACCGTCACGTGTTGAGTTTAGGTCCTTACCCGCCGCGCGAAAGCGGAATCCTCCGCCAGACTGACTTGACTGACTTGAGCTCCGCGATCACCGTCCAACCAGCCGCCACTTTAGGCTTTTTG
>CAYJNU010000018.1:0-32803 GCA_964371005.1 uncultured Verrucomicrobiota bacterium | reverse complement strand
GGCTTTTTGGCCCGGAGACCGGGCGGTAACTTCCGCCCGTGCTCGACAAATTGACCCAACACGTTGCCGCCTCGCAGTCGCTGACCGAGCCCCAAGTGCGGGAGGCGGTGAACTTCCTGGTGGACGAAGCCGTCCTTGCAACAACCAAAGCTGACTTCCTGATCGCGCTGACCGGCAAGGGCGAAACGCCGGAGGAGATCGCCGCGTTCGCCCGCGAACTCCGCGAGCGGTCCGTGACGCCACCGATTGACGCGGCTTGGCGCGGGGCGCGCGAGATTCTCGACGTGGTCGGCACGGGCGGCGATCATCTCAGCACCTTCAACATCTCCACCACCGTGGCTCTCGTCGCATCTGCGGCGGGTGTGGCGGTGGCCAAACACGGGAACCGGGCGGTCACCTCCAACGTCGGCAGCGCGGACGTGATGGAGGCGTTGGGCGTGCCGTTCGACCTGGGCCCGGAGGACGCCGCCCACGCATTACGCGAGCGTGGTTTCGCTTTCTTCTTCGCGCCCAAGTACCACCCGGCGTTCAAGCACATCGGCCCGGCGCGCAAGCTCTGTGGCGAGCGCGGACAGCGGACGATCTTCAACTTTCTCGGCCCGTTGCTCAACCCCGCCCGCCCGTCGGCAGCGCTGATTGGCGTGCCGCGCCCCGAGCTTTGCGAACCGCTGGCCCGCGTCCTGCAATCCCTCGGGATGCGGCGCGCGATGGTCGTGTGCGGCACGGTCCCGATCGCCGTCGCCTCCGCCCCCGGCTTCAAGTCCGCGGCGACGATCGCTCATCTGGACGAGCTTTCGACGCTCGGAGACAACACGGTGGCCGAGTTCTACCAGGAACACGGATTTGCTTCCACCCGGCTCGATCCCTCCCAATTCCCGTTGCAGCCCGCTGCCCTCGCCGATCTGCGCGGCGGCGACCGGCAGGTCAACGCGGACATCATCCGGCGAGTACTGCGCGGCGAGGAGCGCGGGCCAAAACGCGACGCCGTGCTGTTGAATGCCGGCGCGGCGTTGTTCGTGGCCGGCGCCGTGCGGTCCGTGGCGGCAGGCTGGGAACTGGCGGCGGCGGTGATTGACGATGGGCGGGCGGAACGAAAACTCGCGGAGTTAAGTCAACGCTGACACGGCCGAGATTCCATCTATCGCAGGTTGGTGACGTGCAGCCGGGCGGGCAGACTTCAGACGCAGCGACGTCTGGGATTATTCCACTTTTCGCTTGAACTGGCCTCCCCACTCAAATCTGCTGTGCGCGCCATCATGCCCTGGTCAAGACTGTTTCAACGCAAGTCGCTCGACTCACTGGTTCACGAAACCGTCGAGCCGCAATACCAACTCAAGCGCGCGCTGGGACCGGTTCACCTCACTTTGCTGGGGGTGGGTGGAATCATCGGCGCCGGAATCTTCTCAACCGTGGGCACGGCGGCGGCGGGTGGTTCGGAACACATCGGCGCGGGGCCGGCGCTGGTGCTTTCCTTTGTCCTCGTGGCGCTCGCGTGTGGATTTGCCGCGCTGTGTTATTGCGAGTTCGCCGCCATGGTGCCGGTTTCCGGGTCGGCTTACACTTACGCCTATGCCACGCTCGGCGAACTCCTCGCCTGGATCATCGGCTGGGATTTGATCCTCGAATACGCGGTCGGCAATGTGGCGGTGGCCATCGGTTGGTCCGATTATTTCCAGAGCCTGCTGGCGGGGTTGAACTTCCACTGGCCGGCCTGGCTCGGAACCGATGTGCGCTCCGCGCTGCAAGCGGCGAAGGAGATCGCCGCGGCGAAAGCCAGCGGACTGGACCTGAGCACTCTGGGCGCAACCGTCCTCCGCAACGGCGCCGCGCTGGAGCACGCGCCGAGATTCCTCGGCCTGCCGATCGTCTTCAACCTGCCCGCGGTGCTGATCGTGGCTTTGATCACCTGGGTGCTGGTGCGCGGCATCCGGGAGAGTGCCACGTTCAACAGCGCGATGGTCATTGTGAAGCTGCTGGTCATCGGTTTGTTCGTCGGCGTGGGGGCCTTTTACGTGAAGCCGGAAAACTGGACGCCGTTTGCGCCAACAGGGTTTGCTGGCATTTCCAGCGCGGCAGCCATCATCTTTTTTGCCTACATCGGTTTTGATGCGATTTCGACGGCGGCGGAGGAGACGCGCGATCCGCAGCGGAACATGCCCATCGGCATCCTCGCCAGCCTTGCGGTCTGCACCGTCATCTACGTGGCGGTGGCCCTGGTGCTGACCGGCATGGTGAAATGGGACCGCTTCTCAGGCGTCGCCGACCCGCTGGCGATGGCCTTCCAGGAACGCGGCATGAACTGGACGGCCGGCGTCATTTCGTTCGGCGCCGTGTTCGCCACGACGTCCGTGCTGCTGGTGTTTCAACTCGGCCAGCCGCGGATCTTTTTCTCGATGGCGCGCGACGGTCTGTTGCCGCAATGGGCGGCGAAGGTGCATCCGAAGTATCGCACGCCTCATGTGACCACGATCCTGACCGGCGTGGCCGTGGCTGGGTTTGCGGCGGTGACGAACATCAATGAGGTGGTGGAGCTCTGCAACATCGGAACACTCTTTGCGTTCGTGCTGGTGGCGGCGGGCATCATCGTGCTGCGGGTGAAGGAACCAGGCCGGGCGCGTCCGTTCCGCACGCCGTGGGTCCCGTTCGTGCCGTTGATGGCGATCGCCTCATGCGCCTGGCTGATGATCGAACTGCCGTGGACGACCTGGTGGCGGTTCTTCATCTGGTTGGGGGTTGGGCTCTTCTTCTACCTGATCTACGGGTTCACCAACAGCCGGTTGCGCCACGCGCCCCCGTCACGCCGGTCGTGAGAGCATGAGGCCGTCAGGGTGGGAATCAAGCGCCCGCGAGTGTGGCTGAGAGCTGAGGCTCAGGGTTCGACGAAGTGATTGCGGATGGCATAGCGGACCACCTCGCTGACGGAGCGGAGGCCCAGTTTGCGCATAATGTTCGAGCGATGGGTTTCGGCTGTCTTAAACGTGATGACCAAATGGTCGGCAAGTTCCTTCGTGATTTTTCCTTACTCAACCAACTGCACGACCTCGCGTTCGCGCGGTGTGAGCGCGCTGGACTCCGACGCTCTGGCCGACGCTCCCGGGGGAAGACAATCACGGAGCGCCGCTTCCGCAACCCGGGAGGTGAAGAAGGGCTCACGCCGGGCGAGCGCCTCGATGGCAGCGATGAGTGACTTGCCAGCATCAGACTTCAGCACAAAGCCATGCGCCCCCGCCGCCAGAACTTCGCGAACGAGTTCCTCACCCGCATGCATGGTGAGAATCAGCACCTCGGTGTCTGGCAATGCCTCCCGGATTTGACGCGTGGCTTCCAGCCCATTCAACTCCGGCATGGTGAGGTCCATGACGACGACGTCCGGGCCGAACTCCCGGGCCAGTTTAACCGCCTGCCGCCCGGTGCTGGCCTCGCCGCAAACCGCCCAGTCCGGACGCTCGGCCAGAACGGCGCGCAAACCCCGCCGCACGACCTCGTGATCGTCCGCCAGGAGGATGCTCAATGTCTTCATGGGATCGGCCGCTCGTGCTCGCGCCTCAATTCTCTCCAGGCTCGGTGGGCGGCGGCGATGGCAAAATGGCGCGAAGGATCGTGCCTCCCGGCCCGGAAGAGATTTCCAAATGGCCTCCCAAGTGACGCAGCCGCTCGCGCATACCGGCGATGCCCACGCCGATCTGACCCGCTTCGCTTCTTCCGGCGCCAGTCACCGGGAAACCCCTTCCAACATCGGCCACGTCGAGCACGATTTCGCCGGCGGCCTGCCGCAGCCGGATGATGGCGGTGGGGCTGCCCGAGTGGCGATGCACGTTGCCCAGGCTTTCCTGCACAATCCGCAACAACGCCAGTTCGATCTCCGGTGAATGGCGTGTGACGCCGGGGGCGATCTCCACACTCACCGCGATGCCGCTGCGGCGACCGAAGCCCGCGGCGAATTCCCGAATGGCGCCCGCCAGCCCGACGTGCTCGAGAATCGGCGGGTGCAACAAGTAGGCGATGGTGCGGATTTCCTGTCCGGCACGTTCACCCAACCCGGCAGCGTCGGCCAGCAACTGGGTGGCGGCGGGATCTGCGGGCGGCAGTTTCGCGCCCAGCATGGTGAGGTTCATGCAGAGGGCGGCAATGGTCTGCGCCGTGGTGTCATGCAATTCACGCGCGAGCCGCCGGCGTTCCTCGTCCTGCGCGGCGAGCAGGCGACCGGAGAATTCACGCGCGGCCGCCTCCGCGTGCTTGCGGGCGGAGATATCCACCACCATGCCTTCCAGCGCTTCAACTTCCCCTTCCGAGTTGAAGACGCCGGCGCCCTGTTCCCACACCCAGCGCTCGACCTCATCGGCAACCTGGAGGCGGTACTCGAGTTGGTAGGGAGACCGGGCGGACAGCGCCGCCTGGATCTCGTGCCAGACCCGCTCGCGGTCAGCGGGGTGAATCAGGTCATTCCAGTGCTGTTTGCCGGAGGTGAAGTCTTCGGGCGTACAGCCAGTGAGGGCTCTGACGCCGTCCGTGATGAATCGCATCGTCCAGTCGCGGTCATTGGCGCACTGGTAGGCGAATCCCGAAGGCAGGTTGGCGATCATCGTGGAGAGCCGTCGTTCGGATTCGCGCAGAGCCGCTTCCGCGCGCAAGCGCTCGGTGATGTCCTGGACCATGGCCAGCACTCCGACGACGCGTCCGACATCGTCTCGCAGCGGCGTGCCGTGCCAGTCGCAGACGATGGTGCGACCATCCCGGGTCAGGTTCTTGTACCGGGCGGTGCGCGTATCGCTCGCTTCGAGCAGCCCCGCGATAAACTGTTCCATGGCTTTGCGGGTGGCGGGCGGAAAGATGCGATGCAACGGACGCTGGCCCAGCATTTCGGCGCGCGAAAAGCCGAAGATGCGTTGCGCCGCGGGGTTCCAATCCATGACCGTCACGTTCGGCAACGTGACGATGCAGCCGACTGGCATGGAATTGAAATGCAACTGAAGGTTCTTGAGCAGTTGCTCATTGGCCGCGGCGAGTTGGCGTTGGCGCTCCTCCGTCGCCTTCCGGTCGGTGATGTCCTGGATCGTGCCGATCATCCGCACCGGACGATGGGCGGTATCGAATTCCAACTCGCCCATACCAGCGACCCAACGCACCTGACCGTCGGCAGGACGAACGATGCGGTATTCCTTCTCGAACCGCTGCCCTGTTCGCAGCACGTGTCCCATCAAGTGGCTGCGCATTCCCTCGCGATCCTCGGGATGGATCAATTGCAGCCAACCGTCCACCGTCCTGGGATACGTTGAGGGCAACCCGAAAACCTCCTCCAGCATCCGGGTGGCGAACCATTGACCGGTGGCCACGTCGAAATCGTAACAGCCGAGGCGGGTGACCTCCTGGGCTTTGGCGAGAAAGCGCTGGCTGGCGCGCAGGGCCTCCTCGGCCTCCTTCCGCGCTGTGATTTCCTGAAACATGACTGCTATCTGGCGTGGCGCGGTCTGGAACACGAAGACCTCAAACGCACCCTTCAGTCGCTGGTCTTGGTACTCAACCAGCGAGCTCTGCCAAGGCTCTCCCTCCAAGGCGGCGCGGCGGTAGCGCTGTGGGATTTCAGTTTTCTGCAGCCCGGGAAAGGCCTCCAGGATTTCCTTGCCGACGAATGGCTCGTGCGCGACCGCCAGCATCTTCTCCGCGGCAGGATTACAGCCGGTGAAAACGAGTCGTTCGTCAGAGGTCAGCGCGTACATGTGCATGCCCAGCGGGGATGATTGGACAATGTTGCGAAATTTCTGCTCGGACTCCTGAAGCGCGGCCTCGGCGCGTTTGCGCTCGGTAATGTCCCGCACGATCGCCCACATGCCGTGAGGTTCGCCGGCCTCATCCCGCAGCAGGAAGGTGTGTAACTCGACCGGGAAGACCGTGCCATCCTTGCGAACGTATTCCTTCTCGTAAACCTCGGAATGGCCGTGGGGCAGAATCTGCTCTTGAACCAGGCGCCGCTCGGAATTGTGCCAGCGCGGCGGTGTGAGGGCTTGGTACGTCGTCTGACGCAACTCCTCGCCCGAGTAGCCAACCATTTCCTGGAAAGTCCGGTTGCTGTCGTGAATGCGTCCCTCCATGTCCGTCTGGACAAAGGCGTCGCGCATGGTTTCATGAAGCCGGCGATAGGCAACTTCGCTCACGCGCAGAGCCTGCTCGGTCCGCAGCCGTTCCAATGCGCCGGCGGTGTGGTCGGCCAGCGTCTGGAGCAGGTCCAGTGCGCCCGGATCATAGGCGCGGGGCGTGTAGCTTTGGACCGAGAACATGCCCAGATACCGCCCTTGATGCCGCAACGGGACGTAAAGCAGGGAAAGAGACGGGCGATCCTTGTCACCGAACGGGACGAACATCGCTTTTGTCTCCGGCTCGCGCAGGACCAACTGCGGCCCTTGCTCCATCACAATGCGCTCGATGGGGGTGATGGCGTCCTGCGCCACGGCTGGCACAGCCACGCGGCATCCTTGAATCGTGTCAAAATTCAGCACGAACTGGGCGCGCCGCAGATCCGGCGAGCGAACCTCGAGAAAACAGGCATCCCACCCCAGCAATTCCTGGGCGGCATCGGACAGGGCCTGGGCCGCCTGGTCCGCCGCGCTCGCGACGCCGAGCCCACGTCCGAGGCGCGTTAAGCATTGGACCACCTGTTCGAAGCGTTTGCGCGTCGTGATGTCGGTCAGCGCGCCGACGATGGCCACGACCTTGCCCCGAAGCACGACCGGTGACTCGTCCACCTCCACCCACAGTTTACGCCCCCTGGCGGTGGCCAGTTCCAGTTCATAAGGCGGTTGGCGTTGGCCGGTGCGAATGGCTTCCTCCGTGTGCTTGAACCCTTCGGCGTTGACGGGGTGGTCGGTGACAAACTCCGTCCAGCGCACCAGCGCCTCCTCGGGTTCGCAATCGAAAATCTCCCGGCTCTGCGGGCTGACGTAGGTGAGCACATGTTCCGGCGTGTGGGCGTAGTGGAGTTGGTTCGAATGTTCGATGATCGTGCGCAGTCGTTCCTCGTTTTGACGCAGCGCCTGCTCGAGGCGTTTGCGCTCGCTCAGGTCGCGCATGATCGTCGAGTAATGCGTCACCTCACCGCGCTCGTCCTTGTGGGCAATGATCACTTGGGAGACGGGCAACTCGATGCCAGTGCCGGTCAACAGCGCGGTTTCGCCCACCCAGAGCCCGTTCGCGCGCGCGGCGGGCAATCCTTCCTCCCGCACGCGTTCCGAGGCCCAGGCGGGATACAACTCGGAGCTGTGCCGCTGAGCAACCGAAGCGCTGGCCCCGCCATTGCAAAGCCGGCGTCCCGTGGCATTCAGGTACAGCGTCTGGCCCTGGAGATCGGAGACTTCAACGAAGTCAGGGGTGCGCTCAAGGATGGCGACGAGCCGGTTGCGTTCAGCCTCCGCCTGCTTGCGCAGCGTGATGTCGCGGACCACCGCCAGCACCCGATCCTCTCCACCGATGTGGGTGGCGCGGAGCGATACCTCGACCCAAAACAAATCACCGCTTTGCCGCCGCGCGTGCCACTCGAAGACTTGGGGCCCTTCCGCCACGGCCTTTGCCAGGTGGTCGTGGGCTTTCTGCTCGGTGAAGGGCGAATCGTTGGCGCTGAGCTCCGCGGCGCTGCGTTTCAGCACTTCCTCCCGGGCGGCGTAGCCGTACATCTTGAGCATCGGCTCGTTAACATCCAGCAACTGGCCGGTTCGCGCGTCATGTACGAAGATAGCCTCGGTCGTTGCATTGAAGATTTCGTGATAGCTGCGTTCGCTGTTGAGCAACGCCGCCTCCGCCCGTCGGCGTCCGGTAATGTCGCGGAGGACGCCCAGGCGGAACCGTTCCCCGCCGATCTCCACCCGCCGGCTGCTGATCTCCACCGGGAAATGCGAGCCATCCTTGCGCTCGTGCAAGGTCTGAAAAACCACGGAGTCCTCGGCCTCATGTCGCGCCCGATCCGAGGCGAACGCTGCGCGGCATTCCGGGGCCCGCAACTCTGGCAACCTCATCTGGAGCAGTTCTGCCACCGAATACCCGTAAACCGCTTCAGCTCGGCGGTTGACTTCGACAATGCGACTCTGCGAATCAGAGAGCATCACCACATCGTCCAGACTGTCCATTAGGAGGGCGAGTCGTTGAGAGAGCAGGTCCCGCTCGCGTTGGGCCAGTTGCAGGTTGCGGACCTCGGCGGGCCAGGCGGCAAACACCAGCCCCCCGGCCCCCAGTACAACCAGGAACCAAGCCAGGCTGGTCGACATCGGCAGGAAATCCGATCCGCCGATGCTGGTGAAGCGATGGCCGAGAAGCCAGAGAAGGCCCGCGATCAATCCAGCCGCGCCGCTGATGGTGGCGCAGGCCCGGGCCGCGCGTCGCGTCGCGCGGGCTGCTGCTGCTTGCAGTTGCATAGAAATCATCTTGGGAGCGCCGGCCGGCGTTGCGATCAACGCTGCTGCTCCGGGGCAACCGGAACCACCGCCGTCCAGCAAACCGCACCGAACTTCTGCTTGAACTGCTCCGCCAAAGCCTCGCCCTGGGCTGGGTCCTCAACCACGGCGAAGGTCGTCGAACCGCTGCCGGACATGAGCGCCGCCAGCGCGCCGTGGGCCCGCAAGAATTCCTGATACAGGGCGAGGATGGGATACTTGTGCAGCGCCGGCGCTTCCAGCGAGTTGTAGAAACGTGCGCCGGCGGCGCGTGTATCGTCGGTTTGCAGCAGAGCGACGAGTTCGCGGGCGCGACCCGGTTCCCCGTTCAAGGCTTGAGGGAACTTGGCCAGTTGCTGGTAAGCCCAGGCGGTTGAAATTCCGAAGCCGGGGTGGATCAGCAGCATCGTCTTGCCGTGAAGCGCGGCAAACGCCTCAAGCGGCTCGAGCCGTTCCCCTCGCCCGAAGGCCAGCGCCGGCCGGGTTTGCAGGAAGAACGGAACGTCCGAGCCGAGCCGAGCTGCGAGTTCGTGGAGCTGCGTGGCGGAGAGCGGCTGGCCGAAGAGTTCATTCAGCCCGAGCAGCGTGATCGCCGCATTCCCGCTGCCCCCACCGAGCCCTGCCGCATGCGGAATGCGCTTTTCAAGGTGGACCCGCACGCCGTCGGTAATGCCGGCCGTTTCCCGGAACAGCGAAGTGGCCCGATGCACCAGATTGCCGTCCCCGGTCGGCAACCGCGGATCACTGCACGTCAGCTCAATCCCGCCGCCGATCCCCTCGAACTGGAGGGTGTCGCACAGCGCGATGGGCTGGAAGAGCGTCTCCAACTCATGAAAGCCGTCGGGCCGCCGGCCGAGGATGTTCAGGAGCAGGTTGACCTTGCAGGGCGACTGTTTCTCAATGGTCATCAAGCAAAACGCGCCAACACGGTGGTGCTGGCGCGCTCAAAACGGCACGACTGCGTCGGGCGCGGGTGTCAGTTGTCGAAGACGCGGAACCGGCTGTTCGGGAACATCGGCGCGATATCGCCTCCGCTGAAGCCGAGAGACGTGGCGGAGTCATACATCGGCAGCGCGATCAGCCCCGGCTTGAAGTTGTCCGGATACACAGGTTCCGGTTTGAGATAGGTGGTGCAAATCGGGTCATACGAGGGGAAAGGCGAGGTGACGATTTCGTAAACGCCGATGCCGACGCGCGCCATGGAGCGGTTGAAACCCTTGATCGCGCCGGTGGTGTAGCCGCGCTCAGGGGATTCAAAGAGCGCGGTCTGTTCCATTGTCCGGCGCATCTCACCCATGCGAAAGATTTCGTTGAAGTTGTTCACGCCGCGACCGAGCTTTTGTTCCGGACCGGCGCAGCCGGCCACCATCCATCCGCTCACCGCCACGGCCAGAAGGAGAAAAACATTGTTACGCATACGCTGTTTCAAGTTCGCCCCCGAAGCCTAACCGGAAAGAAAGAGATGTAAAGTGCCTTTTGTTCGTCAGCGAAATCACGGATGCGCCCCGAAACCGGCCCGACGGTACATCGCGTTATGCGCCCGGTTTGGCTTGCTCCTGCGCCTGGAGTCTGCGGTCCTTCCAATCCCAGTACCAGGAGATGAGGATGCTGATTTCGTAGAGCAAGTGCAGAGGAAGCGCCATCAGGACCATGGTGAAGGGATCACCCGACGGCGTCAGGAATCCGCAGATGACCAGTTCCAGCACGATCCAATAGGCGCGGAACGAGTTGAGTTTACGGAAGTCCAACAGGCCGATCTTCACCAGTGCCAGGATCAGGATGGGCAGCTCGAAGCTCACGCCCATCACGAGCATGAAGATGCACACGAAACTGATGTAGTCCTCCGCCCGCCATTCATCGGCGCCGAAGCCCAGCCACTTGGAAAACTCCACCGTGGCGGTGAACGCAACTTGGAGCATGGCAAAGTAACAGAACGCCATGCCCAACAAGAACAAGATCCCGCCGATGCCGATGGACCGCAGCACGAATTCTTTCTCCTTCACCTTGAGCGCCGGCAGCACAAATTGCCCGATGAAATACAGCATGAGCGGCAGCGCAATCACCAGCCCGCCGTAGAGCGCCAGCTTGATGGCCACCATGAAAGCGCTGATGGGGCTGTAGTTCTTCAGCGTGACCAGATCGGTGACGGCAGTGGCGTAAACCGGCTCTTCCGGTTGCAGCGTCAGGAAGACCTCTCCGTTCACCGCTTTGGGCACGACGGTGAAGGCGTGGACGTTTGTGGCGTGTTCTGGCAGGAACTGGGCGAGATTCGTACGTGCGAACTTGGCGATGACGTTCGTTCCCCAATGCACCGCGACCGTGTCCGCCGGCTTGGGCGTAGCCAGCCGTGTGGCCGAGCGCAGGGGATAGGTGAGAAACGTGACGAGGTAGTTGCCCGCCAGCAGGCAAATCAGCATGGCCATCGCCATGGTGGCGACGACTTTGATAAGGGTCCAACGGAGGTCCTCGAGATGCTCGAGAAACGACTTGACTGGGCCCCCCTCAGTTTCTTCTGGATCGGGCGGCGTGCCCTCGGGCTCTTCTGCCATCGCGCATCACCCCGAAGATCCCACGCTTAGGCTTGAGTGGACGACTGAGACTTGGCTTGGGTCTGCTCCGCGGGGGGGTAGCTTGTAGGCGAACGCGGCGCGGGTGCGGGCGGCTCTTCGACGGCGCGCTCAAGTTCCTCCTGGACATCCCGCGTGGCCTTCTTGAACTCGCCGATGCCTTTGCCCAGCCCGCGGGCCAGCTCCGGCAGTTTCTTGGCGCCAAACAGCAACAGCACCACGGCCAAGATGGCCACGATCTCGGGCCAGCCCAGAAAAGCCAACATGCAGGTATTCATACGTTCAAAATGTCTTCCGTCGTTTTCATTCACCCCGGCCTTTTGCCTGCGGGTCTCCGTTTGACGCATTTCCACGCGTCAGCGTTCATTGCCTGAACCCAGGTATGGTTCGCACCCTGCCAAAGCTAAGCCGGGCTTGGGCCTGAGTAAAGCGCCAAAACCCGGCTTGGAGAAAGCAGACTCGCTGGCGGGTTACCGCGGCGGCGTCAGCAAGATGAACTCGCCGCGGCGGTTCTTCCTGTACGCCGCTTCGTCGTGACCGACCACCGCGGGCTTGTCTTCGCCGTAGCTGATCGTGTCCACGCGGTCCGGGGCGATGCCGGCAGCGATGAGTTGCTCCCGCACGGCCAGCGCGCGATGTTCGCCCAAGGCCCGGTTGTATTCTTCGGTGCCGCGTTCGTCGCAGTGACCTTCGATCTTCACGGCGTCAATGGGATTGGCCTTCAAATGCGCCGCCACGACGTCCGCCTTGGCCTTCTCACTGCTTTTCACCACAGCGCTATCAAAGTCGAAATACACCGTCTGAGCCTTGAAGATATCGGGATTCGCGAGCCAGCCTGGATGGCCCGGGCCGGTGGGAATACCTACGGAGGACGGGATGTCGCTGCCAGTGGGGTCCCCAGGGCCGTGCATTGGCAAACCTTGCGGTACATCGCCGCCCACCGGTCCCACTTTCTGGCCGGGCAGAGGGGTGATCGTGCTGGGCTTTTTCCGGCAGCCGGTGAACGGAAGGGTGAGCACCAATCCGAGGACAATCAGATTCAGAAACTTCGCGCTTTTCATGTTTGGTTATTTCGTTGAGAGCCGGGCTTTTTAATGGGCCCAACTTGGTTGCGAGTTGCTCCCCGAAATCCGGGGCACATCCTTGACTTGTTTCGTGGGCACGTCAAGCAAAGACAGGCCGCGCGAACCGCCACGCCGCCGCGCGAAAATCACCGTCCGGGAGTTCGCCGCCCAGGAGGGGTCTTCGCCGCTGACCAGCACGATAGCCGGCCCGCCGGTGGCGGGTATGACGCAAATCTCGAAATCGCCCATCTGCGCCGTGAAGACGATCCACTTCCCGTCCGGCGACCAGTCCGGTTCGGAAGGGTTCGAGACGCCGCTGGTGCTGATGCGCTGTGTCTCCCCGCCCGCGGCGGGCACCTTGCACAACATCCGCCGACCTTTGCTCTTCGTGGCGAAACAAATCCATTGGCCGTCCGGCGACCAGCACGGAGACGAGTCGTCTTCCCGGGTGGCGGTCAACCGCTTCAAGCTGCCGCCGTCCGCATCGCAGACGTAAACGTCCGGGGCGCCGTCCTTGCTCAAGATCATGGCCACGCGACGTCCATCCGGCGACACCGCGGCGCTGGTGTTCAGGCCCGAGTGTCGCGAAATCGCCTTCCGCTGGCCCGTGCTCAGGTCGTGCCGGAAGATATCCGGGTTCTCGAACTTGTAGGAAGTGTAGTAGAGCACCGTCTGGCCCGACCAGCAGGGGGCGGCGACAATGGTGTTGTCGCGCGTCACGGCCTGCGCCGCGTGGCCGTCGTAGTCGCTCACGTAAATCTCGCTGGCCGCGCCGGTGTCCACCTTGAAGGCGATGCGGGTCTGGGCGATGCCTTTCTGGCTGGTGATGGCCAGCACGACGTCATCGGAGAGTGCGTGGGCCTGTCGGCGGAGCGTGCCGCCGGTGTAGGCCTTCGAGAAGATCACCGTCTTCGCCGAACCCACCGCCAGTGCGCCTTGAACATTGCCGGCATTGCTGCCGGTCAGGGTACATTGCGCGTCCGCCGGGCTGACGAACTTGAACCCGGCCACTTCGAGGTCAAAGCGCAACACGGCGTCCACTTCGCCGGAGAAACCGCTCATCGCGATGGGAACGGGCTGTGCCGTGCCCGGCGACCAGATGGTCTTCTCGATGTTGATGACCTGAGCATTGGTGGAACTCAGACCGAGTGCGGTGGCGAGACTGAGGACTGTAAGAGCAAGTATGCCGGTTTTCATCCAAGCTGACGTTTGTTTTTTGGTGTGAAGCTGAGGGTAAATTCGCGCTTGCTGTCTTTCGAGCCAGCCGGAAACGGGGCCACGGACGGGACGCGGTCCAAGGCGCGGCGGACGGAGGAATCCACCAGCGCGTCCCCAGACGACCGGATGATGTCCGCCGAGATCACGGTGCCGTCCATGGCGATGACCACCTTGACGATGGCGGTGGCATCGTCCTTCGCGCTGGTCGGGACAATCCACGCGGCGGTGTAGATGCTTTTCACAACCTGCGCGTAATTGGCGTACGCCTCGCCGCCGGGGCCGGGGATTTCCACCGAGGTGCTGGATGAAGCCACGTCGCTGATGCTGTCCAGCGCCCCGCGGAGCGCCAGGCGGGCACGGCGGCTCGCGTCGGCCGCTGCTTTGGCTCTGGCCCGCTCGTCCGCGGTGGAGTCAGTCGCTTTACTCTGGCTGCGCGGGTTGGGCTTGCGCGTGACCCGCTCTGGATTCACGGCCGGTCGGTGTTTGCTTGTGGCCGGCTTGGTGATATCCGGTTCGTCAGCGAGTTCTGGCGGCGTCCGGTCTTTGGGGGCAGGCGGTTGCGATTTCATGACGGGCTCGCGCTTGGGTTCGGGCGCGGAAGCCGGAGGTTCGGGTCTGGCTTGCGGCGCGACCGCCGGCGGTTGCGTCACTTTGGGATTGCCGCCGGGATTGGAGAACGGCGCGTCCACCAGCGTCGCCGGAATGACGGTGAGCACGTCCAGGTTGAGCGTCTTGCCGGACGGGGCGAGAAAGGCCGAGCCGAACAGGAACGCGCACGCCAGCAAGCCGTGCAGGCTGGCCGAGGCGATGACGCAGTTTTTCTGGAGGCGGTCCATCAGCGTTTCTCCGGTTCGGTGCGAAACGAAAGCGTGGTGATCCCGTGGCGCAGGCAGCGGTCCATCATCGCCGCCACGTATTTGTAGGCGCCATTCTCATCGGCCCGGATATAGACGACAAGGTTCGGATTGAATCGGAAATCCTGCACCAACTGGGCTTCGATCTGGTCCAGGTTCATGCTGCTGCGTTGATACTTGTAATCTCCCTGTGCGCTGATTTCCACGGTGCGGACGTTGCGCTTGTCCACCTTCGTATCCGGCCGCCCACCTTTGGGCAGCGCGAGATTCATGCTTTGCTCCAGCAGCGGCGTGGTGATGACAAAGATGATCAACAGCACGAATGCCAAGTCCAGCAGTGGCGTGATGTTGATCTCGCTCAGCGTCACCAAATGGCTGCGTTGGGAAAAGCGGCGCATGATTCAGCGGTCAATCCTCTTCAAGGTATTCCGTCTCCATCTTCGACACCAACTCTTGCGCGTAATTGTCCAGCGCGACGGTCAGCGTGCGCAGCGTGTGAACCAGCCAGTTGTAACCGAACATCGAGGGAATGGCGACCAGCAAACCGGCCACGGTAGTCACCAGCGCGGCCGCCACGCCCGGCGCCATGGCCGCCATGGAGGCGCTGCCCTGCTGGGCGATGCCCGCAAACGTGCTCATCACACCCCAAACCGTGCCAAGCAAGCCCAGGAACGGCCCGCCGCTTACTGCAATGGCCAGGAGGATCAGGCCGGATTCCAGCTTGAGCGATTCCTGCGCGACGGTGTTTTCGAGCGTGCGCTTCACATGTTCCATGCTCTTCAGCGAAACGTATTGCCTGCGGCCTTCCCCGGTGGGCGACTTCAACCGGGCGTCCAGTTCCGCACTGCCGGCTTGATAGACGGCAAACAGTGGACAACCCTCCGCCTGAATCTTTCGATCGAACATGTCCAGCACGTGTTTTTGGGTGCGAAACTCGGTGTTGAAGTAGTAATTGAGTTTGCGGGCGCGGCGCATTTGGAGCGCCTTGGAGATCATCACGGACCACGCCATGATGGAGAAGAAGACCAGGAAAATGATGATGATCTTGGCCTCGAGCGTGGCTCGATCCCAAATGAAGAGCAACTCACTCTGATTGCCCACCGCAAAGAAAAAGGGTGCATTCATTCCAACACGATACCTTCACCGCTTCACTGGTCGTGAGGAACCGATGCGCCCAGGCGGAACTTGATCAACCGAAAAATGTTTCAACCGACAAACAACCTACGCGGCTCATTAAAGCGTCGCCCGCCGGAAATGCAAAGGGTTTTTTGAAGAAGTTGTTCACCGCGTTCACCGCCCGACCATGTGTGCCGCCGGCTTCCAGCCAGAAGACCAAGTCACAAACCAGCCCCCATCCTTGCCTTAGTCAACCATGCGATTTGCCGCGGTTCTGCTGATGTGGCACGGTCAACGCGCTGTAACGCCGGGCCTTACTTGAAAAATAGTAGCCGCAGCCCCACCAGCACCAGGAAGCCGCCGAAGGCGTGTTTCAGGCTTTCCGCCGGGATGTGTTTGGTCAGCCACGCGCCGGTATAGCCGCCGAGGATTGCCAGCGGGGCGAGGGCAAGCGCCGTGCGCCAATCTACGTTCCCCTGGGTGAAGTGCTTGTAGGAACCAATGAGCGCCGTGGGGATAATCACCGCCAGCGAGGTGCCGATGGCCTGCTTGACGTCGCGGATGGGCGGGCTCAGGAAGAACAACATCGCCGGCACCATTACGATGCCCCCTCCAACGCCGAAAAGCCCGCTCATCAAGCCGCTCACCAGCCCGATCATACCTGCGATCCAGTAATTCATGCCTGCTTAATGCCCGCCCAACGGCTTGGGGACAACACATTTTCGCCGGCCCGCCGCGCTACGCTGCTACATCCTGAAACGACCGGTGGGGGTGTCTTTCGACGCCTTGACTCCTCCTGTGGATTGAGAGAAGCGCGCTCTGGCGGTTTACGCAGTATTTGCTCGGATTGCCCGGACTCTCGAACTCATCCTCCATCGTCCCCACTTTGTGACGTGCTGAGGAGTGCTTGTGGAAAAGCATGGCCGTTCGCCTTGCGATCTTTCCTGGCTTGTGGTCCAGGACTCGCACCCAAAAGCGCACTCAAACGGTTTGCCTGACCGGGCTTACTTCTTCGGCGCAGTAGCCGGCGCAGGTGACTTCGTCGGGGCGGCAACGGCGGGCGGAGACTTGGCAGCCGGGGCCGCAGCTTTGGCGGGTATGGCGGGCGAAAGGGCGTTGATGAGTTCCGGCTTGATGCCGTACTTCGTCAGGATGGGTTGATAATCCTGATGGGTCTTGCCGTACTCGAGCAGTTGACCGACGAAATTCCGCACCAAAGGCACGGTCACGCGCTGATAATCCGCGGTCAGTTGCATCACCTGCGGCTCGATGGCGTTTACCTCACTCTTGAGGAGTCGCCATTGCCGCCACATGTAACAATCCAGCACGGCGACCAGCACGATGAGGATGATCAACACTGTCTGAAACTGCCGCTGCAACATGTCAAAGGCTTGCGCGACATCCTGGTGTTCAACCGGCGCGACGGGTGTGGAGGGGGATTCGTTCATGGGCTTAGCGGGAAGCAGGTTTGACGGCTGCGCCGGGACCCTCTTTCAAACGGACCGAAATCAAAATGGGGTCAATGGCCGGGTTCTTCTTGCTATATTCGAGCGTCTCTTTGGCCAGCGCGTCCATGACCACGCGTGTGTTGTTGATGTTCGCCGCCTGCGCCTGGAGGGCCCGGCTTTTCTTCGAGCAAATGTAGCTGTTCCAGATCGCCCAAGCGCCGAACAAGGTGAGCACTGCCAGCACACCGATCAAGGCTGGGATGAGTGGGTTCTTTTTCATATAAGCCGCCGGCACTGTAAACACTCCAACGCGCTTGTCCACGCCATTTTTGATGCCGCCCACCCCGCTCCAGAGGCCCGCCCACAGAGGAGGTTTCCGCCCGCCCGCCCGCTGATACTCACCCAAAAGAAGTTGCCTTTGGGGCGGGTTCGTGGCAGGAAACAGCCCGAAGCGCGACGGGTCGCATGGCGAAAGAAGAACCGATTGAATTGACGGGCTGCGTGACACAGGTGCTCCAGGGCACCATGTTTCGCGTGGCGTTGCCCAACGGCCATGAGGTCCTTGCCCACATCTCCGGCAAGATGCGCAAACATTTCATCCGCATCAGTGTGGGAGATCAGGTCAACGTCGAGATGTCTCCTTATGACCTGAACAAGGCGCGGATCACGTTTCGGCACACTTGAACCGGGGTAGGGCCACCAGCGGGAGAACCTGCACGAGCCGTTGGCGTGGCCAAGCATCCTCCCGTTCCCCAGGACCATCCGAGCGAAAACTCGCCGCGGACCAGCGTCAGAGCGGTCGCACCCAGAGGTTGCGGAAGCGCACCGGGCAACCATGGCCACCGAACGCCAACGGGCCCTTGCTGGCCTGGGTTTTGTAAGCCGGGACAGCCCGATGCGCGACTTCGCCATGGATGGTTTCGTTCAACTGCACGAGCACACCGTTGTGGAACAGCGTCACGCGGGCCGGTTGTGCAAGTTGGCCGTCTTTGAACACAGGCGCGGTAAACACGAGGTCGAAGGTCTGCCACTCGCCCGGTGGCCGGGTTACGTTTACCAGCGGCGGCGTCTGGCCGTAAATCGCCGCCGCCTGACCATCCGGATAAAGCTTCTCGTTGTAGGAATCGAAAATCTGGATTTCGTAGAGGCCCATCAGGAGCACCCCGTTGTTGCCCCGGTTGTACCACGGCCCCTCAAAACCGGCGGGGGCCATCCACTCGACGTGGATCTGCGCATTACCAAACAGCTCCTTTGACTTGAGAACCTGGCCGCCGGAGACAAGGCAGCCGTCCTCAACCTTCCAGTCGGACGCCTCCCACTGGCCGGCGTCCTTGCCATCGAACAAGATGTGCGCGTCTGCGGGCGCGGGCGACGGCGGACCAGCCTTGCCGGGATCAACGCGCTTGGGCGCGGGGCGATCCGGATCATGGACGAGCCAGTTGCACCACGGCAGCTTGGGCGTGTCCTTGTAGCCGTACACGCCGGAGCCATCCTTGGCTTTGATCAGTTCCTGAGCTGAGGCCGACAGGGGGGCGAGCAGCGCGGCGACAGAAAGCGCGGTGAGCGATGGCCAAGGGCGAAAAGAGGTCTTCATGGATGTCGTGTTATGGTCCGCACAGTATCCAGAGTTGTGGGGCCAGATCAACCTCCGAGCGCGGCTGGATCTGTCACGTCACCCTTGTTGAAGTCCACGTAGTCCTCGGTCAGGTCGGCGGCGTACATCACGGCGCTGGACTTGCCGAGGTTCAGGCGGATGTGCAGGTCATACTCCTTCGGCGCGACAGCGAGGCAGAGTTGCTTGAACGTGGCCCTGGTCGGCTGGCCGCGCTTCAAGCTCCAGAGAATCTGCCGGCTGCCGGGCGTGCTGTAGCCGATGTCCACCTTCTCCTCGACCACCGTCGCTGCACTGTAGCCGATGGCGTCAATGATCCGTCCCCAATTCGGGTCGCCGCCGTGCCAGCTTGTCTTGACTAGCGGGCTGTTGGCCACGGCGCGGGCGGCCGCATCGGCATCGGCGGGGGTCTTCGCTCCGTTCACGCGTACGGTCACCACCCGATGCACGCCTTCGCCGTCACGCACGATCATCTTGGCGAGTTCGAGGCAAACGTGGTTGAGGGCGGTCTGGAACGCCTGCAAGTCTCTTGATTTCGGATTTCGGATTTCGGATTTCGGATTTCCGGCAAGGCCGTTTGCCAACACCAACACCGTGTCGTTCGTGCTCATGTCGCCGTCCACGGTGATGCGGTTGAAGCTCTGGGCCACGGCTTCCTGAAGCGCGGCTCGCAGCGCTTTCGCATCGATCGCGGCGTCGGTGGTGATGAAGCAAAGCATCGTGGCGTGGAGCGGCATGGCAGCGGGGCGTTGGCCTGTAGCGCTCATGCCGGGTTGAATCATGCCGGCACCTTTGCAGATGCCGCCGATGCGCACGGTCTTCCCTCCCAGCTTGAACTCGACCGCGATTTGCTTGGGCCGCGTGTCGCTGGTCATGATGGCCTCGACGGCTTCCGCCGCGTGGGCCGCGTCGTGGCCGAGGAGTTGGGCGGCCTGGCGGATGCCGGCCACAACGTTCCCCATCGGCATGGTCACGCCAATGCGGCCGGTCGAGCCGACAAGGACGTGTTCTGCCGGCATGTGCAGGAGCTTCGCCACCTCCGCCGTCATCGTGTAGGCGTCTTTCAAGCCCTGCTTGCCCGTGCAGGCGTTGGCGTTGCCGGAGTTGACGACGATGGCCTGCGCTTCGCCGCCGCGCACGCGCTCGGCACAAACCTTCACCGGCGCGGCGCAAACCTGATTGGTCGTGAACATCCCGGCCACGGTGGCGGGCACTTCGGAGACGATCAGCGCCAGGTCGCGTTTCTTGCCCTTTTGCGAACCCTTGCCCGTGCCGAGCCGTTTGATGTCGCAGAACACGCCGCTGGCCAGGAAGCCTTTTGGCGCGGTGATGGAGCCTTCAACTGTTTTCAACTTCGATTTCATGTTTCAGTCTTTCCGCACTGCCGCTTCATCTAGCTCAATCTCACCCCGCAGGTAAAGCACCGCGTGGCCGCCGATGCCAACACGCTCGCCGGCCTGGTGGCAAAACAACTCGCCACCACGCCTGGAAACTTGCCGTGCGAACAGCTCCGTCTTGCCCAGCCGTTCTGCCCAATACGGAATCAGCGTGCAATGCGCCGAGCCGGTCACCGGGTCTTCCGCGATGCCGGCGCCCGGCGCGAAGAAGCGCGACACGAAATCGCAATCGCTGCCCGGCGCGGTGACAATGATGCCAAGCGCATCCAGCGTGGCCAGCAGCGCGAAATCCGGTTTCAACGCGCGCACATCCGCTTCGGAAGTGAACACGGCGAAGTAGTCTCGCGATTTCAGGACTTCGGCGGATTGCTTTCCCAGCCCTCGGAGCAGGGCTTCCGGCACGATGCAGGGCTGCGGCGGGCGCGAGGGAAAGTCGAGTTCCAGAACCTCGGCCGATCTCGCGACACTGAGCAGCCCGCTCTGCGAATGAAAGCGGGTCGTGTCGCCTTTGAATCCGACTTCGGTGAACAGGACGAATGCCGCTGCCAGCGTGGCGTGGCCGCATAAATCCACTTCCGTCTCCGGCGTGAACCAGCGCAGGTCGAAGTCGCCGCCGCGCGGCACGAGGAACGCCGTCTCGGCGAGGTTATTCTCGGCGGCGATGTTTTGGAGCGTGGCGTTCGGCAGCCAGGCGGGCAGCAGGCAAACGCCCGCAGGATTTCCGCCGAAGGGTTTGCTCGTGAAGGCGGCGACTTCGTAGTAGGGAATCCTCATGGGCTCGGTGCTCCGGTTTTCTCGGCGTTGATTTCCAGCCGCACCATGCGGACATGGATTCGCCCCTCGGTGTCTGGCGGATGCTTCGCCACGTAACGATTGGCCACGGCCGCCACGAATTCGTCGCGCAGCGGCCCGGGCACGCGCTGGGTGTACGGCAGCCAGGTGGTGCGAAACCAGCCCGCGAACGCCGCGCCCGTGGCGAAGACCGTGTCCTTCTCCGCCAAGCGGACGAGCCCCGGCCGGAAAGCGAAGCGCGGCAACCAGCGCTCGTATTCTTCCGGCCCGTGAAAGAAGTAGGGCCGTGCGAGCTTGCGGAAGAACGCGCGCCAGCGCTTGAGCCTCAACGTGGAGCGCACCGCGAGAAAAACGTCCTGGGCGTTGCCACGTCCGCCGCACGAAACGATGAGCCTCCCACCGGCCCCCAGATTCGCCGCGGCGCCGCCCAGGAATGCGGGGTGATCGTCCACCCAATGCAGCGCGGCGTTGGAGAACAGCAGGTCGAACGGCTCGTCGAACTGAAGCCGGCGAGCGTCCATTTCGCAAAAACGCAGGTTCGGGAAGGCGGCGGGTGGAAAGCTGGCTTGCGCGAAGCGGATCATCTCCGGCGAGCTGTCCACTCCGACAGCCGAGCCGCGCGGCACGGCGCGGGCCATTTCCGCCGTCACCTTGCCGTCGCCACAACCGACATCGAGAATGCGCTCATCGCCGCGGAGATTGAGCCGGGCGATTTGCTCGCGGGCCCAGGCGAGCTGCGAGGCGGAGTTCACCGCGTAATCGGCGGGATTCCACTGGACTGATGCGCTCACATGAGCCCCGTTGTCTCCGCGAATCCGCACGCAATGTTCATGCTCTGCACGGCTTGACCACTCGCCCCCTTAACCAGATTGTCCACCGCACTCATCACGATCAGCCGGCCGGTGCGTGGGTCGAGTCGCCACGCGATCTCGCCAACATTTGTGCCGACCACGTTCTTGGTGTCCGGCAATGCCTTGCCTTCCAACAGACGCACGAACGGCTCGTTGGCATAGGCTTCCTGGTAGCATTCTGTGAATTGTCCAGTGAGGGTGAACATCTCGGCGGCGTTCGTGAAGGCCTTCTTCGGCGTCAGGTAAAGCGTGGTCAGAATCCCGCGATTCACGGGAATGAGGTGCGGCGTGAACTGGATCGTGACCGGGGTGCCGGCGGCGAATGCAAGTTCCTGTTCAATTTCGGAAAGGTGACGATGCTTGGGCAAGCCATACGGCCGCACGCTCTCATTGCACTCGCAATAGAGGTAATCCAGTTCGGCCTTCCGCCCCGCCCCGCTGACGCCACTGAGCGAGTCGGCGATGATCCCGGTGGATTGAATGAGGCCGGCCTTCAGCAACGGCATCGTCGGCAGCAGGATGCTTGTCGGGTAACAACCGGGCGAGGCGATGAGTTGTGACTGTTTGATCTGTTCCCGGTAGTGCTCTGGCAAACCATAGACCGCCCTGGCCAGGAGCTCCGGCGCAGGATGATCGTGCGCGTAGAAATCTTTGTACACCTCGGCGCTGCGGAGGCGGAAGTCAGCGCTCAGATCAATCACGGTGCAACCGAGTTGGAGCAGAGGTTGGGCGTATTCGGCCGCGACGCCGTGGGGCAGGGCGAGGAAGACAATCTCCGCCTGTTTGGCGAGCAATTCAGCGTTCGGCTCGCAGAAGCGCAGTGCCTTGGCGCGCGGATGGTGGGCGAAACGCGGAAAGATCTGGGCAAGCGTCTTCCCAGCATATTGGCGTGAAGTGACGGCACTCAGTTCGACTTGCGGGTGCGACAGGAGCAGGCGTACCAATTCTTCCCCCGAGTAACCGGAGGCCCCGACAATGGCGACTTTTTTCATGGTTGGTTGATGTCTTCTTTGGAGGTGAATCAGGCTACTTTAGGTTCGGCCTTGGCGTAGAGCTCTTGCGGCGCTTTGTCGAAATACTTGAAGAGCGCCGGGCAAAGCCAGCCCTCAATCCCGAACTGCGCGCAGAAATACCAGTTGCCGCCGTATTCCTCACGTCGCCATTCGAGCTTGGCCTGATAACCCGGAAATGGGGCGGTCGAGTAGAGGAGCCGAAAACCGTTCCCGGCGTCGGATAGGGATTCGGTGAGCCGGGTCAGCATCTCGTCTATGCCAGAGACAAATGGCTCGCGGACTAATCCAACCGATGGATCGTCGAAAACCCACATTCCCTCGTAACGATAAGGAAACAGCACGGCCAGGGCGTTCGCAGCCTGCTCACCAGACTTCGTCCATGTCGCGGCGATCCCAGCGTCGGCCGCGGTCCGGTACATATCCGGTTTGTGCAACTCCATGTGGTTCCCGGGATGCAGCAGCGGCCTAAAACCGTGCCGCGAGTATAATGTGTGCGCGTCGCGTGTCCCGAGGTTGAAACGCCGCAAACCGGGAATCGAAGGGTGGGCCATGACACACTCGATGAGCCACTTGCCCAACCCTCGCCCGCGGTGACTTTCCAGCACGTAAACGTCGCAGAGATAGCCGAATGTGGCGTGGTCGGTGATCACCCGGGCCAGCCCAACCTGCGCGGCACCGTCATAAAGCCCGAAGCAAAGCGAGTGCTGCAGCGCGCGTTCGACCGTTTCGTGCGGGATGCCCACAGACCAATAGGCCTGCTGCAGGAAAGCGTGAACCGCGTCCACGTCCAGTTTCGCCGGATCCGTGGAGACGAGCAGGTGGTCGCGTTTCCATTCGGGGTGCATAAGACAAAAACCCCGCCGACACTCGCCAGCGGGGTCTGCAAAGCTTCGTTCCGATTAACGTTTCGAGAACTGGTACCGCTTGCGGGCGCCCGGCTGGCCGTACTTCTTGCGCTCGCGCTCGCGCGGGTCGCGGGTGAGCAGGCCCTCCGCCTTGAGGGCGGGTCGCAGGTTGGCGTCCACTTTCAGCAGCGCGCGGGCTATGCCCAAACGCACGGCGCCGGCCTGGCCGGTCGGGCCGCCGCCCGTGACGTTGACGCTCACGTCAAACTTGTCCGTGACGCCGGCCGTCACGAGCGGTTGCGTGGCGTGCATGCGCAGTGTGTCGAGCGGGAAAAACTGGTCAAACGCGCGACCGTTCACAAGAATTTTGCCCGTGCCGGTCGAGAGGCGAACGCGGGCGATGGCGGTCTTGCGCCGGCCGGTGCCGAGGTGCTGGGTGGTTTCGCTCATGGCTGGTGTCGTTCAGTTCGAAATTACTTCTTCACGGCGAACGCGGCGGGTTGCTGGGCGGTGTGCGGATGCTCGCTGCCGGCGTAAACCTTCAACTTGGTGAGGAGGACGCGCCCGAGACGGTTTTTCGGGATCATGCCCTTGACGGCGTGATGGATCAGCTTCTCCGGCTGCTTGGCGCGCTGAGCGGCCACGGTGGTGTACTTCTCGCCGCCCTTCCAACCGGAATAAGACATGTATTCTTTGTCCGTTTCCTTCTGGCCGGTGAGTCGAACCTTCGCGGCATTGATGACGACCACGAAATCGCCGGCGTCAAGGTGTGGCGTAAAGACGGGTTTGTTCTTGCCGCGCAAGATGTCGGCAACACGGACCGCCAAGCGGCCCAGAACGACCCCGTCGGCATCAACCACATGCCATTTGCGGGCGTCCAAATTCACTTTGGGCAAATATGTTTTCATTCAACCGTTTCCCGATACAAGGGGCGCAGAAAGTATCAGACAACCCGTTCAAGTCAATAGGCTTTTCTGAGCTTTTCCGGGGCAACCCGCGACCACGCAGCGGAGAACAGAACGAGCTCGAAACCTCCGGCTCGGGGGTGGAAACGGACGCCGCAGCAGCCAACCGAAAGCCAGCAGGAAACACTGGCCCCGTTTTCAACTCCTGCCGCCCCAGTCAACCGTCGCGCCTTCGCGGGCAGCGTCCACGCGCATCCGCCGCTTGCCTGTGGCCGCGCGTTCGCGCGCGTGCCGCAGCATGTCGGCCACCTTGGCATCGTCATGGTCGGGGTCGTGATGGAAGAGGAAGAGTCGCTTCACCTCGGCGGCGAGCGCGAGGTCCACCACATCGTCCACGCAACCGTGCCCCCAGCCCACATGTTCGCGATACTCGGCGCAATCGTATTGCGCGTCCATAATGAGCGTGTCCGTGCCGTGCAGGAAGTCCCCGAGCTTGTGGTCTTCGCGCCGGGCAAAATCGGTGTCGTGCGGGGTCGGGCCGCCGCGGTGGCGCTTGACGACGTGTTGGCGCAGGCGCGGCTCGTTGTCGGGGAAGAACCCCAGCGAAAGCCCGCCCGCGAAGAGCCGGTAGCCGACGCACACGCCCGGATGATTCGCGAAACAGGCATCCACCCGCACGGCGCCCACGTGGAAACTCATCTCCTTCAACTCCTGAATCCGCACGTTGCTGGGCAATTCGTCCAGCCCGACGGGGAAATAAGGGTTGTCCATCTGGTTGCCAAGGATGGTCGCGAGCCCATGGCGCGCACCCTCGTAACCCAAGACGCGGATCTGGTTCTTTGGCTCGTAGAGCGGCAGGAAGAACGGCAGGCCCTGGATGTGATCCCAGTGGGTGTGGCTCAGCAGCAGCGTGAGCGAAATCGGGCGGTCCTGGAATTCTTCAATCAATGCCCGGCCGAGCTGACGCAAGCCCGTGCCGCCGTCGAGCACGATGAGCTCGTCGCCCACGCGCACCTCGACGCAGGTGGTGTTGCCACCGTAGCGCGTCGTGCCGCGGCCGGGCGTGGGGATCGAGCCGCGCACACCCCAGAAACGCAAGAGTGCGGGCGGGGGTTCGGTCGCACCCGGGGCCGCCGCCGAACGCACCAGGAGTTTGGTAAGCTGGGCCGGGGCGACAGGTTTGGTCAGGTAATCGTCCGCGCCAGCGTCGCGCGCGGCTTTGCGGTCCGCGGGGAAATCGCGGCCGGAGGTCACGATGATGCGGGTCGGCTTCAGGCGTGGGTCGGCTCGCAGTGCGCGGCAGACATGGAAACCGTTGACTACTGGCATCATCAGATCACAGAGGACGATCTCCGGACGACGACGACGAGCGAGGGAGATTCCCTCCTTACCGTTGGATGCCTGCAAGGTCCGCCATCCCTTGGCGGCGAGCGCCTCAGCCAAGACACGACGATAGTCGGCGTCGTCATCAATAATCAGCACGGTTGGCATGGCGTCCCGCATTCGCTGGCGAGAAGGTACCTCATCCGGCCTGAAATGGAAGTCCGGACTTCGCCGTTCCGCGACCGCGGCGCCGAGCTGGGACGGCCAACCCCAACTCACCGCTCGGCAAGGCAGTACAGATTCTGGTGGCCGCGGATGAAGAGGTCCTTGCCGGCGAGCGCGATCGAGGCGTCGGTCTTGTCGTCCAGCTTGTTCGCGGAGAGGATTTCCACCGTTGTTCCTTTCTTCAGGACGAGGCACTTGCCATCCCGCCCGAGCGCGTACACCCGGTCCAACGCCGAGACGGGTGAGGCATAAACGCCGAAGAGGCCCTCCAACCGCTCGCCGTCGATGAGCGGTTTGCCTGTCTTCGCATCGAAACAGGAAAGGGCGGGGGAGTTTTCCCGGAACAAGTAGAGCAAGCCGTCCACCAGCAATGGCGACGGCACGTAAGGCGTGTTCTTCTTCTGACTCCAGCGGATGGCGTCGGTGTCGGTCAGATCGCCGGTGCGCCCAAGCGCAATGGCGTAGAGTGCGCCGCCGCGGAAACCGCTGGTGACATAGACCGTGTCGGCAACGGCCACCGGTGTGGGAATGCAGTTGCCGGTTTGGCCAGCGCAGGACCAGAGCTCTTTACCGGTGGCGAGATCGTAGCTGCGCACCTTGCCGGTGCCGTTCACGACGACTTGGGCTCTCCCATCGCGCTCAATGATCAGCGGCGTGGACCAGCCGGTCGCCTCATCGCGCGGCGTGCGCCACTGTTCTTTGCCGGTGCGCTTGTCGAAAGCGGCGATGAAGTCGTTGTCGGTTTCGTCGTCCTGATAGACAACGACGGTGTCTCCATGCAGTGCGGGCGAGGAGCCTTCGCCAAAGTTGTTGCGCGTCTTCATCTGGCCAAGGTCCTTGGACCATTTGAGGTTGCCGTCAAGGTCCAAGCAGTGCAGTCCGCGCGAGCCGAAGTAGGCGATCACGAGTTCGCCGTCAGTGACCGGGGAGGCTGAGGCGAATCCATGATCGCCATGATGCCCTTCGTGCGGGACGAGCTCGCGCACGGTCTTCTGCCAAAGCGTCTTTCCGTTCTGCCGGTTCAAGCAAAGGACGACGAACTGATAGGTTTCGCGGGGGGACTGAATGTTGAATCCGCCACGGGTTTGGCCCGCTGGTCTCTGGCCGCCGGAAGCCGCCGCCCCGGTTGCGGGCGGTTGGGCCTCGACCTTAACGTCGCTCTTGATCGCGGTATGGATGAAGACACGGTCGCCCCAGATCACGGGAGTGGACGTGCCGAAGCCGGGCAGGGCGACCTTCCATTTCACGTTTTCGGTTTCACTCCAGCGCAGCGGCGGATTCCCTTGCGGGGCAACTCCGGTGGCCAGTGGCCCGCGCCATTGCGGCCAGTTGGCCAGAGCTTCGTCGGAAGGCGCAGCGGTTGCCGGGGCCAAGACGTGAGTCGTCAAGAAGATGCAGGCGAGCGTGCAACGGATGGTCATGTCAGTGGTTCTGTTTCGTTTGACGTCAAAATTGCCCAGGCGGCGGCGGGCAGCAAGTCGTCAATTCCCATTTCCTCTCTTTCGCCCGCCAAGCGCGGTTTTTCGCTTGGCGCAGCCGTTCCGCTTTCATAGTGTCCCGCGCATGAAACGAAGTGTGGCATCCCTTTTCTGCCTGGCTGCGGTGTTGAGTTTCACCTCACCGCTTGCGGCTGCTGATGCCAAGATCAACACCCTGACTCCCCAAGAAAAGGCCGCCGGCTGGAAGCTCCTGTTCAACGGCCAAGACTACAGTGGCTGGCACAACTTCAAGTCCGCCAGTGTCCGCCCGGGTTGGCAGGTCAAGGACGGCGCACTGGTTTGCGCGGATCCGCACAACGCGGGCGACCTCGTCTCGCCCGAGCAGTATGACTGGTTCGAGTTGCAGCTCGACTACAACATCACGCCCGGCGGCAACAGCGGGATCATCTTCCACGTCAGCGACGAGGGTGGCGCGGTATGGGCAAGCGGACCGGAGTTTCAATTGGAGGATAACAAAGAGGCCAAAGACCCGCAGCGCTGCGGTTGGCTTTACGCGCTCTACCAACCGGCGGATGATCCGAAGACCGGCAAGCCCACCGATGCCACCAAACCTGCTGGCGAGTGGAATCACGTTCGCCTGCTGATCAGTCCCGATAGATGCGTTCACGAAATCAACGGCGTGAAGTACTTCGAGTACGTGCTGGGCAGCGATGATTTCAAGAGCCGGGTCGCCAAGAGCAAGTTTGCCTCCATGCCGCTGTTTGCGAAGTTCGACCGCGGCTACCTGGCGCTCCAGGGTGATCACGGCCAAGTTTCCTTTCGCAACCTCAAGCTCCGCCCGATCGAAGTGAAATAGCAACCCGTCCCACTCAACCGCACACCTGTTCCAATCATTATGAAACGAATCGCATGGATCGCCCTGGCACTCGTCGCCGCGGGCACACTCTCCGTCGTCGCCGCTGAAGATGAAGCGGGCTTCAAGCCGCTCATGGATGGCAAAACGTTCGAGGGCTGGAAGAAGGCCAACGAGAGTCCGGACACCTGGAAAATCGTGGATGGCGCCTTTGTCGCGAACGGGCAACGCTGCCACCTGTTCTACGTCGGCGACGAAAAACCGTTCAAGAATTTCCACCTCAAGGTGGACGTGATGACCGAGCCGAATTCCAACGGCGGGATTTATTTCCATACGAAGTACCAGGAGAACGACTGGCCGCGCGCGGGCTTTGAATGTCAGGTCAACTGCACCCAAGGTGATTGGATCAAGACGGGCAGCCTTTATGGGATCGTCAACGTAAGCCAGTCACTGTCGCAGGACCGGAAATGGTGGACGCAGGAAATCATGGTCGAAGGGAACAAGATCACGGTGAAAGTGGACGGGAAGATCGTGTTGCAATACTTCGAGCCGGCGGGCGCGCAACCCGGCAAGCCTTTCGAGCGCAAGCTGGGCGAAGGCACGTTCGCTTTGCAGGGCCATGACCCGGGCAGCACCATCCGCTACAAGAACATTCGCGTGAAGCGGCTGGATTGACCGCACAGCGCCGTCCAGTGGGGTCAGCCGGGCGGGCAGCACATGGCGATTGTCTGGGGTTAATCGGGTGATTGCCACACGCGCCAAGCGGATTCCCCCCAGCGCGGTAGCCGCCTTGAGGCTACGGGCCTCGGGTTGAAGCTAACGTGCGGATCCGCGTATGTCCGTCATCCAACTGGTCCGCCAGGTAGCGCGGCAGCGCTGGACGCGTGTCCACCAACCCTGGATTCTGCTTCAGCAATCTCGGAAGGCCAGCGACGCTACAGAAGCGTCTCGAAGCTGGCATTGCGTCAGCATGCCGCGGAGCCCCCGTTGGGTCATGCGGTGAAGCAAAGTTTGATGTTTCCGCGAAGCCTTGTGTTTCAAGCCCCAGGTGGCTGGACCGCGTCCGCCCCGGCCTCAGGCTTTTGGATGCCGAGTTTCTCCATCAGTTCGTAGAGGGTCGGGCGGCTGATTTCCAGTTCCTGCGCGGCCGGGGCGATCTTCCAGTTGTTCCGCTGCAGCGCCTGGGCAATGGCCCCCCGCTCCGCCGCCTCGCGCGCGTCTTTGAGCGTGCGGGTGGCTGTTTCCGCGGTCGTCTCCGCCAGTTCCAAGTCGGCCGGGTTCACGGTGCGGCCCTCCACCATGATCACCGCGCGGCGGACGCGGTTCTCCAGTTCGCGCACATTGCCGGGCCAGCCATAATCGTGCAGCGCGCGTAGCGCCGCCTGGCTGAAATGCAGACCGGCCCGCTTGGATCCGGCAGCGAAAGTCCGGAGGAAGGATCTGGCCAGCAAGGGGATGTCCTCCGGCCGCTCCCGCAGCGCCGGCAATTCCAACACCACGACGGCCACGCGGTAATACAGATCCTCCCGGAACTGGCTCTCTTGCATCGCCTTCTTCAGATCCATATTGGTCGCGGCCAGGACCCGCGTATCCACAGTGATCGGCACCCGGCCGCCGACACGCTCAATCGTCTGCTCCTGCAGGAAGCGCAGCAGCTTGACCTGCAAGGTCAGAGGCAGTTCGCCGATTTCATCGAGGAAGAGAGTGCCGGCCTCGGCGGTTTCGAAGCGCCCTTTTCGCTGCACGTGGGCACCCGTGAAGGCGCCCCGTTCGTGCCCAAACAATTCGCTCTCCAGCAGCGTCTCCGGAATGGCCCCGCAGTTGATCGCCACGAACGGTCCGTTCTTCCTGGGGCTGCGGCGGTGGATCGCCCGTGCGGCGACTTCCTTGCCGGTGCCGCTCTCGCCCAGGATCAGCACCGGGGCATCGGAGGTGGCCACGCGGCGGATGGTGTTGAAGACCTTCTCCATCCGTCCGCAACTGCCGATCATGCCCTCGAATCCGTCGCGGGACAGGGTCTCCTGCATCTGGCGAAACTCGGCCTCCAGGTTTGCGATGTGGAAGGCTCGTCGGAGAATGACTTTGAGTTCCTCCACCTCGACCGGTTTGGTGAGAAAGTCGTACGCGCCGGCCCCCACCGCCTTGAGCGCGTTGGTCTTCTCTCCCTGGCCGGTGACAATGATGACCTTCACGCCCCGATCTTGCTCCAGCAAGTCGGCCAACGTTGCCAAACCTTCGTCAGGATCCGCCGGGCGGGGCGGCAGGCCGAGGTCCAGCAGAACGGCGGCCGGTTTGTGCTCGCCGAAGGCCTTCAACGCGGCCGGGCGATCACCGGCCAGCACGGGCTCGTAATCTTCCGCGAGCGCCCACTTGAGTTGGGAGCGGATTTCATCGTCGTCATCAACAATCAGCAGGGTCGGTTTCATGCTTGGGTTTTCTCCTCGCCCGTCAACGGCAGCCAGATTCGGAACGTCGAGCCCGAACCGGGAACGCTTTGCGCTTCAATGCGCCCACCGTGAGCTTCCACAATGGTCTTGGCTTGGAACATGCCGATGCCAAGGCCCCGCTTCTTGGTGGTCTGGAACGGACGGAACAGGTTTTGGGCCAGGAATTCGGGGGTCATACCGCAACCCGTGTCCTGGATGCTCAGCACGGCCCACCGGCCACGGGGTTCGGTTTGCACGCGGATGACTCCTTCGCCCGTGATCGAGTCGCGGGCGTTGAACAACAGGTTGGTGAGCACGCTCTCCATCTGTTGCGCGTCCAACCCGAGCCTGGGCAGGGGCTGATGATCTTCCTCGATTCGAATCGCCGATAACTCGCCCAGATTCTTGAGGGCGGCGCGGACGATCTCTGAGAGGTCGCACGCACGCTTGTGGATTTCGAGCTTGTGACGCAGCAGCGTGAGCCGCGAAATCAGGTCGTTGATGTGTTCCACGCTGCGCGAAAGTCCGCGCAGCGCGTCTTCCCGAAAGGCCGGGTTGTCGAAATGCACGGCCATGTTGCGCAACATCAGGGAGAGCGTGGAGGCGGTGTTCTTCAGGTCGTGAACGAGAAACGCCGACATGGCTTGGAAGGCTTGCAACTCCCGCGCGTGCGCGACTTGCTCCGTCAAGCTCAGCGTGCGCAGCACGGCCCCGAATTGTTCACTCAGGCATTTCAGCAACTCCAGTTCCTCCGCGGTGAATGGAACGCCGGCCACGCGATCGCCCACGACGAGGAACCCCACGACTTCGCCGCCCGCCACCAGCGGGCTGCAGAGCCGCTCACCGCCCTCGGGAAAAAAGGCAGGATTCGCGCGGCGCAGCACTGCGCACCAGGCCTCCTTTGATCGCTCCAAATAGACGGGTTGAAGGTTTTCCGGCTTCAGGCTGGACAGGCAGCGCAACAACTCGGTCGCATCGGACGGCTCCACCGGTTGGTCGTTGGTCAAGGAAGTGGAGGCGGCCAGCGCCAAGGTGCCGCGGGCCGGGTCCACGACCCACACGCTGACGGAGAGCGCCTCGAAAGTACCGGAGATCAGCCGGGCGACGGAGCGATAGAGTTCCTGACGGTCGAGTTGCGCCGCGGTGGTCTCGGTGAAGGATGACCACACGCGGCGGTAATCGTACATCGGGCGCTGAAAGTGCCGGCTGACGAACTGCTTGGCGGCGCGGCGGACCCGGTCGGAGAGCCAGAGCACGCTGAGGCCCACGATCGCGACGAGCAGCACAAACACCAGGATTGGGAAGGCTTCTTCACCGCCCAGGAGGAGGACGAGCTTCGCGACAATTCCGACGACCACCAAATACGCCCCCGCGATCATGACGGTGAGCGATTTGTAGAGCGCCGTGGCCGAAGGGTAGATGTCCACGGTTGCAAGCCGGGAGCGGTAGAACGAGAAGGCCAAAAGGACGCCGGCCAAGGTCAGGGCGACGGAATTTAGCAGGCCCCACTGGAACGTCGTGCTCGAGTAGAGCAGGGCCTGACTGCTGGAGAACAGGCGCGTCCCGAAGAGCAGCGCCAGCCCAATGACGGCGTATTTGACGCGCCAGCGCGAGGTGCCGACGGCCGCGCGGAAGGTCCACTCGAGGTTCGTGAGGATGAGCACCGAACCGATCAGCAGGCCGCATTGGATGAACTTGCCGGGCCAGGCGATGTGAAAACTCCAGTTGCCCGCCGGTTGGATCGCCTTCGCTTCCGTGATCAGTTCCGCCCGGAACAGAAGGGCGACCACCGGTAAGCTCACTGCGAGCGCCAAGATCGCAGGATACCACTGCCGCAAATGCCGCCGGGCATCGCCGCGGGAATACGACACACTGAACGCCAGCCAGATGGCGGGAATCAGGGTGACGACACCACAACGCAGCTCCTGCCAAAAAAGCATGTCCTCCGCCGTCACCGTCCGGAAGCTGAGAGCCTGGCATAAGCTCTCCGCGCCCAGCAGGAGCAGGCCGATGATTAACAACCATTGGGCCAGCGTTCGCGGGCGGAAAAGCAAGCCCGCGGTCGCGAGCATCGAACTGCTGGCGGCCCCGAGGAAGCTGATTGCTGGCAACCATTCCATGTGTGGCTTCTCTTCCGGCGGAAACGAGGGTGTCGCATGGCGCAGAGCGCCGCAACCAAAACTTGATCCACCCACCGCGCGACGACGCGCGACCAGGCCCGGCCAGACTTTGCGATTGAGGTTCTGGGGGTGAATGGAGGACACTCTAATCACCGCGATGAAGGAACAGGCTGTCAACGAAACCGGGCATGAAGGTGACGCCCTGCCGCCGCGGGTGCGGTTGGCCGGACAGCTTTGCAGTCTGTATGTGCTGGCTGTCGGCGTGGCGGCTCTGGGTTCCTGGTGTTTCCATGTGCCGCGCGTGATGGTGTGGTACGA
>CAYJNU010000017.1:0-37300 GCA_964371005.1 uncultured Verrucomicrobiota bacterium | reverse complement strand
CGCAGGATGAGCAGCGCCAGTTCGCGCGCGTGGTAATCGCCCCACATCGAGCTTTCGCCATTGGGTACTTTCTGACCGGGCGCGATGTAATCCCAGCCGTTCGGGCGGTGATAAACGGAATGGAGGATGAGGCCCTGATGCTTCGGATCGGTGCTTAGGTAGGGTTCGGAGAAGAGCGTGCGCGCGATGGTCAGGCCGGCTTGGCGATACCGTATGCCAAGTTGTCTCTTGCCTTCCGCAGCCAAGAAGTTGCCGATTCGGATCAGCCCCTGTGCAGCAATGGCGGCAGCCGAGCTGTCCACCGGCTCCCAGCGGTTGTAGGGATCGGACGCCTTGTTCAGATAGCCCGACGGCAAGCGATGCAGATTCGGCGCGCCAGTGTCCCACATCGGGATGCCGTCGGCGCAGCAGTTGGCTAGGTAGAAGTCGGCTGTCGCCGTTGCCGCCTTGATGAGGAGCTTTCGAGCATTGCCGCCGATCTCACGCATGTCAGCCAACAGAAACTTGGAGAAACGCCGCGCGCCAACACTGTCATTCCTTGCTCGTCCGTGCATGTTCCCCAGCCAAAGAGCGGACGCGGCCCGGTCAAAATCAAAGCGAGGAACGACGCGCAAGAACTCCATCTGCTCCGCAAATCCGCACATTGCCCACGCCAGTCCGCGCGTCCACGTGCTGAACGGCGAAAAGCCCTGCTGCGAATTCGGGCAACGAAACTCGCCACTCGCCGTATTGAAGACCGCCTCGTGAGCGGTCCTACCTCGCACATCGTAAGCGTCGCGCCCTTCGCCGTAATAGACATTGTAGAGGGCTGTCTGCCGTGCATGCTCAATGAGTCGGCGTAACAGCGAGATCTCTGCATCCTGCTCACCCATCAACACATGACCGAGTTGGTGTGCCACGGCCAGCGATCGGCACGAGCGGATCGTGTCCACGAACAGCGAGTGGGGCCCGTTGAAGCTGTGGATGAAACCGGTGCCATCGGCAAGCTTCGTCCACCGCGAAGCCTGGACCGCACCGCTGACCTTGAGGGCCAACTCGTAGAACGCCTTCTCCCAGTCGTTGTGCGGAATCTTCCCCTCGCGCATCAGGCGGAGCAGATTGCCGTAAGTGGAGACATTGTTGAATCCGTGGTCGTGGACGCCGGTGTGCGAGACGTGCGTGGCCATGCGCTCGATTGTGCCGCGCCGGCCAATCTCCAGGAACCGCTCGTCCCCCATGGCGTCGAATTGGAGCAGCGCCGAGCCGTATTGGAAACCCTGTGTCCACTCCGTCCAGCCGCGCGAGGTGTAGCGTCCTTTGACGGTGAAAACGGGCGTGCCTTGCTCGGGCTTCCAGGTTTTCTCGATGCTGAGGATTCTTTCCGCGGAAAGCTCAAACAGCCGCTCGATTATCGGGACGAGCTTCTGTGGCGTCAGTTTGGCGTCAATCTTGATGGGCATGATGTCGTTCGGTTGCCGACGAATGATTGCCGGAACCGGGCGCCTGCGCCAACACGAAAGCGAGCGCCGCGCCGCCCGTTCTCGGTTCCAGCAAATCCCTCGAAAACCGAGATTGCGCTCAGGTGGGGGCGCGTGCAAAGATCGAGCCGTGTTCGACGCACGCAACAACCGAATCACCCTTCAAGCCATGAAACGACGCCAATTCCTCAAATCCACCGCAGTTCTGGGAGCCAGCACCCTCATCCTGCCGCGCACGAAACTCTTCGGGGCCGATGCCCCGAGCAACAAGCTTAACATCGCCTTCATCGGCACGTGGGGACGCGCCGACGCGCATTTCGGGGTGATGTCCAGCGAGAACGTCGTTGCACTTTGCGACGTGAACGAGGATCACCTGGCCTTCGGCGCGAAGCGTTTCCCGAACGCCAACACCTACGTGGATTGGCGAAAATGCCTCGAACAAAAGGACATCAACGCCGTGGTGATCTGCACCGCTGACCATACGCACGCCTTCATCGCCAACTGGGCCATGAACCGCGGGATGCACGTATATTGCGAGAAGCCGCTCGCCAACAGCGTAGAGGAAGCCCGCGTCGTCCGGGAGACCTATCTCAAGAACAAGGGCAAGCTGGCCACGCAGGTCGGCACGCAGCGGCATGAGCACGAAAATTTCAACCGGGTGAGCGAACTCGTCCGCGACGGTGCCATCGGCGAACTGCAGGAGGTTTGCGCCTGGGGCAACCGCCAGATTCCACGACCGGGTTACCTGCCCGCAGCCGGGGAGCCGCCCAACGGTTTCAATTGGGATTTGTGGCTCGGGCCGTCACCGTTTCATCCGTTCAATCCCGGTTACATCGCCGGCGGTCCCGGCATGAACTGCCTCTCCTGGAATATGTATTGGGACTTCGGCAGCGGGCAGGTGGGTGACATGGGCAGCCACACGATGGACCTGGCTTGGGACGCGATTGACGCCGGCCTGCCCACCACGGCCGAGGCCAAGGGCGACCCGGTCCATCCGGAGGTGACGCCCGTGAAGCTGGAGATGCACTTCGATCTCCCGGCGAACACCTGGCGACCCGCGATCAAGGTCGCGTGGTATCAAGGCGGCGCGATGCCGGAATCGCCCACGCGGGAAGTGGACCTCAACAGGATTGATCACGGCGCAATGTTCGAGGGCACGAAGGGCACATTGATCGCCGGTTTCACCTCGCGCCTGCTGGTGCCGAACCGGAGAGGGGCCGACATGACCTACTACAAACCGCGCACGCAGGCGACGCTCCTCCCGCCCGTGGGCAATTTCCAGAAGGAATGGATCAACGCCTGCAAAGGCAGCCTCAAGACCTCCTGCGACTTCGAATACGGCGGCAACATGATCGAGATGATGATGCTCGGCCTGGTGGCGTATCGCGTTGGGAAGAAGCTCAACTACGACGGCAAGGCGGGGCACGTGCCAGATAACGCCGAAGCCGACGCTTTGCTCAAGCGCACGTATCGGCCGGGGTGGACGTTGAACGGTTAGCGCCTGGTCGTGCCACGCTTGGTCCACCTGTTAGCCTGGGATGCAGAGGCCCCATTCAGTGTTCAGAAGATGGCTGCTGTTGCCGATCATCCTCGTTTGCACCCACAGCGCGCTGGTGGTTCTTCTTGCGATTGCAGTCGCCATGTCCGCAGACACGGAAGCTGCAATGGCGTGGATTCTTCCGTACTACATTGACTACCCCGCTTCGCTCCTCGTGAGCGTGTTCGGCATGACATCTGATTCGCAGTTGCCGGTTTTCTTCTTCTTTTTGGGCGTGGTCTATTGGGGTGCTATCGGTATCTTGATTCAGTCGGTTTGGGGATGGTTTTCACGACGGTGTAAAAGCAATGCAGGCTAACCAGATCACTGCGGCCGACGCCGGATTGCCGCCCCAATTCCACATTCGCGTTCATGTCGTTTATCCGGCGTGGCTGAGCCCTATCGTTGGGGGCGCTTGACACGCTCGTGCATTCAATCGCGTTCATCTGTTCAGCCAACGTCTGTCGCAGTCTCATGGCTCACGCGATATTCGCCTCCGAAGCAGCCCGGCGAGGTCGGGGCATCCGAGTGTTGTCCGCTGGCATCTCTTCCGGTTTTGAGGGTATGCTGGCGGCCAGAGAGGCTCGACTTACTTGCGACCGACACGGCACACCAATGCCGAAGTTCGTGGCGACGCACATCGCCAACGTGGACCTGTCTGGTGCGAGGCGGGTCTTCGCGATGGAGCACAGTCACGTTTCCGCGCTGCTTGCTGACTCGACGTTTGTGCCCCAGCGGATCAGCCTTCTTGGCGAGTTCGACCCGCAGCGGCGAGGCTCGGAGATTGACGACCCAATGGGACAGGACACCGTTGCTTTCGAGCGATGTTACGAGCGACTGCGCGACTGCATCGTTCACTACTTGGACACGACACACGACTTTGATTGAGCCACCTCGGAGGCGGGTGAGGTGCTGACTAGATGCAGCGCCCCTAACCGCCGCCCCGCTGGTCAGTCGGGCGGTTCGGCAGAACTTGCTCACGACTATTGCAGTCGCCGGTCGTCGCTGGCGGCCCAGGAAGGAAGTGGCTTCCGACATTTTGCTCATCCAATTCCTGCACCCGGCTGACGGCGGCAGCCGCGCACTCCCGCGCTTCGTCGCGTTCCTTCTCCAGCCGAACCAACTGCACGCGCAGCGACGAGGTGGCGGGACGGACTTTCTCTTCCGCCTCGGAGTGCCAGAGCTTCTGCCACTGCTCTTCGCAGGCCACCGCGCAGGCCTCGACCTGGGCGTGCATCCGGGCGGCCATTTCCTGCTCGCGCTGGCTGGCCTATCGCGTGGGAAAGAAGATCAGTTACGACGGCCAGGCAGGTCACGTAACCGGCAACGCCGAGACGGACGCGTTGCTCAAGCGCCTATCGGCCAGGCTGGACGTTGAACGGCAAGTCCTGTCGGTTGGGTTGGCTTTGATCAGGAGGCTCGCAATCACTGACTGAGAGCCTGATTCCTTATGGCCGCATCTCCGCCAGTGAAGGTCGCCCCAAGCTCAGAGGCGGCGCAGGTGAAACCCGCCATCCACGTTAATGACCTCGCCGGTGCTAAACGGAAGCAAGTCCTGCGCGATGGCCGCCACGGCACGGCCAATATCTTCAGGCACACCCCAGCGTTTGATCGGCGTCAACCCTTCGGCGATGAGCGTATCATACTTCTCCTTCACCGGCCCGGTCATGTCCGTGGCGATGACGCCGGGGCGGATTTCATAGACGTTGATGCCATGCTCAGCCAGGCGCGCGGCGAAGAGCGGGGTCAACATCGAGAGCGCCGCCTTGCTCATGCAGTAATCACCGCGGTTGGTCGAAGCCGTGTAGGCAGAGATGGAGGAGACGGTGACGATCTTCGGGCGATACGCGACGCTGGGTGCCGGATGCTGGATGCCGGATTGTTCGATCATCCATTTCGCAACGAGCTGGGTGAGGAAGTACGGGCCTTTGACATTGATCGCCATCAAGCGGTCAAAGCTCTCCTCGCTGGCGTCGAGAATGTCCGCGCGGACGTTCGGGGCGACACCGGCGTTGTTGACCAGCAGGTCGAGCCGGCCAAACGTTTCTTTTGCAGAAGCCACCAGCTTCGCCCGATCCGCTCCCTGACTGATATCCGCCTGGCAAGTTTCGGCGTGGAGAGTCCTGCCGGCAGTCCTGCCCGCCAGCACGCAGTCCGCTGCCGTGTGCTGAGCCGCCACGGTGTTGCCCGCGTAGTTGATGACCAAGTCGTAGCCGAGTTTGGCCAGTTCGAGCGCGATGCCGCGTCCGATGCCGCGAGACGCACCGGTGATGAGTGCTGCCGGATTCATGGCGTGAGGATAGTTTTCGCGGTCGGGAGCAAAAGCCAAAACTGCCAAGACTGCGGTGGAGCTTTACAGACGGGGCGCATTTCTTATCTTTGGTTCGTGCGCAACGTCAACGTCCCACTCGGCAACCGAAGTTACAAAATCCTCATCGCCTCGGGACTGCTTGCGCGGCTGGGTCGCGACTGCGTGCAGCTCGGCCTGGGCCGACGCTGCGCCATTATCACCGATACGAACGTGGGCCGGCGGTTTGCCAAGCCAGCATACGAAGCGCTCGTGAAAGCCGGCTTCGACCCCGTGCTGATCATCGTGCCAGCGGGTGAGACCGCGAAGAGCCTCAAGACTGTTCAAGGCTGCTACGACCAACTCACGTCTCACCGGTTGGAGCGCAAGTCGTTTATCGTCGCGCTGGGCGGCGGCGTGGTGGGCGACTTGGCAGGGTTCGTGGCCGCCACCTATCTGCGCGGCGTTCCTTTTGTGCAAGTGCCCACGACACTGCTTGCGCAGGTGGATAGCTCGGTCGGAGGTAAGGTGGGTGTGAATCTCAAGGCGGGCAAGAACCTCGTCGGTGCTTTTTACCAGCCACGACTGGTGCTGTGCGATCTGGATACGCTTCGGATGTTGCCGGAACGCGAGTTTCGTTCCGGCCTCGCCGAGGTCCTCAAGTATGGCATCATCTACGACGCGAAGCTTTTCACGCAGCTTGAGCACGACCTGCCAAAGCTGCTGAAGCGTGACCCCAAGACGCTGGCGGGCGTGATCGCGCGATGCTGCGAAATCAAGGCTGAGGTGGTCGGCCAGGACGAGACCGAAAGCGGCTTGCGAGCGATTCTGAACTTCGGCCACACCATCGGGCACGGGTTGGAGGCGATTTCTCGGTACGGCAAGTATTTGCATGGTGAAGCGATTTCCATCGGACAAGTCGCCGCGGCGCATCTCTCGGCTCGCCTGCTCGGTTTGCCCGAGGCGGAGGTTGGGCGCATCACGAGTGTATTTGTGCGGGCGGGACTGCCGACGTCGGTTCACCTGACCGTGTCCCAGCACCAACGCCTGTTTGCCGCAATGCGCCTCGACAAGAAGGTGAGCGGTGGCGAGATCAAGTTTGTGCTCGCCCGGCGAATTGGCCAGGTGGAGTTTGGCTGTCGTGTTTCTGACGAACTGATTGGCGAGGTGCTGGACACAATCTTGGTTCGTAAATCGTAACTCGAAACCCCCATGGCTGCTGTCAGCGAAACCATTGTCCGCGAGTATTTCGAGCTGCACGAGTTTCTCGTCCGCCAGCATCGCAAGTACATCGCCCAGACCAAACGCGAGGATGACGATATTGACTTTTTCGTCCTCAATCCGAAGCCGCAGGCCCTGGCGGGCGAGCGCCCGTTTGTGCTGGCCTCGCCGGACCTGGCATTCATCCGGCGGGCCGTCGTGGTGGTCAAGGGCTACCACACCGAGACCTTCAGCCCGGCGCGGTTGGCCAACGCTCCTGAAATTCTGCGGTTCGTGGAGCCGAAGGTGTTTCAGCGGGCCGTTAAGGCGTTTGGGCAGGACGGCACGCCGCTGAAGATTCTTGTCGCGCCCGCGTTGCCCCAGGCGGACAAAGCGCGAGCGGACACCGTCGCGTTTCTGCGGTCCAAGGGTGTCGATGCTGTCATTCCGTTCCGCACGATGCTGGCGGACTTGGTGGAGAAGATTGAGGTGAACCGCAATTACCAGAAATCTGATCTCCTCCAAATGATCCGCCTCCTGAAGAACTACGAGTTCCTCCGGGAAACTCAGATGGAGCTGTTCAAGCCGAAGCGGAGAAAACGGTAACTGTGCGGCGAAGCCTGACCCGGCAGACCGACGGAATGAAGGCCACCACCGACTGCCTTGGGCGCAAGGTCTAACCTCCGAGGGAGCGTCTGGGTAGCCCGTCTCGATGAAGGTCCCAAGGAAGGCAGGATCCTTGTCCCCGCAGGTGCAGGCTACTTCGCCTGCAATCGGTAGAAACGGGAGGCCCCGCCGGTCGCGGAGAGGGTGACGGCAAAACTGGCGCCCGAGCTCTGGACTTCATTTGTGACAACGGACCAAAGCGCGGCAGCCGTGAGATTGGTTGTTACCGTCAGCGCCATGCCCGCCCCGCTGAGCGGCCAGGTCAACGCGAGGGAGTCGCCTGTGAGCGTCGCGCCCATGCGTACGGGAGAGCCCAGTTTCCCGAAAGCGTCTGCCACCGGCAGCACATTGCCATCAGCGCCGAAGAACGATCGCCGGTCAAACCCGGCGAGGTTGAAGCCGTTCACCTGCTGGTATTCCGTACCCCACCAGAACACTCCGAGGCCTTTGCCCTCCGGCACCCGCTTGATCACGCGTGCGAGGGCCGTGACGAATTCGACCTGGCCGTTGGTGCTGGCCGGAATGCCGTAGATGTCCGTCGAGTTGGCCCACGGGAACGCGGTCTCGGCGATGATGACCGGCTTGCCGTAACGGCGAATGGTGTTTGTCAGGCAGTTCTGCAACGCCTCCAAGTCGCCGTGCCACCAGGGATAATAGCTCTGGCCGATGAGGTCGAACGGAACCGCCTGCTGATTCAGTTTGTCAAAGAACCACTGGGTCGCTCCCCAATCGCCGCCGCGATCAATGTGGATCATCACTTGAGGCATCTGCGTTCCCGCGGCATCCCGGACGCCCTGGATCGCCGCCTTCAGCAACCGGCCGAAGTTCGCCCATTGTGCGGGCGTGTCGGATGTGCCGCCGACGCGACCGTCGTTCCACACCATGCCGCTGATGATCTCGTTGCCCACTTGGACGTAATCGGGCAATGCGCCGGCTGCTTTGAACGCGGCGATACTGTTGCTGCTGGTGTCCCGAATCTGCGCCTCAAGCTCGGCGAAGCTCAGGCCCGACCACGCGGCCGGCTTGGTCTGTTTGCCGGGATCGGCCCAGGAATCGGAGTAGTGGAAATCGAGCAGGAACTTCAGCCCGGCGCCCTTGACCCGCACCGCCAGCGGCACGGTGTAGTCGAGGTTGTTGATGGAGTCATAGGGATTCGCCTGGGCCTGGGCGGCGCTGCTGGTGAAGAGTCGTAGGCGGATGCAATTCACCCCCCGGCGCTTTAGGATGGTCAACGCGTCCTGAGTCTGCCCGGCGTCCCGATACACCACGCCGCGATCCTCGAAGAACTTCAGGTGCGACATGTCGGCACCAACCATGAAATCGCCTGCCCCGCCCGCGCGGCTGGCGACCACGGTCATTGCCGCAGCAATCAGGAGCTGATATTTCCAGCGCATCTGCCGCGCAGGGTCGCGCCTTCGTCCGACTGGGCGCAAGGCTGGAATCAGCTTCGGTTGGCATGCGCGTGCAGCGCTTCGGCATGTTTGAAGGCGGATGCGACTTCGCCCTCGCCAGCGGGGACGGAGATGCAGTCGCGGCGTGGCGGTTTTGCCGCGTGCTGCCGGGTTGTCGACGGAAACGAAAAGCACGCTGGACAGGTTCACGGGCAAAAAATAGAGTCGCACCATGCGAGATGGTTTTTGCCACGGCTTTTGTTCCGGCTATTTCGCGTTCAGCATGTACCACCCAAAGCTGACATCAGCGTTGGATGCAAAACCACTTCGGCTGGGAATTGAGAGACCACACCCGCGACGCGCGCTCGCTAGACTGGATCGAAACAGAAAGCCGTGAACATCAGCCATCGTCAAGTCCTTCAGCTCTTCGCGCTCCTGCTATTCACGATGACTCTTCCCGGTGCGCTGGCTGCCGCGTCGCGTCCGAACGTCCTGTTCATCGCCATTGACGATTTGAACGACTGGGTGGGCTGCCTGGGCGGCCATCCGCAGGCGCGGACGCCGAACTTGGACCGACTTGCCGCACGCGGCACACTCTTCAGCAACGCGCACGTCCAGTCGCCGCTCTGCAATCCCTCCCGCGCCAGCTTGCTCACCGGGTTGCGCCCGTCGAGCACCGGCATCTACGGACTCGTGCCCGGCATCCGCAACGTCGTGGCCACCAAGGATCGCGTCACGCTTCCTCAGCACTTCGCGCGGTCCGGCTATTTCACCGCCGGCTTTGGCAAGGTGTTTCACGACCGCTCGATTCCGCCACGGCTGCGCACGAATGAATTCAACGTCTGGGGCATCGCGCCGGGCATGCCGCTGCCCAAACACAAGTTCGTTCACACGCCCGACCCGATCCGGGCGATGGATTGGGGCGTGTTCCCGGAAGACGACCACGAACAGGCCGATTGGAAGAGCGCCGACGCGGCCATCGCCCAACTCAAAGCGCGCCCAAAGGGCAGACCGTTCTTCCTCGCGGTGGGGTTCCGACTGCCACACGTGCCCTGCTTTGCGTCGCAGAAGTGGTTCGACCTGTTTCCCCCGGCAGATCAGATCATTCTGCCACCGGTGAAAGATCGCGATCGCGACGACGTGCCGGAGTTCTCCTGGTATTTGCATTGGAAACTGCCCGAGCCGCGGCTCTCGTGGTTGAAACAGGCAAACGAGTGGCGTCCGTTGGTGCGCGCCTATCTGGCCAGCACCACTTTCATGGACAGCCAGGTTGGACGTGTGCTCGATGCGCTCGACGAATCCGGCGTGGCGCAAGACACGTTGATCGTGCTTTGGTCGGACAACGGCTGGCATCTGGGCGAAAAGGCCATCACCGGCAAGAACACGCTCTGGGAGCGTTCAACGCGCGTGCCGTTGATTTTCGCCGGGCCGGGTGTGACGAAGGCCGCCAATTGCTCGCAGCCCGCCGAACTACTCGATATCTACCCGACGCTCGTCGAACTCTGCGCTTTGCCCAAGCAGCCGGGTTTGGAAGGCCACAGCCTCGTGCCGCAACTGAAGAACGCCAACGCCAAACGCCGCTGGCCCGCCCTCACCACCCACAACATCGGCAACCACGCCGTCCGCTCGGAGCACTGGCGCTACATCCGCTACGCCGACGGCTCGCAGGAACTTTACGATCTGCGCACTGATCCCAACGAATGGACTAACGTCCTGGGGAAACCTAAGTTGGCCAAGGTCGTCCGCGACCATGCCCGCTGGCTGCCGCAGGTGAATCTCCCTCCGGCTCCTGGCAGTGCACATCGGATTCTCGTCCAGGAAGACGGAGCTTGGTGGTGGGAAGGCCGGCTCATCCGACCGGAAGAAAAGGAGGATTGATCTGCCGTATCGTCCACACCTGAATCACCTGCAACCGATGATAAACGCCCCGTTGAAAGTCGTTAGATGGCTCAGCGCGATGTTTGTTATCTCGATGTTGCCCCTGCCGGCTGGTGCGGCTTCCTTCACCAAGCCCGCTCTGCACTGGGCCGACGCCTCCCGCAATGGCCGCCCTTTCTCCAAGGACCCGAGCGTCCTTAGGTTCGCCGGCCGTTACCTGCTTTACTATTCCATGCCGCCCGCCACGAACCAGTCGATCCCGCCGGGTTGGGCGATCGGCATCGCGGAGAGCCGCGACCTGCTTCACTGGCAGAAGACCGGCGAATTGCTCCCGGCACAGGATTGCGATCGCAAGGGACTGTGCGCGCCTGCCGCCATCACGCTCGCCGGCAAGGTCCACCTCTTCTATCAGACCTACGGCAACGGCACCAACGACGCCATCTGCCACGCCACCTCCGACGACGGTCTCCGCTTCACGCGCGATCCTTCAAATCCCATTTTCCATCCCGTTGGCAACTGGACCGCGGGACGGGCCATTGACGCCGAGGTGTTCCCTTTCGGCGACGAACTGCGTCTCCTCTTCGCTACGCGCGACCCGACCATGAAGACGCAGATGCTCGGGGCCGCGAGCGCACTCCTGCACTCCGATTTCAGTCGGATCTCTTGGAAACAACTTCGCGATGGCCCCATTCTAAAACCTGAACTCCCCTGGGAGAGGAACTGCATCGAAGCGCCGTCGGTGCTCCGGCGTGGTGACACGTTTTACCTATTCTACGCCGGCGGCTACAACAACGAGCCCCAGCAAATTGGTGTCGCCACCAGCCGCGACGGCTTGGCGTGGCAGCGGTTGTTTAAGCTACCCTTCCTCCCGAACGGTGCATCCTGCGACTGGAACAGCTCTGAATCCGGCCATCCAGGCATCTTCCAGGATCCCGAGGGCAAGACATACCTCTTTTTCCAGGGCAACAACGATCAGGGCCGGACGTGGTACCTCTCCGCCATCGAAGTCGGTTGGGAGGGCAACGAACCCTTCGTGCGACATGATTCGCCCTTGTTTCCTTTGCCTCTCGTGCCCGGCAATTCGCCGGAGAAGCCGACGCGCCGCTGACCAGAGACGTTCTCATTCCAGGCCGCGCACGCTGGCGGGCGTGTGCGCTCCGTCTGGAATTCAGGGGGTGAACGTTGAAGGGCACTTTTTTCAGACTGCTTTGCCCAAAGTCGGGGGGAATCTTACCACCGAGACTGCTACGATAGTTCACACAGTCATGAGAACGGTCGCCCAATGCCTTGGCCGTGCCCGCCCGTGCCGCGCGAAGTTGTTCTGCGTCGAGGCATCTCGGCTGCCGGTCCGGTCGCCGGGAACGCGATCCGCAGCAACGATGCTATTTCAGCCTTCTTGGGGAGAAGGAGGCATCAATTGTCGCCGGCAGTGTGCTATCAAGAGAACTGGCCCAAGATTGAAGATGATGAATTAACCGTGACGTGTTTGACATGTTTCTTCAAGTCCCCGAGGCGGGGTGACAATTACTTCAACAGACAACCCAGCAAGCGCCCATTCACCTCGATTCGCACCGGAGTCAATCAAGCCAAAACAGTGATCAATCCATGAAAAAAGCAACTACTCGAACAACGCGAAAACTCGCATCCATCATCGGAGCATCCCTCCTGATGTTTGCCTCAGCCACTTCCCAAGCCGCCGACGGCTACTGGAATGTGGATGCCGACGGCGACTGGAGTACCGCGGCCAACTGGCTCGGGAACGTCTTTGCCGACGGAGCCGACAGCACCGCCTACTTTACGAACGAGGTGACCTCCATACATACGGTGACACTGGACTCGGCACGGACCATTGGCAACCTGGTCTTCAGTGATGCCGATAGCGTCGGCACTCCGGAAGCGGGGTGGATTCTGGCGGGCAATACGTTGACCCTGAGCAACAGTGCTGCAACCCCGGTGATCACGGTGGCCAATTTGCAGAACACGGATCCGCTCAACGACGTCAGGATCACGGCGGTGGTCAGCAGCGGACAGGGCTTCGTCAAGAAGGGCACAAACACCCTGAATCTGACAGCCGCCAACAGTTTTGGCGCGCCGGTCCAACTGGACGAGGGAGCGATCGCCGTGGGGAATACCGCGGCCCTTGGGGCGAATAACAGCGAGGTCATTTTCAACGGTGGCGGTGTGCGCATGGTGGCAGGAGTCACTTATGCCAATAGCAACTACGTGCAGTCCTCGGCTACGGTTTACGGCGCGAGTGCCAACTATGATGCGCTCAATGGTTACTGGAGAGGCACCGGCAACCTGTACATAAACAACACCGGATCGCGTCTCACCATCGGTGGCGGGAACGCTGGAGCCTTCTCGGGCTTCACCGGAACCATCTCGTGGGCCAACAGCCTCGGCGGATTGACTCGCATCAACCTGGGGGGCGGCTCGGTTTATGACTTGAGTGCCGTCACATTCGACATGGGCACGAACGCCGGACGTTTCGCGCCGCGCATGACGCAAGCCGGCGGCGTGGTGCGCATCGGCGCGTTGAAGGGAGATGGCACCACCCCATCGGTCCAGTCGAGTGAACAGTCCACTGGCATTCCGGTGTACTGGGAGATCGGTGCTTTGAATACCGACACCACCTTCGCGGGCAGGCTTATGCATTACAACAACACGGCTGCTCGGGTTGGCGCATTGACCAAGGTGGGCACCGGCAAATTAACCCTGACTGGTTCCAGCCATTCCTACACGGGCAACACCACGATCAGCAACGGCTGCTTGGCATTGGTTGGGACGGCCGCGATTGCCACCACGCCGCTGATCACCGTTGTGAGCCCGGGCAGATTCGACGTGTCTGGGTTGGATTCCCCCTGGTCCACCGCTTCCAGTCAGACTCTGGCGGGCAATGGCGTGGTAACAGGTAACGTGGTTATTGTTCAAGGCGTGGTTACGCCCGGGTTGACCGAGGTCGGCACCCTGAGCTTTTCCAACAACCTGTCATTGGCGGGGTACTTTATGACGACGAACTTCTTCAGAGTCGGTGCCGCCGGCAACGACAAGATCTACGTCGCGGGCGATCTGACCGTGAGTGCGAGCGACATGGTGGTCGTGCGGGTGATGCCCACGGGTTCCGTCATTCCGAACGGCACGTACACGTTGATGAAGTGTGGCGGCACGCTCACGGCGGACCTGGGCAACTTGACCCTGGACTACCCGGCCCAGACCGGCACGCTGACGCTGGGCGTAAATTCGTCCACCAAGGAAATCTACCTCACCGTGAGCGGCGTGGCTTCTGCGGCGAACCTGACCTGGCTGGGTAATGTGAACGGCCAATGGGACTTTACCACGGCCAACTGGCTGAATGGCAGTGTCGCGAGCTCCTTCACCACCGGTGACAACGTTACGTTTGACAACACCAGCACACGTACCACCGTGGACCTTGCCGTTGACGTCTCCGCCGGATCCGTCGTGGTCAATGCCACGAAGGATTACGTCTTCGACACGACCATCGGTACGGGCAAGATCACGGGCACGACCAGCCTGCTCAAAACCAACACCGGCACCCTGACCCTGGTGACGGACAATGATTACACGGGTAATACCACGATCCTGGGCGGCCGGGTGGTCATCGGCGACGGCCTCAACAACCGCGGCAAGTTTGGAGCCGGCGCGATCACCAACAACGGGACTGTGACCTACAATCGTCCGGATGACGTGACCATCACCGACACTTTTTATGGCACAGGTGATCTGGTCAAGATCGGCTGGAACACGCTCACGACGAGCGGCGCGAATTACCACACTGGTTCCACCATTCTGAGCAATGGCGTCGTCATCATCCCCAACGCGAACTGTTTCCACGCGCTGGGCGCCGGGTCATTGGTGATGGCCGGGGGAACATTGACCGTTTGGCCAGCGGGCGGCTCCGAGTCCGGTGTTCCGAATCCGATCAACGTGGTTGACAACTCGACGTTGGAGTTCACCTCAAGCGGCACCTACGCCTGCGTTCTGACCGGGCCGCTGTCCGGCACCTCAGGCAAGATGCTGACCCTGAGCTCGACGGCCGGCAGCACGAGCCGCCTGCGGCTCTATGGGAAGTTTGTCAATAACGCGGACCTCAACCTGAGCGCGAGCACCATGTTCCTGGCCCCCTACCACTCCAGCGGCGTCCAGGAATACAACGGCGTCGTCTCGGGTGCCGGAACAATCCTCGTCCGCTGCAACGGCGGCCAGGCTATCCTCAACAATGCCGGCAACACCTACTCCGGTGGCACGATGCTGAGCCAGGGTAGTATCGGCGTGGGCGCCGACTCCGTATCGTCCGGGGGTTTCGTTGTCTCCGGCCCGCTCGGAATCGGTCCCATCGTTTCAACCATTGAAAGTGCCACGGTCGGTTCCTGCACCCTGTTTGCCAGCGGCGGCGCCCGCACGATCGCCAACCCGATCACTTATGATATCGGCGCGAACTTGACGACCATCGTCCTGGGCGGCACCAACAACCTGACGCTCTCCGGCGACATGAGCCTCAACGGAAATGACGGCGGCATCAACGAGCGCCCAATCGAGGTGAACAACCCCCTGACCACCCTTTCTGGCGTGATCAGTGACGGCGGCCTGGCCTGCCCCCTGATCAAGCGGGGCAACGGCATCCTGGTCCTCTCCGGCCTCAACACCTACACGAGCCCCACCTACGTTGGAGGCGGAACGCTGTTGGTCAACGGCCGGATTGACGCTGGCGGCGTGATTGCAACCAACGGGAGCCTCGGCGGTACTGGCACCATTCTCGGACCGGTAACGGTGGGTGCCGACGCCGGCTTGGTGCCCGGCGACTCCGCCATTGGCACGCTGACGGTCAACAACAGCCTGACGCTGGCGGGTAACCTGATGATTGAAATCAACAAGTCACTGGCGCAACCCAATGACATGGTTTCGGTCAGCGGCACGTTGAACAGCACGGGCGCGGGCACGGTGGTGGTGACCAACATCGGCGCGACGGCCCTCGCCACGGGCGACAAGTTCCAACTGTTCAACAAGGCGATCACCGGCGGCGGGACGATGGCGGTTACCGGCGGCGGCATGACCTGGTCCAACCGGTTGGCGCTGGATGGCTCCATCGTTGTTCTGAGCGCAATTCCGACCATTCCGACGACGCCTACCAACGTGGTTTACGCGGTGAGCGACGGTAAACTCACCCTCTCCTGGCCGGCTAGCTACGTCGGGTGGGATCTGCAAAGTAACTCGGTGAGTGTAGCCGACGCGACCATGTGGTTCACCGTGCCGGACTCATCGGCCACCAACCAAGTGATGCTGCCGGTGGATGCCGCCGAGGCCAATGTGTTCTATCGGTTGCGTTACCTGAAGCCGTAGTTCCCGGCGTTTCCTGATTCAGCGCCTCCGGGTTCGCATGGGCTCGGAGGCGTTTTTCCTTGGCCGGGCGCTTGATTCCCTTTGGTGCTCCTCCGGGCGGCAGCGGGTTGGATGGTCCCCCAGATCACGGCGCAACAAAGCCGCAATCGGAGTGAAGCGCCGCCGTCGTAGGCCAGCCGAAGGGACAGGGTTGTCATCCCCCCGCACTTCTTGCAGACTGCGGGTCATGAACAGATCGTCAGGCCAACGTTCCGCCACCTCCGTCCTTGCTTTGGTCGTCCTTGCTGGGGCGTTGCCGCTCCGCGCCGCGGCACCGGCGCCGCTCGCCAAATTGCGCGCCGTGCCGTTCACGGACGTCAAGATCACCGACGCGTTCTGGCGGCCGCGCCAGGAAACCAACCGCGTCGCCTCCATCCCGGTGAACCTCGACAACTTGGAGAAGGCGGGCAACCTGGAGAACTTCCGCCTCGCCGCGAAGGGCGCTCGCGAGGGTTTCCAGGGGCCGGTGTTCATGGACTCGGATGCCTACAAGGCGCTCGAGGCAGCGTCCTACTCCCTGGCTACGCACCCGGACCCTGCACTGGAACGCCGGCTGGACGACATCATCGCCACGCTTGCGGCCGCCCAGCAGCCGGACGGTTATCTGAACAGCTACTTCATCGTCAAGGAGCCCAACAAGCGTTGGGCGAATCTCCGTGACTGGCATGAGCTGTATTGCGCGGGCCACATGTTCGAGGCCGCCGTGGCGCATTTCCAGGCGACCGGCAAGCGCAATTTCCTCGATGTAGCCGTCAAGCTCGCCGACAACATTGACTCGGTGTTCGGCCCGCCGCCGAAGCGGATGGGTTATTCGGGACATCCGGAGATCGAACTGGCGCTGATCAAGCTCTGGCGCGTCACGGGCAATGAGCCTTACTTCAAGCTGGCGCAGTTCTTCGTCGAGAACCGCGGGCGCAAGTTCTTCGCCGAGGAGCACAAGACACCGCTGGATCGCTACGACGGCAGTTACTGGCAGGACGACATCCCAATCTTCGACCACAAGAACATCAAAGGCCACGCCGTTCGGGCTGCTTACCTGATGAGCGGGACGACGGACGTCGCATCCGAAACGGGCGACCAGCGTCTGCTGGCAATGCTCAATCGCGTTTGGCGCAATACCACCGAGCGCAACATGTATCTCACTGGCGGCATCGGCCCGAGCTCTCACAATGAGGGTTTCACGGAGGATTACGATCTACCGAACGCGACCGCCTACCAGGAAACCTGCGCCACCATCGCGCTGGCCCAGTGGAATCATCGCCTCGCCCTGCTTTACGGCGACGCGAAATACGCGGACATCGTGGAGCGCGCGCTCTACAACGGCGTGCTCGCCGGCGTCTCGCAGGACGGCACGAAGTTCTTCTACGTGAACCCGCTGGAAAGCCACGGCAACCATCATCGCTCGCCGTGGTTCGGCTGCGCCTGCTGCCCGCCGAACGTGGCCCGCACGCTGGCGTCCCTCGGCGGCTACGCCTACGCCACCAGCGACAAAGCGCTTTGGGTAAACGTTTACATTCAGGGCTCGATGAAAGCCAAGGTCGGCAGTGCGCCCGTGGAGTTGGACGTGACGACGGATTATCCCTGGGATGGCAAGGTGACACTGAAGTCCAGGCTGGCGAAACCCGCCGCGTTCGAGTTGCGTTTGCGTTTCCCAGCTTGGTGTGAGACACCGAGCGCGTCCGTGAACGGAAAGAAAGTCGCCGCGCCCGTGGTCGAGAAGGGATACTTGGTGCTGACCCGGGAATGGAAGAAAGGCGACCGGGTCGAGTTGAACCTGCCCATGCCTGTGCAGCGCATCGCCGCCAATCCAAACGTAAAGGCCGATCAGGGACAGTTGGCCATGCAGCGCGGTCCGCTGGTGTACTGCTTGGAGGCTGCCGACCACGCAGAACCGATCAGCTCGTTCTATCTGCCCGACGAAACCGAATTGAAAGCGGAGAAGGAGAAAGCGCTATTCGGCGGCGTGGTCGCGATCAAGGGTTTCGCCCAGGTCGCCGCGGAACAGGACTGGCATGGCCGCCTGTATCAGCCATCTCCCGCGCCGCGCAAGACGCCTTTGAAGGCGATTCCCTACTACGCCTGGGACAATCGCCAAGCCGGTGCGATGAAAGTCTGGCTGCCCGTTGCACCCATTCCTCCGAAAGTCGGTGGGCTGGAGTCTCGCGCGAAAGTTAGTGTCTCCTTCGCCAACAACAACAGCCAGCCCAGAGGGATCAACGACGGGATCGAGCCGAAGAGCAGCGGCGAACAACCGGGCGCGCTCTGTCATTGGTGGCCGCACAAAGGCACAGACGAGTGGGCACAATACACCTGGCCCAAGCCCGTCACGGTCAGTGGGGCAAAGGTCTATTGGTTCGATGACACCGGACGCGGCGAATGCCGGCTACCCGCTTCGTGGCAAATCCAATTCCTCGACGGCAACGAATGGAAGCCGGTCGCTGCCGCGAGCAGCGACGAGGTTGCCAAGGACAAGTGGTGCGAGGTCTCGTTTGCGCCGGTCAAGACCGCAGCGCTCCGGCTCGTGGTCAAACTCCAGAGCGACTGGGCCGCCGGGGTCCACGAGTGGAAGGTCATGGAGTCGGATGAGGAGTGATGCTTCTGCTCAGATGAGCCGCTCGGCACGCCGCGAGGTTCTGGAGTGCGCCGGTCCTCCGGCGCTTTCAGCAACCGTTCCCACTCCAAAGCGGCAGAGGGCTGCCGCAGTCCAAGACGCTGGCGCGCCACCATCACGCCCCGGTTTTCGCCACCGCACAACGCAATCTCCACTCTCATTTCGTGTTGTGCGAGAACTCCTTTTTGTCAGCCTGTTCACCATACTGCCGGCGGCGATACTGGCCGCGCCCGCCCCAAAGACCATCCACGTCCTCGACGTCCGCAGTCTCAAGTCCCGGGATCTCTCGAAGTCCGACAACGTTGCCGAGGTTTGGGAGACCATGCACGCGCTGGCCGCATTGCAGGGCATCGTCAACCGCGACGACCCGCGGCTCTACCTGCTGTATTGCGCCGAGTTCGGCATCGAGACGGACCAGTTCTGGCTCGACTGGTTGCGCGGCGAGGACGGTTGGTTGCGGGACACAAGGCTCTTACCGCTGACTTCCTTGGAAGAAGCGATTCGGGCCTTCACCAACGACATCAAAGGCGTGGTCGTTTATGATCCCGCCGTTCCCGCCACGTCTTGCCTCGCCTCCACCGCCGCTGGTTGTGGGAATCTGCTCCCCGTGCGGTTCAGCCGAGAGACGAACGCCGTGTTCACGCTTCTCACGGGCAAGCTTGGGTTGCCCGTGCGACTCTGGCTGGTGAACGCCGATGGCACGTCGAAGTTCACCGGCAAAGGCACGCTCCCGGATTCCGACGAACCCTCCTCCGGCAGCGCGAAGGTGGACGTTTACCGCTGGGGGATTCGGCACTTTCTGCAATCGGGCAAATGCGATCCCAGGTTTGCCGCGTATTACCTCGACGCCTTCTGGCTTCAGCGCCCGCGCAACGGTCCGCCTGACCTGCACACGCTCTCGAACCACGATTACTTCATCGCGCACCGGGCGTTCTGCTTTGACCTCTCGCCGTGGGGCGACGAAGCGCCCGTGGACGATCCGCAACAAATCCTTGGCCTCGACAGGCAGACTCTACTGGCGGTGCTGCGCGCACTGCACGACGGAGCGCCGCGCAGCATCATCAAGATCGGCGGCTTCCCGCCGTGGCCCTACAAGTACACTACGCACGGCGACGCCGGAAAACACGAGGGCGTGCCAACGGAATGGGAATTCACCCGGTTGATCTCGCAGTTCAATGCCTACCACGAAGCGGATGCTGCCGGGCCGGGCGCAATGGCCAACGCGTCGTTCTTTGCCCACTACCCGCTCAAGGCGCGCTACCCGCAACCGAATCCCAAACCCACGCGCCGCGACTGGCATCGCGCCGGTTACGTCACGCCGGAGGGCAAGGTTGCTCCGAAGCTGTTCGTCGGGCATTACGTTGGCGATTACGACTCGCCCTCGTGGCTTTACAAAGCCGTGCCTGCCTTCTTCTGCGACAAGCAGCGCGGAGAAGTCCCGCTCGGCTGGGCTTTCGATCCGAATCTGGCCGACCGCGCTCCGCACGTTTTCGCGTATGTGTATCGCCACGCGACCACGAACGATTTCTTCATCGCCGGGGATTCCGGCGCGGGCTACCTGAACCCGCGCGGGCTTACCGTCCGTCCGGATTCGAGACTGCCTTCCGGTTTGAAACTCTGGACCGACTACTGCGGCTCTTACTTCCGGCGCTGGGATCTGAGCATCACCGGCTTTGTGCTCGACGGCGCGAGTGGGGCCTCCACCGACCTGGAGTTCGCCGCCTACCGTCAGTTCAGTCCGGACGGTTGTGGCTCGCATTTCGAGAAGTCTCCACGAATGATCGCCGGCGTGCCGACCTGTCCGGAACGCGATTTACCGGATTCGGTGGCAGAGGCGGCCAGAGTGATTGCCGCGAGGGCAGGGGAGGTGCGGGGTGATGCCCAATTCCTCTGGGCGCGGAGCATTCTCAAATCCCCTTCGTGGTATGTGCAGGTTTCGCGACTGCTCCGCGAGCAGTACTCCAATGTCCCCGTTGTGGTCGTGGACCCATACACATTCTTTGGTCTGGTTGGGGAGAGCACCGCGCGCCGGCAGTAACCGTGCTTACCACCTTGGGTGGCGTTCACCTGTCGCACCGGGCAGTGAGGTTAAAAGGACGAACGGTCTCATGGCCGCGAGCGTTTCTTGAACTCAGCCGCTTGGCAATTGGCCAAGAATCACGCCGCGCCGTGCCCTCGAACGCCACCCGGGCAGGAGAAGCCTTTCCGCTTGGGGGATGGACAGGATGCTGGCAGGTCTCTAATCTGCGGTCCGGTGGCAGTGGAATCTGACGACCCATGAAAACCCTCGCTTTGTTGGCAACCCTCGGGATGGGACACCTGACCTCAGCACTACTGACCCAGGCCGCCCACCCGGGGACGGCGGAACTGAACCAACGCGCCGACTGGGTGACCGCGCGGTTTGAAGGCCGGCAACCTGCGGCACGGATCGAAGCGGCTCTCGTCGTACTCGCAAATCATGGCGGCGTGCAGAAGAACGCCCGTGGCGAGCGGCCCCTGCGCCTCGCGAATCAGAACTTCACCCGCGGCCTCTATTGCCACGCCCCCAGCAAGCTCATTGTGCGCCTGCCCGGTCCCGGTGCGACCTTCAGCGTCATTGTCGGCGTGGACAGCAACGAGCAAACGAGCGGCGGTCGGGGTAGCGTGGATTTCTCCGTCCGCGTTGGCGGAGCAGAGAAATTCCGCTCCGGCGTAGTGCGTGAAGGCATGCCGGCCAAAGCGGTCAACGTGGCTTTGGGTGGCGCGACCGAGTTCATCCTGCAAGTCGAGGAAACCCCGGACGGAGTCTCCTGCGATCAAGCGGATTGGGCGGCAGCGAAAGTCACGCTCAACGACGGTCGTGAACTCTGGCTCGCGGACCTGCCGCTGCGCGAAGGCGGGCGGGTACCGTATTCGACCGAGCCACCGTTCTCGTTCAGCTACGGTGGCGAACCTTCCGCCGAACTCCTGCCCACGTGGAAAGTGGAACGCGCTTCCCGCAAGCTCGACGCCTTGTGTACGGAACGCACATCGGTCTGGACTGATCCGCAGACCGGGCTGGAGGTCCGCTGCGTCGCCGTCGAGTATGCCGACTTCCCGACCGTTGAGTGGACGCTTCATTTCAAGAACAAGGGCACGAACAACACGCCCATCCTGTCGGACATCCAGGCGGTGGACCTCAGTCTGACCCACACCAGTTCCGGAGAGTTTGTGTTGAACCACCATGCGGGTGACAATTGCTCACCCAACAGTTACGAGCCGCTCCGCATGACGTTGTCGCCGAAGTCCGAACATCGCTTCGCTCCCGCTGGCGGGCGGCCCACCAGCGTCGGCTTCCCCTTTTTCAACATCGAGTGGCCGGGCGAAGGCTTGATTGTCGTCATCGGCTGGCCGGGCCAGTGGGCGGCGCAATTCACGCGCGACGACGGCAACCGCCTGCGGGTACGAGGCAGTCAGGAGCTGACGCATTTCACGCTGCAACCGGGCGAGGAAGTCCGTTCCCCGCTCATCGCGCTGCAATTCTGGCAAAGTGACCGCGTCCACGCGCAGAATGTCTGGCGGCGCTGGATGCTCGCCCACAACGCTCCGCGCGACCGCGAAGGCAAGCCGCCGCGCCCGATTCTCACTTCGTGCAGCGGCGGTTTCTTTCCCGGCCTCAGGACCAGCGAGGAGGGCGAGCGTCCGTTCCTCGCGGCATTCCAGCGCGCGGGTGTGAGACTGGATTATTGGTGGATTGACGCCGGCTGGTATGCGTGCTCGGACTGGCCGCAAACCGGCACCTGGACGCCCGATCCGGTGCGTTACCCGCGCGGCTTCAAGCCCATCAGCGATCTGGCGCACGCGAACGGTGCCGGGCTCATCGTGTGGTTCGAACCGGAGCGGGTGACGCCGGGCACGTTCCTCTACACGAACAACCCGGCGTGGCTGCTGGGCCGCGACGGCGAGCAGAAACTGCTCGACCTCGGCAATGCCGAGGCTCGAAGATTTCTGACCGATCACGTGGACGCGATGCTTGCCCGCGAAGGCATAGATTTCTACCGGCAGGATTTCAACATCGACCCGCTCGCTTACTGGCGCGCGAACGACGCGCCGGATCGTCAGGGTATCACCGAGATTCGCCACGTCGAAGGCTACCTCGCCTGGTGGGACGAATTGCGCCGGCGGCATCCGGGGCTGATGATTGACAGTTGCGCGTCGGGCGGACGCCGCAATGATTTAGAAACGCTCCGTCGCGCCGTACCGCTGTTGCGGAGCGATTACCAGGCGTTTGACGGCAACGCGGCCTTCGCCCCGGGCAATCAAGGCCACACTTACGGGTTGGCGTCGTGGATTCCCTACTTCGGCCAGGGCGTCTATTTCACTGACCGCGATTTCGTTTATTCGGCGCGCAGCTATCTGTCGCCCGCGTTTGCGATGGCTGCCGACGTGCGCAAACCAGGTGTGGACTGGACGCTGATACGCCGTCTCGCGGAGCAGTGGCGTGACGTGGCGGATTGTTTCCTCGGCGATTTCTATCCGCTGACTGCCTACCCGTTGAACGAGGAACTATGGCTCGCATGGCAATTCGATCTGCCCGAACAAGGGCGTGGCATGGTTCAGGTCTTCCGTCGCGCCCAGAGCCGCTACGAATCCGCGCGATTCAAACTGCGCGGACTGGACGCGAATGCGCGTTACACCGTGACGGACCTGGACCAGCCGGACCGCCAGCAAACCATCGCCGGCGCGGAACTCTTGGAGAAAGGACTGCGGGCGGAAAGCTCCACCCAACCAGAGGCGCTGCTCTTCACCTATCACAAGGCGAAACCGGGCAGCGCCGGGAAGTGAGGCTGGGCACGCACTGGGGAGTCCTTCGTGCTTGATGCGCACGGGTCGTTTGCTCAGTCTGAGTTGGCGGTGACATTCAGCGATCGTTGGCAAATCAGAATGCCGACGGCTCCGTGCGCCGCAAATGCAGACCTGATACAGCAATATGAAGCGTGACATTACGAATGCCGGCATTTGTCGGCGACAGGTGCGTACCGGTTGGTCTTGCTGGCGGCCAGTCCTGCTGGCGGTCCTTTCAAGGTTGGTGGCCGCAAGCTGTCTCGCGGCGGCGACGGCCCAGCCGGAATACATCGCGGATCATCCTGAACTGATCCTTGCCAGTACTCAGGATTGGGGCGTGCTGGGGTTCGACACCGCGGCTCACGCTTCCGACCGGGAAGGCGCCTTGCTCCAAATCGGCGAGAGCCAGTTCGCAAAAGGACTGGGGCATCACGCCAACGGTTCGATAACGCTCCTGACGGACGGCCAATACGAGAGCTTCGACGCGGAGATCGGGATTCAACCGTGCAGCGGCGGCAGCGTGATCTTTCGCGTGATCGTGGATGGACAGGAACGTTTCACCAGCGAGGTGTTGCGCAGCGGCGGCGGGCCAAAGTCGGTTCACGTGCCGCTGGCCGGCGCCCGAGAAGTCCGGTTGGAAGCCCGGGACGCGGGGGATGGCATCAGTTGCGACATGGCCAACTGGGCCGAGGCCCGACTGACGCCTACGAGCGAAGCCGCGAGCCGTCGTCCCGCCGAGCCTTGCGTGAACGTTGCCGGATTCGCGCGCGTCGTCACCTGGGATCCGAACCGCACGATGGGGGCTCGTGCCAGCCGAATCGAGGAATTCCGCGCGGAGGATTTGTTCACCGAAACAGAACTCAAGCCGGATCGAAGCGGGCACTACACGATCACTCCGTGGACCAACAGCGTCGCGTGCATTGGATTGCAGTGGCTCAATCGCCGCACGCTTCAAGAGCTGGCGCTTGAATTTGCCGATCCAACGCAAGTGGCCCTGCCCCGTGACGTGCGTGTCGAAGGTTGGTTTGGAGGGTCGGCCTGGCAGGGCGAGTGGAAGCCGTTGGTGGGCGAGTTTGTCTCCGAAAACGCGCGCCTGGCTTTTCGGCCGGCGCTTCGGGCGGGCATGGCGCAGACGCAAAAGATCCGCTGGGTGTTGCCCCGAGGGCAGCAGAACACCAAGGTTCGCCTTTCGGCTTTTACCCGGTCGAGGTGGGCGACGACCAATCTCGTCGTGCAACTGGAGTCTTCGAAGGCGGCGGGGCGCGGCAAGCTCACGGTTTGGAATGGCGAGCTTGTTGACGGATCGAAATCCAGGATTTCGGCATCGGAAGCGTCGTGGAAAACTTCGCAACCACTTCGTCTCACCGTTTGCTACAGTCGTCCGTCGTCGGTCAAATCCGATCCGACCGTGCTCCAGTTCCGTCTCCCTACGGGCAACGTGGGCGTGGCGGTTGAAGATGTGCTCGCCAATGATTGCGTGTATCTGCCCGATCACGGCCTGTTTGTCGCCCGCGAGCCGATGCCGGTCACGCTCGCCGAATACAAACAGCGGGTTGCGGGAAGGAAGACCATCCTGGAGGAAGTGCGTTCGATGCCGGATCAGACGCTGGCCCAGGCAATGGCCAAGACACATCACGACGCCCAGCGCGAAGGGCCGGTGCTGCTCTCGCTGGCGTGCGACAATGCCAAGTTCGTGCTTGAGCGGGACGGGACACTGCGTTGCGTGGCCAGCACGAACGCGGCGTCCACCGATCCGGAACTGCGGCTGGAAATGAAGCCGCAGTTCGGCGACGGGCAAGCACAGATGCGGTCGCGCACACTGGATGGAGGTTGGCTGCCGATCCCGGTGATCACCTATGCGGAAAACGGGGTGGTCTATCACCAACGCAGCTTCGTTGCACCTTGTGATGAGGCAGGCAGCGATCCGGTTCGGCTTAACCGACAGTCGGTCGGCGTTATTGAATTCACCCTCACCAATACCCAGTCCGCGCCGGCAAAGGCGACTGTGTCCCTCAGCGTTGCCGACCGGCGAAAGGCATCGTCTTCGCTGCAATTTGCACCGACGCCGCGCGGTTGGCTGGTGAGCAGCAGCCACGGCGCGCTTGCGCTGGCTGACATGAGAACCGCCACGCCCCTGGCGGTCACAACCAAAACCGACGCGCTTGAAATCACTGGTGAACTAACGCCTCACAGCTCCGCACGTTTTGCACTGTTCCTTCCCACGCAGGCCGACACGCCGCTGGACGCGTTGGACGTCGACCAGCTTCGCGCCGCAACCGAAACGTACTGGAAGGCCACGCTCGCCCCAGCGATGCAGATCGCGACGCCTGATCCGTTGCTGAACGATGTCATCCGCTCGTCACAGGTGCGTTGCATGATTGATGCGCGCAGCGAAGCTGATGGGGCGCGGGTGGCGGCGTGGATTGCTGCCATGCACTACGGCCCGCTGGAAAGCGAATCGCACTCGGTCATTCGCGGCATGGATTTCATGGGTCACGCGGAGTTTGCCCGCCGCTCGCTGGACTTCTTCGTCCACCGCTACAACACGAACGGCTTTCTGACGACCGGCTACACAACCTTCGGCACGGCATGGCATTTGTGGACGCTGGGCGAGCATTACCGGCTCACGCATGACCAGGAGTGGCTGCGGCGAATTGCACCCGAGGTTGCGCAGGTCGGTCACTGGATCGTTCGACAGACGGAGAAGACGAAGCGGCGCGATGTGCGCGGACAACCCGCGCCGGAATCGGGCTTGATGCCGCCCGGTGTGCTGGCCGACTGGAACGCGTTCGCCTACCACTTCACGATGAACGCCTACTACGCCGCGGCGCTCCGGGAATTGGGTGACGCGCTCGGTGACATTGGCCATCCGGACGCGGTCCTCTTCAAGCGTCACGCCGAGGAACTCAAGGCCGACACGGCCCGGGCTTACGCCTGGACGCAGGCCCAATCGCCCGCGCTGGCGCTGCGGAATGGGACCTGGGTTCCGCATTACCCGTCGCAGGTCCACAGCCCTGGTCCGCTCGGCAACTTCTTTCCCGGACAAGACGTCGGTCGGAGTTGGTGCTATGACGTGGAATTGGGCGCGCATCAACTCGTGCCCACCGGAGTACTGGGCCCACGCAGTCGGGAGGTGACACGGATGCTGGACCACATGGAGGACGCGCAGTTCCTGGCGGATGGCTGGTTTGATTATCCAGCGATCTCGAACCGCGCGGACTGGTTCAATCTCGGCGGCTTCTCGAAGGTGCAGCCTTACTACACACGCAATTGCGAGATTTACGCGTTGCGTGATGACGTCAAGCCCTTTATCCGCTCTTACTTCAACTCCCTCGCCTCGCTCTTGAATCCCGAAGTGTTGACGTTCTGGGAGCACTTCCATCGCGCCGGCGCCTGGGACAAGACGCACGAGACGGGCTACTTCCTGCACCAGACACGGACGATGCTGGTACAGGAGCGCGGCGCGGAGCTCTGGCTCGCGCCGTTGGTCACGGACCAGTGGCTGAAGGACGGCCACCGCATTTCGGTTGAGGCTGCGCCCACCAGTTTTGGCAAGGTTGGCTACGAAATCACCTCGCACCTGGCGCAGGGTTTCATCGAAGCGCGGATCGAGCCGCCGATGGGCGAGGGTCTGCGGCAAGTTGTCCTGCGCCTGCGGCATCCCGAGGGCAAGCCCATCCGATCCGTAACTGCCGACGGCAAACGGCATTCGGCCTTCGACCGCGAGAAAGGGCTGGTTGTGATTCGGCCCCGGGGGAAACCGGTTGCGCTCCGTGTGCAATACTGACAGACGGGTAGCTTCTGGCTTTCACCTCGGCACAACACGCATGGAGCTTTACGCCGCCCAGCCGACACATACACTGCTAACCCGTGTGCAGGGCAATTATTCAGGGCCCTGCACACGTTGAAAACAACTATGAACACACGCCGCCGTCGTCTCCTGATCTCATCACTGGTTTTGTCTCCGCTGCTCGCCACGGCGGTGTCCGTCACCCAATGGGAAATCAACAAGGCCCGACAATGGTCCGCCGCCAAGTTCGAGGGCGTGCAGGCCGCCCGCCGGGAAGAGCCCGCGCTGGTCGTGCTCGCCAACCACGATCCCGTCCAGAAAAACTCACGGCACAGCCGGCCACTATTGCTGGCAGGACAGCCGCACAACCGCGGCCTCTACTGTCACGCGCCCAGCAAGATCATCGTGCGCCTGCCGGGACCGGGCGCGAGCTTCACCGCCGTGGTCGGCGTGGATAGCAACGAGCAGACGAGCGGCGGACGCGGCAGCGTGGATTTCTCCGTCAGCGTCGGCGGCACGGAGAAATTCCGCTCCGGCGTGGTGCGCGAGGGCAGGCCGGTCAAAGCCGTGAACGTGGACCTTGGCGGCGCGAGCGAGTTCGTTCTTCAGATCGAGGAAACGCCGGATGGCATCTCCTGCGATCAGGCGGACTGGGCAGAGGCCAAGGTGACACTCAAGGATGGCCACGAGCTTTGGCTGGCGGATCTGCCGTTGCGCGAAGGTGAGCGTCAGCCGGAATCCACCGAGATGCCTTTCTCGTTCACCTGCGATGGCAAGTCGAGCAAGGAACTCCTGCCGGGCTGGGGGTTGAAACGCGTTGCGCGTAAGCTCGACGATGCTCGCACGGAGCACACGCTTGCCTGGAGCGATCCACGAACGAAGCTTTCCGTCCGCTGCGTCGGGATCGAGTATCACGATTTCCCCACGGTCGAGTGGACGCTCCACTTCAAGAATGAGGGCACATCTGACTCGCCGCTCCTCTCCGACGTGATGGCGCTGGACACGAGTATCGCGCGCGGCAAGGACTTCACGCTGCACCACCACAAAGGCACGTTCGTCCGGGCGGATGATTTCGAGCCGCTGACCACGGCGTTGACCCCGAACCAGAAGCTGCGTTTCGCTCCGCCGGGCGGCCGTCCGCTTGGGCACGTGTTTCCTTACTTCAACCTGGAATCGCAAGGCGAAGGCGTGATCGTGGTGGTTGGCTGGCCAGGGCAATGGGTGGCGGAGTTTGCGCGCGACGGTTCGACTTCGACGCACATCACTGCCGGTCAGGAATTGCTTCGTTGCCAACTCAAGCCCGGCGAGGACGTCCGCACGCCATTGATCGTGCTTCAGTTCTGGCAGGGCGATTGGGTCCGCGCCCAGAATCTCTGGCGGCGCTGGATGGTGGCCCACAACATCCCGCGCCCCAACGGCCAACCGCCGCGCCCACTGCTGACGCCGTGCAGCTCGCACCAATACGGCGAGATGATTCACGCCGACGAAGCGAGTCAGAAACTGTTCATTGATCGTTATGTTGAGGAAGGTCTCGCACCGGATTACTGGTGGATGGATGCGGGCTGGTATGTTCACTACGGCGGCGGTTGGCCGCGCACTGGCACGTGGGAGGTGGACCCGGCTCGTTTCCCCCACGGCCTGCGGGCGGTCACGGACTACGCCCACGCAAAAGGGATGAAGAGCATCGTCTGGTTTGAACCGGAGCGGGTCACGCCCGGCACTTTCCTTTACACGAACAACCCTGCCTGGCTGCTGGGCAAAGACGGCGAGCAGAAGCTGTTGAACCTCGGCCATCCCGAAGCCCACGCCTGGCTCGTCGAACACATCTGCAAGATGATCCGTGAGCAAGGGATTGACCTCTACCGGCAGGATTACAACGTGGATCCGCTGGGCTACTGGCGCAGCGCGGACTCGCCGGAGCGTCAAGGGATCACGGAGAATCATTACGTCACCGGCTATCTCGCTTTCTGGGACGCGCTGCTCCAACGCTTTCCGAAGCTGCTGATTGACACCTGCGCGAGCGGTGGTCACCGCAACGATCTCGAAACGCTGCGCCGCTCGTTGCCGTTCCTGCGCAGCGATTGCATCCAGGACGCCGTCGGCAACCAATGCCACACCTACGGCCTCTCGTTCTGGATGCCGTATCACGGCACGGGCACGGACCAGTTGGGCGCTTATGATCTGCGCAGCGCGCTGGCCTGCCCGCACTTCATCGCGTGTTGGGATCTGCGCGACCGAAAGCTCGATTACGACTTCCTCCGCAAGACCATCGGCGACTGGCGGCAATATGCGCCAAACTACCTCGGCGATTTCTATCCGCTGACGGCGCACACCACGGCGAACGACGCCTGGATCGCCTGGCAATTTGATCGCCCGGAAGCCGGGTCGGGCGTGGTGCAAGCCTTCCGTCGTCCGAATAGCATCTACGAATCGGCGCGGCTGAAGCTCCACGAGCTCGACGCCAAGGCGCGTTACGTTGTGACGGATCTTGATAGTCCGACAGGTCCGCAAACGCTCACGGGGGCAGAACTCATGGAAAAGGGCCTGCTGGTCACCGCTTTCGGCCAACCGGCCGCACTCGTGGTCACCTACGCGAAGAAGAAATGACGACGACCTTGCCGGCTCTGCATCGAGCACCCATTCGACTGCTCATGGTGCTGACCTTGGCGTTGGCAGCGGACTCTGTCTGGGCGGGCGACCGCCTCCCCGAACCTGATCTGGGATTCCTGCGCGACATGACTCGCGACGTCGTCGAGGCGTCACGGGTCAAACCCGGCTCGAACGGCGGCGGACGCTGGCCCATCACCAACTCCTGTGGCTTCACGCTGATCACACCGGGCAAGGACACCTACACGTCGTACTGGATTCGCGACTTCGCGATGTCGGTGGATTCCGTCTTCATCACACCCGCGGAACTGAGGAATCATCTGTTGCTGACCTGCAAGGCTCAGAACGGGCCGACAGACCGCAAGCTGGCCAACGGCCTGCATCTCCCGCCGTGGGCGATCCCCGATCACATCAACTACGACGGACAGCCTGTGTTCTACCCGGGCACCTACGCCTCCGGCGAAGATCAGGGAGCAGGCGCGTGTGGTCGCGTGCCGCCGATTGACGACCACTACGACTTCGTCCACATCGCCTATGCCTATTGGAAAGCAACGCGCGACGTGACGACGCTCAAGACGGAAGTCAACGGCTTCACGGTATTTGACCGGCTGGAAAAGGCGTTTGCCAGTCCCACCACCGATCCGGAAACCGGCCTTGCCCTGACGACCGAGGCCGATCGCGCGGTTGGCTTCGGCTTCTGCGACGGTGAAACGCACACGGGCAAGCTGCTCTTCGCCTCGCTGCTCCGCTATCGGGCTGCGGGCGAACTCGCGGCACTTGCACGTGCTGTTGGCCAAGGGAAGCGCGCTGTCGCCTACCGGCAAATCCAGAAGACAGTCCGCGCCAACATCGTCCCCACCTTCGCTGATCCGAAAGCCATCGGCGGCTGGCTGCGCGCCTCGACCGAGATCAGCCTGCAGCCAGACGTTTGGGGAACGCTCTTCGCACTTCATCTCGGTGTGCTGGATCGGGCTCATGCGGAGGCCGCCCGGAAGACCATCGCTGATGCCGTGCGCCGCGGCACGATCACTCTTGAAGGCGGTGTGCGCCAGGTGCCGACCGATATGGACTTCAGCAAGACGACGGCGTGGGAACGCTCGTTCTGCGCGGTGAACACCTACCAGAACGGTGGCTACTGGCACACGGCGTCCGGGTGGTTGATCGAGGCGCTGTGGCAGGAGGATCGCAAGCTGGCCCTGAACATCTTCGACGAAATGATCACCCACCTCCGCGCGCAGGACTTTCGCAATGGCCCCGGACATGGCGCACCGTGGGAAGTCTTTGGCCTGAAAGGCACGGCGCGCCAGAATGCGGTTTACATCGCCTCGGTTGCCCTGTCGTACGGCATCCTGAAGCGCCTGTGATCTTAACTCGCGCCCGGCAATTTGGGCACATCGCGATAGTTACACCTGTGTAGTGGTGCAAGCTTCCAGCTTGCAGTCGTACCGGCAACCTTTCAGGTTGCCATCTTGCCGCGGGGAGCGACTCTCACCAAGCCAGAGGCATGAGTCACGCCCGCAAGCCACAGGCTTGCGCCATTGCTTGATTCTGGTGGTATCAAGTTGCGTTCAGACGATTCCGGTTCTTCGTTTCATTATTGCTCTGGCAACAGGCCAGCCCATAACCTCGCCACCATGCTGCCTCGGCAACAAACCAGTTCCCTAACACACGCGATCACCGGACGGCTTGCAGTGTTCCGTATGGCAGTGTTCTGCGTTCTGACCGTTCTCGGTTCCCAAGCCGCCGACCCGGCGCGCGAACTGATTCGCGATCCGCATTTTCAGAACGGGTTTCTGCTGCTCGAACCGGAACCCGGCAAGCGCGCCGCTTACGGCGAGGCAATCGACGCTGCAGCCCCTCCAAAACCGGTCTGGGACCTGGCGCAGTGGTCCAGCAAGTTCCCGCTGGCGGCTGTACGGACCAAGCGTCTGCCGGATGGATCACTGCTATTCACCAACATGGCCAAGCGCGTTTGCGTGGGTGCGCCCGGCAGCGCCGAGGCGGATTTGTCCCTCGGCGTGAACGCCAGCGCCGAGTACGGCCACCGCGCGCGAAAGTCGCCGGATGAACCGTGGGTCCATTTGCTGGTGCAACAGGACCTCGAAAACCCACCGTCGCTGGCGGAACTGGAGTCCTGCCGCTTCCACGTCGAGGCGCGGCTCAAGCATTCGCAGCTTCACCGCACGGAGGACTACGCGCCGTCCCGCCACGCCGCGCAGTTCCTCATCTACCTCACCGTGGCTAATCGCAATCCGGCATCGCCCGGCTACGGACAGTATTATTGGTTCGGCATTCCCGTGTACGATGACCGGAGCCGGGTTGCGCCTGCGTATCAGGCACGGGACTTTGGCGGCACGAAGATGTTCATCTACACGCTGGCATCCGATGTCTTCGCGTCGGAGAGCACGCACGACCATCAGTGGGTCACGTTGGCGCGCGACCTCCTGCCCCTGATGCGCGAGGGATTGGAAGCCGGCTGGAAACGGGGCTTCATGCCCGGCTCACTCGAACTGGCTGACTATCGCATCGCGGCCGTTGTCATCGGCTGGGAAGTTCCGGGAATCTTCGATGTGGACGTGCAGCTCCGGAATCTGAGTCTTCGCGCTTCACTCAGAACGGCAAGGGTCACGCCGCCGGCAACGGGTCAAGTGGAGGATCGCTGATATGGGACCTCCAACGCTTGATGCCTTTCGCGCCGTTGTGCAAACGCGCCTGTGCGTCGCCCTGTTCCTCGGCGCGGTCTTGACAGGAAACGCGGAACCAGCGCTGCGGGTGATCCGGAGCGCGAGCGGGGGAATCCCGTTGCTTCAGGATGGCGGATTTGATGAAGGACAACTTGGCAATGCCGCTCACTGGAGGGCCTGGCAGAAGGGCTTTCGCCTCGCGCCCGGAGAAGGTCGCACCGGGTCACAGGCGGTGCTCTGCGAACGGCGTGAGGGGGAGGGCGAATTCGGCAGCAGCCAGACGCTCACGCTCAATCGTACCAACATTGCGCCTCTGGTCATTCGCGGTTGGAGCAAAGCGGAGAACGTCACCGGCAGCCCGGATAGCGGCTACTCGCTTTACGCGGACATTGTGTACACCGACGGTACGCCGTGGTGGGGGCAGACGGCCAACTTCCGTTGTGGCACGCACGATTGGGAGCAGCGCGAATTCGTGCTGCTGCCGGACAAACCCATCCGGTCGCTGACGCTCCACTGCCTGTTTCGCGGACACGCGGGCAAGGTGTGGTTCGACGACCTATCGCTGACGGAAGCCGCCACCCCGGCGGGCGCGGTCATGTTCCAAGGCGTGCCGATCGAACCACCGCAACCGACAACGCACAGGCAGCAGATGGAGGAACGCACCTTCGCCACGCGGGATGGTCTGAAACTCATTCTCCGCGACAACACCATCGTTTCGCTTCGCGTGCCAGGCCCTGCAACTTCGCCTTCACCGGCCGCCAAGAGCGCCCTTGGTCACAAAGGGACCAGCCCGCTTCGCACGGGCGGAATGGAGCTTGTCACGCGTTCGCCTTCCGGTTTTCTCGCCCGGGACTTCGCCGCCAACTCGGACGTTTTTGCTTTCTCCAATGGCGTTTGCACCGAGCTGAATCTGAAGATCAAAACCCAAATCGAGGCCCGACCGGATTCCATCCTGTTTGAAGGCCGCGTGTCGGACACCACAGGCCGGGACCGCGCCGTGACGCTTCTCTTCGCGCTGCCAATAGAAGCGGCCGGATGGCAATGGGGCGACGACATGCGACAGAGCCGCGTCATCAACGGCACCGGCGAGTTCGCAAATACCGTCAACGTCCACTGCGGCGCAAACGGGAAGATGTCGCGCTATCCGCTGGCAGCCATCTGGAACGACCGAGTAGGCCTGGCGCTCGCGATCGAGATGGGGAAGCCGGCCCAGTATCGGATCGTCTATCACGCGGGCACGCGGCAGTTCTTCATCGCCTACGATTTCGCCCTCGTCAAAGACACCCCCATGTTCCCCAGCGGCGCAGACTTTCGCTTCCGGCTTTTCCAATTCGACCCGGGCTGGGGTTTCCGTTCCGCGTTGCAGAAGTTCTATGAAATCTATCCGACCTACTTCACCAAGCGCGTGAAACGCGAAGGCGTGTGGATGCCGTTCACAGACATCGCCAGAGTGCCGGGCTTCGAGGACTTCGGATTCGCGTTTCAGGAAGGCGCGCCCAACGTGGCGTTCGACGACCAGCACGGCATTGCCAGCTTTGTCTATGTCGAGCCGATGAGCTACTGGCTGGCTCTGCCGCCGGACGTCCCGCGCACCTACGCAGGCGCGATGACCACCTTGACCAACGACCTCTCCGGCGCACGGGGCAAGGAGAAGCAGGAAATGGCCGTCGCCACGTTCACCAGCGGCATCCAGACTGCGGACGGGCAATTCTCGCTCCACCTCGTGAAAGCCCCGTGGTGCGACGGTGGCATGTTCACGCTGAATCCGGATGGTTCGCTCACAGTCACTCCCGAACTCCCGACGACCAAATCGGGCGTCATGGGCCGGGCCATCGCGGCCGCGTTCGAGAAGAGTCAAACGACGCCGAACATATCCGAAGCCAGTCTGGATGGCGTCTACCTGGACTCACTGGAGATGTCGGCCACGCAATTGAACTACCGCCGCGACCATTTCCCGTTCGCCGATGTCCCGCTGGTGTTTGATCGTGAAGGCCGCCCGGCGCTCTTCATGATGTTCAGCACTTGGGAATCGGCCAATGGTTTGGCTCGATCCTTGCGCAAGCGGCACAAGCTTCTGTTCGCCAACGCTGTCCTGTGGAACTTCTCGTTCCCCGCGCCACTGCTCGATGTCCTCGGCACCGAAGTCAATTGGCTGCACCAAGGCAATTACCTGCCGGATTCCGATGCGGTGATGAACTTCCGACGCGCGCTTTGTTACCAGAAACCGTATTGCCTCCTGCTCAACACCGACTACGAGAAATTCACGCCCACGCTGGTGGGGCGGTATTTCCAGCGTTGCCTTTTCTACGGCATTTGGCCGGGCTTCTTCGATCAGGAGGCCGCGTCCAAAGACCCCTACTGGACGTCGCCAAGACGCTACTACGAGCGCGACCGCCCACTGTTCAAGAAGTACATCCCATTGCTGCAACGCGTGACGACTGCCGGATGGCAGCCGATCACCGCCGCGACTTGCGACAATCCGAAGCTTTGGCTGGAGCGTTACGGCGGACCCTCGACAGCCACATTCTACCTGACACTGTTCAACGACACCGAGCGACCGCAGCAAGGCATCGTGATGCTCGAACGCGAACTACTGCCCTTGCCTCGCAGCGTCCGGATCACGGAACTGGTTTCCGGCGAGGGTGGGAAGCGCACAGGCAAAGGCTGGCGAATTCAGCTTGCGCCGCAGTCTGTCGCCGTGTTGGAGTTCTCTCCGTGAACGAAAGACATCGACTTTGTGCGACAGGAAGCTGAATTGCCTTTGCACGATCAACCGTGACGTCGCACATTTGGCTCAAGAACCACGAGATGAGCACAAACCAAAGCATCAAACGTCGCACTTTCCTTTGGACTGCGAGCACGGCCGCCACCGCCGGTTTACTCAGCGGACTCGGGGACGCAGGGAGCTTCGCAGCCCAGCCTCCGGCTTCGGTTTCAAGCGGTCCGCTTTCCGAGAAGCTCCAGACCCAACTAGCCGCCATCGCACGGACGTTTGTTACCGCTGCGAAGGAGGAAGGCCAGTTCCTCAACCTACTGGTCAAGCTGACGCGTGCGCGCAGAGTCTTGGAGCTCGGCACGGGTTACGGTTACATCACCATTTGGCTCGCGCTGGCGTTGGAGGAGACTGGTGGCCAATTGACCACGATCGAGATTGACCCCGAACGCGAGATGCTCGCGAAGAAGCACGTGGCTGAGGCCGGGTTGTCGCATCGCGTCCACTTCCACCAGGGCGACGCTCACGCGATCGTGCCCACCCTCGCCGGGCCGTTTGACATCGCCTACCTGGACGCCGACAAAGGAGGCAACCTGGATTACTTCAACAAGTTGTTCCCGAAGAAGCTTCCGCCGGGCAGCCTGCTCATCGCACACAATGCGATCCTGCTTGCCGACAAGATGAAGGACTACTTCGAACGCGTGCAGAACCATCGCGAACTGGATACCCTCATCGTCCAGACGACGGAGGACGACGGTTTCGCGCTGAGTTACCGTAGGCGCGCCGGCGTTTGAACGATCAGCTCGGCGCAAGATGAATTATCGCGACCTGCGACGGTCGAACTTTTGCCAAATCAAAGCACCCGAAAAGAGAATCACGATCATGAAATACCCCTCCTCATTGAACCGCCGCCAGTTCCTGCAAGCCGGGTTGCTCGGCTCCGCGGCCTTCGCCACCACCACTCCCTTGTTGTTGCTGGGACAGAACGTCCCCGTCGGTCCCGACGCTTTTCGGGGGTTAAAGGTAGGGATTGCCTCCTACACCTACCGCAAGTTCAATCTGGATCAAGCCATTGCGATGACCAAAGAGGCGGGCGTGAAATACATCTGCCTGAAAGACGTGCATCTTCCGCTTAAGAGCAGCAAGGCCGAACGTCAGGAAGCCCACCGCAAGATTGAGGCCGGCGGTTTGACGCTGTTGGGTGGCGGCGTGATTTACATCAGCAACCAGGAGGACGAAGTCCGCAATGTTTTTGAATACGCCCGGGACGCGGGCATGCCAACCATCATCTGCAGCCCGGATCCAGCCGCGATGGACACGGTGGAGAAGATGGCCAAGGAATTCGACATCCGCATCGCCATCCACAACCACGGTCCGACCGATAAGCGCTATCCCTCGCCCCTCGATGTTTTGCAGATGGTCAAGGATCGCGATCCACTCATGGGCATCTGCCTGGACGTGGGCCACACCGTGCGCATCGGCCAAGACCCCGTCGCCGTGATCAAACAGTGCGCCGGCCGGCTTTACGACTTCCACATGAAGGATGTCAGCGCCGCGACCGCCCAGGGTTCGGCTACCGACGCAGGGAAGGGCGTCATTGACATTCCAGCCGTGCTCAAAACGCTCATCGGCATGAAATTCCCCTATCACGTCGCGCTGGAGTACGAAGCCCACGGCGATGCGCCTCAGCCTGGTGTCATGGGCTTCTGCAATTACATGCGGCAGGTGTTGGCCCCCCGGGAAGTAAACCACACACAACCGTTGCCGCCGTTTGGAACACCGGCGCGGACGCGGTTTTGCGTAGCCGCGTCTTGCTCCCGAACGCGGGCGGGGAGTAACCTTGCGCCATGACGCACGCGGACTTCGTCCACCTACACCTGCACAGCGAGTACTCGCTGCTTGATGGCGCCTGCCGGCTGGACCGGCTGGTGGACAAGGCCCACGAACTGCGCTTTCCCGCGTTGGCGCTTACTGATCACGGCGCGATGCATGGTGCGATTGATTTCTACAAGGCCGCCCGCGAGAAGGGCATCAAGCCCATCATCGGCTGTGAGGTGTATGTTGCGCCGGGCAGCCGGTTCGACAAGAAGGCCAGCAGCGGGGGGCGCGACGTGTATCATCACCTCGGCCTGCTGGCGAAGGATGAAACCGGCTACAAGAATCTTATCAAGCTGACGACGGCGGCGCATTTGGAGGGGTACTACTACAAGCCGCGCATCGACAAGGAACTGCTGGCGGCGCACAAAGAGGGCCTGATCGCGCTTTCCGGGTGTCTGGCC
>CAYJNU010000016.1:0-37434 GCA_964371005.1 uncultured Verrucomicrobiota bacterium | reverse complement strand
CTCCTCCAGCGTGTGGGCGACGCCACTGATCGGCACGTCCAGCCCGATGGACAACATGAGGTCCTTGAAGACGAGGCGGTCCTCGCCCTTCTCGATGGCCTCGGCGTTCGCGCCGATCATCTCTACGCCGTATTTCGCCAGCACGCCGTTGCGGTGCAGAGCCATGGCGGTGTTCAACGCCGTCTGGCCGCCGAGGGTGGGAAGGAGAACGAGTTTGTATGGGACTGCAGGCGGGACGCCCGCAGCACGCTGGTCAGGCACGCCGAGCCGTTTCAGTTCCTCGACTTCGCGGGCGATGATTTTCTCGACGCACTCGGGCGTGATCGGCTCGATGTAGGTGCGGTCGGCGAACTCCGGGTCGGTCATAATGGTGGCCGGGTTGGAGTTCACGAGGATGACGCGAAAACCTTCTTCCCGGAGCGCCTTGCAGGCTTGCGTGCCGGAATAATCGAACTCGCATGCCTGCCCGATGATGATCGGGCCGGCGCCAATGATGAGAACCGAGTGGATGTCAGTGCGCTTCGGCATACAGCGGGCGAGAATAAAGACTATTCGGCCCGTATTGTCATGAATTTTCGGCGTCGGGCGACCCTGCCGACAACCGTTTGGTTTCCGGCGCGCTGACGGACGTCGCGTCTCCTGCCAGCCGGGCGACTTCCTCGGGTGTGCGTCCGGTCGCGGTAGCGACGAGTTGTTGCCATTCGCCAGCATCGACTCGAAGCGGGATCGCGCGGCAGGACTGTTCGAAGTCGGAGCGGTGCCAGAGGTTCGGGAAATCACGGCATTGCTGGGGCTTCACGGATTGTACCGCGCAGTCGTGGTTGTTGAGGAAAACACAATTACCGTTCGGCTTCTCCTGCAAGGCCAACCCACGACGGTCCGGTCTCAGCCGCGTGAATTCCTGGATGAAGTCGAACTCACTGAGCCGCAGAAAGGCCGCGAGGCGGAGAATCTCCGCATCCGTCAGCCGCACCTGTCCCGGCCAACTGCAACAGGCGGTGCAACGCTGACATTGGTAGAACACCGGCATTGCGAAATTACATCCGGCGGCGTGGCTCATCCCGATCGCCGCAACGAGGCCAATTCTGCGGATCGTCGGGCGGGTTCGCAAACCTTCGTTTCGCCTGACCTGATCGGGCCGCCCGCTCGAGAGCCGCGTATCGCGGGAGCTTGGTTTTCGCGGCGGCGACCCTACACTGGCCTCGCTATGGCGTCACCAAATCCAATCTTTGCTTCCGCCAAACCGGTCATCGCCATGATTCACGTTGGCGCGCTGCCGGGCACGCCCGCGTGCCGGGACGATCTGCGCACCATTGAAGCCAAGGCGGTCGCTGAGGCGAAGGGGTTTCGTGAAACCGGCGTCCACGGCTTGATGTTGGAAAACATGCACGACACCCCTTATCTCCGCGGGCGCGTTGGTCCGGAGATCGTCGCCGCGATGGCGCTGCTGGCCCGCGCGGTGAAGGCGGCCAGCCGTTTGCCGTGCGGGGTCCAGATTTTGGCGGGTGCGAACCTCGAAGCGCTGGCCGTGGCACACGCGGCGGGGCTCGATTACATCCGTGCCGAGGGCTTTGCCTTCGCCCACGTGGCGGACGAAGGCATCATCGAATCGTCGTCGGCCGAGCTGCTCCGCTATCGGCGCGCCATCGGGGCTGGGCGCGTGCAAGTCTGGGCCGACGTGAAGAAGAAACACAGCGCGCACGCCATCACGGCGGATGTGGGCATTGGCGCGACCGCGGAGGCGGTGGAATTCATGCGCGGCGATGCGGTGATCGTAACGGGCAGTGTGACGGGCGATCCACCAAAACGGGCGGACCTCGCTGAGGCGAAGCAACACACGCGATTGCCCGTCTATCTTGGCTCGGGCGTGACGGAGAAGAACCTGAAGCAGTTATTCAACGCGGCTGACGGCTTCATCGTGGGCTCACATTTCAAGGAAGGTGGGTATTGGTCAAACGCGGTTGACCCGAAACGCGTCGAACGGTTCATGGCCGCGCACGCGAAGTTGGTGTAGCTGTCACCGCGAGACGGCGACTAAGAACTCGCGAGACTCTGGCCCGGGTTGAGCGGATGACCGGCGAGAAACTCCGCGGCACTCATCCGACGCCCGCCTTCACGCTGCAAAACGGTGATCCGCAACGCGTCCTGGCCGCAGCCCGCCACAATGCCCGACTTGTCGGCTGCCAAGACTTGGCCCGGTGGGCCCTGCTGGCGCACGACCTCCGCCACCCAGATCTTCAGCAGTTGGGCCTGCGGCTGCACCGGAAGGAATGTGAACACTCCCGGCCAGGGCGTAAAGGCGCGCAAGCGATTCCAAATTGTCTGCGCCGGCAACTGCCAGTCAATCCGTCCGTCCTCCTTCTTGATCTTGGGTGCGTGGCTCACGCCCTCGCTGGGCTGCGGACGCGGCGTCACGGCCTTTGATACCAAGCCAGGGAGCGTTTCCGAAAGCAACTCAGCGCCCAAGTGGGCCAAGCGGTCGTGCAACGTCTGCGCGTTGTCGGCGGCGTGGATCGGCGTGGTCCGCTGCGCAAGGATGCCGCCCGTGTCCATGCCGGCGTCCATCTGCATCAGCGTGACGCCGGTTTCTGTTTCGCCGTGGGCGATCGCCCATTGGATGGGCGCGGCGCCGCGATACTTCGGCAGCAGCGAGGTGTGGATGTTTACGCAACCCAGCGGCGGCAGCTCGAGCATCGCCTGCGGCAGAATCTGACCGTACGCCATCACGACGATGAGATCGGGCTGGAGCGCGGCCAATTCGGCAAGAAATTCCGGCTGACGTGCGCGTTCGGGCTGGAGCACCGGGAGACTCTTCGCCATCGCGAACTGCTTGACCGCGCACGGTTGGACTTTGAGGTCGCGGCCCTTTGGACGATCCGGCTGGGTCACCACCGCCACGACACTCACGTTCGGACTGGTGAGAAGCGCGGCAAGGCTCGGGCAGGCGATTTCTGCCGTGCCCATGAATATGACCCGCAACGGTTGCACGCGCACAAGCCAACCGGAAAAGCGCCATGGGCAAAAGAAAAAAAGCTGCCGACTCGCTGCGGCGAACGGGCGGTTGATTACGCCCCTCCCGAGGCAGCACGACGAGAGAGCCAGAGAACGAGATACTCCCGGATTCCGACTTTCACTGATGAGGATTGCCTGACGCGGGTTGGTTCGCTCATTGTGGAGGCACTTGAGACGACCATGCATGAGTGACAACATCACCAACGCCGGCTGTTCGATTTACGAGCTGCCCTCCATCATCGAGCGGATTGATCTGGCTATGCTGTTTGCGCAAGGCCAGCCCCTGGAAGTTGAACTGGGCAGCGGCGACGCCACGTTCCTGGCTGGATACGCGGCCCGGCATCCCGAACGCAACTTCATCGGTGTGGAACGCCTGCTGGGTCGCATGCGCAAGCTGGATCGCAAGGGGCGGCGTGCCGGCCTTACAAACCTCCGCGGTGTGCGCATCGAATGCGGGTACTTTCTCGAATGGCTTTTGCCGGTCGGCTCCGCCTCCGCCTTGCACGTCTATTTCCCCGATCCCTGGCCAAAAAAAAAGCATCGCCGGCATCGCCTCATCAGCGAACGGTTCCCGGCGTTGGCGCGACAAGCGTTGATTCCCGGCGGCGTGGTGTATCTGCGCACGGATGACACCGATTACTTCGCGCAAATGATCGAGGTCTTTACGGCCGCGCCTGGCTTTCGAAAGGTGGAAACTCCGCCGGAACTGGCCGCGTTGTTCACGGATTTCGAGAAAGACTTCCACGCGCAAGGCATCGAAACATTGCGCGCCGCCTACGCGCGCGACTGATTTCACACATCAATCACCGGCCCGCCACCGTCGTCGTGCGAACGCTCGGCCGATTTCTGCCGGCGAACCGTCACGCGAGACTTGCGGTTCCCGGTCAACACATTCAGGACGCCGGAGACGAAACTGATCACAAGCGCGCCCCAAAAGGCCGCCCAAAAATCTTCGACGTAAAAGTGCGGGCGGAGCAGCGCGCCCACCAGCCAGAGCAGGGCCGCGTTGATGACGAAAAAGAAGAGACCGAGCGTGAAGATCAGCAGCGGCAGGGCGAGCAACAGCAGGACCGGGCGTAAGACCGCGTTCAAGATGCCGAGCAGCAGGGATGCCGCCACGAGGTCCAGCGGCTTGTCGTAGCGCAGACCCGGCACCAGGTACGCGGCGACCAACACGGCCAGGGTGCAAATCAGCCAGTTCTGGAGAAACCGTTTCATCGGGCCGAGGAACTCGCTTTCATCACCCCCCAGCCTCAATGCGGAGGAGGCGGGTTTCGGGTCGCGCCCGCAACACGACCTCCGCCAGGCTCGCGGGCACCAGGGCAAACTGCCCCGCCGCCAACTCCACGCTCATTTCGCCTGCCACGAGCAACCTCCCCGTCACACAGGCGATGATCTGCATGACGCCGGCGCGAAGCGGGAGGTCGGCCCCCGCCTCGACCTGCCATTCCTCGACCGTGAACAGTGGATCGCGCACCAACACGCGGCTTCTGGCCGGCCATTCACCCGCAAATCCGCCTCCCACCAACGCCGGCTCGAAATCCTCGAAATCAATGCTGGCCAGCGATTGCGCCACGTGCAGCTCACGCGGCTTGCCATCCAGACCCACTCGGTTCCAATCGAACACCCGGTAGGTCGTGTCTGAGTTCTGCTGGATCTCGAACATTACGATTCCCGCGCCGAGCGCATGGACCCGGCCGCTGGGCAGGAACATCGTGTCGCCGGGAACCACCGGCACGCGATGAAAGCAATTGGCCACACTCCCATCTTGAATGCGTCGCTCAAACTCCGCGCGCGAAACGCCCCGCTTGAGCCCCACAAACAGTTCCGCTCCGGGCGCCGCCGCGGTGATATGCCACATCTCGGTTTTCGGCTCGCCGCCGAGTTGCGCCGCTTTGGCGGCGGGTGGGTGGACCTGAAGCGAGAGCGTATCTTGCGCGTCGAGCAACTTGATGAGCAGTGGGAATCGGCCATTCAGGGCCCTCGCATCACCGAGGAGTTCACGCGGATGATGTTCCAGGACCCAGCGCAGGTCTTTGCCGGCAAGCGGGCCGTTGGCGATGACACTGACATCGCCGGGGCGGTCGGTGATTTCCCAAGCCTCGCCAATCGGCACGGTGGGGGGCAGAGGTTTGGCGTAGAGCCGTTCCAAGTTGCGCCCGCCCCAGACGCGTTCCTTGAAGATCGGGTGAAATGTCAGTGGATAGAGCACCGGGGAATTGTGGTTCGCGATTTACGGTTGAGGACACCGATGGCAGTCCTGTGACATGTTCGTCAGGCGGCTGGGGTGGGAGTGGCCGCGGGTTGAATCGTCGCCGCTTGCTTCTGGGTGAAATGCCCGAACCCGCGAAACTTGGCGTAACGGCGCTTCAGCCGCTCATCGGCCGACAGCGACGTGAGTTCGATGAGGTGCTTGAGCAAATGGACCTTCAAAGTCGCGGCGCTCGCGGCAACGTCGTTATGCGCCCCACCCAGCGGCTCCGGAACGATTTCGTCCACCAGCCCCAGCCCGTGCAGGTCTTTGGCGGTGATCTTCAGTGCCTCGGCCGCGCGGGCGGCGGCGGTGCGGTCTTTCCACAGGATTGCCGCGCATCCTTCCGGGCTGATGACCGAGTAATAGGCGTTTTCCAGAATCAACACCCGATCCGCCACGCCAATGCCCAGCGCGCCCCCGGAGCCGCCTTCGCCAATCACCACCGCGATAATTGGTACGCCGAAGGTCATCATCTCGCGCAGGTTCACCGCGATGGCTTCGGCAATATGCCGCTCCTCCGCGCCGATCCCGGGATATGCGCCGGCGGTGTCGATCAGCGTAATGATCGGCAGCCCGAACTTGTCGGCCAGCCGCATCAGACGAAGCGCCTTGCGGTAGCCTTCCGGATGCGCGGAACCGAAATTGCGCCGGATGTTCTCCTTCGTGTCACGGCCTTTCTGGGTGCCGAGGACGAGGACTCGGTGCTGATCGAGTTTTGCGAAGCCGCCCACCATGGCCCGGTCATCGGCGTAAAGCCGGTCGCCATGCAGTTCGCCAAAGTCGGTGAAGGCCCGTTTGAGGTAATCCAAGGTGAAGGGGCGCTTCGGATGTCGGGCGAGTTGAATTCGTTGCCACGGCGTGAGGTTCGAGAAAACCTGCTTCCGAGTTTGAGCAAGCTTCCCCTCGATCAACCGGATTTCTTCATCGAAGCTGATATCCATGGAATGCAGCTCTGGATGCTTCTTGAGGTCATCCAGCTTGCTTTGCAGCTCGAAGATGGGCTTCTCGAAATCAAGCTGATGTTTCATGGATGCCGAAGTTAGGTCCAGCGCAACGCTCAGGCAATGTCGAAGTGGGGCGCGGTCAAACGCCGAAATCTGGCTCACGGGCGGTTCGGCCGATGCCAACCGGCCAGCGAGACATCACACCCGTCCCGCGCCGCCAGCGCTCAGGCCTTGGCCACCGGCACTTTGCGGATGAGCTCTGCCAGATCGTCCACCTCCGTCATGGATTCGCAACCCACGTTCAGTACGTCCACGCATCCGAGGTCGAGTACAAATCTGACCGACTCAGCGCGCTTCTCCGCGTCCTTGCTCAGCCTGCCCTCACCGATAATCTTCATCCCTACCACGCCCTTGCCAGCGGCGTGAATCTCCTGGAGCACGGGCACGACCTCCTCAGGCGCACCGTCCATGCTCATCTTGAAGGGGTTGATGCGGGCGTGGACGGAATCCACCCAGGGCTCGTTCACGCAGACTTTCAAGGCATCGAGCGAATGACACGAGACGCCATGTGCGCGAATCAGGCCCTTGTCTTTGAGCTTGGCCATGATGTCCATCTGCTTGCGCAACTCCTCGTTCCATTTGGGCGACACCACGCAGTGCAGCAAAACCAGGTCAATGTAGTCCGTGCCCATCTCCTTCAGGAAACGCTCGACGACCACGTCGGCGTCGGGGCGCTCCTTCTCCGGAATGCCGCCGCCACGGAACCAAATCTTGCTCACGATCTGGAAGCGATCGCGCTGGATGCCTTTCAAGGCCGGGATGACATAGGGGTGCGTGCCGTACAGGTCCGCCAGATCGAACAGCCGCGTGCCCCGGTCGAATGACTCGCGGATCAGCGCCTCGAACTTCGCTTTGCCCATGCGGGTGTGATCCGACTGGCGGTTGCCGCCACGCATGCCCGTGCCCAAGCAGCAGCGCGAAGTCTTGATCTTCGTCCGGCCCAGCGTCACGGGGCCGTAGGGATCGAAGTGCTTCGGTTTCTCCTGCGCCGTGCGCGGCGCTGAACAGCCCACCACAATGGCCCCGGCCGCCCAGGCGGATCGGCGCAGGAATTCGCGACGTTTCATGGGCATGGCCACGGGGCTTGAGCGTTCGAGGCTCAACAGCTCTTGAGGTGCGTTCGGCTTCATTTGTTGTGGACAACGATTGCCACAGTTTCCGGCGAACCGCAACCCAAGGCTTCCCGGACTGGGCGCAATCGCAAGCCGGTCGCGGAAAGTTGCGCTACCACTGGGCGAGCGGGACGACCTTGTCGGAGGCAGCGATCGCTTGGCCCTCTGTTGACAGCGGCGTGAAGAGCACCGCCAACCGCAGGTCCTTCACGTCGGTCAGATGGATGGCGAGCTTTCGATAACGGTCGTTGTTCGCCTGCTTGGGCGGCTGCGGCGAGGTGGGCAGCGGCTCGGCTTTCATCACCGTGAACTTGGTGCCGGCGGGTGACAGAATCCGGGCTGAGAGTTGCTTCCCGCCGCGCTGCAAAGTTGCTCGCGTGCCCGCTGCGTCCAGTTCCACTTTCGCCTCCGTGTGCATGAACCACCAGACCTCGGCGGGTTCAGCGGTGAGCAATTCGTCCTGAACCAGCACGCGCTGCCGGTCGAGCAAGGCCACGCCACGCTCGGCCCGACGGGCGTTGGGCGCGACTGCTGCCTTCAGGTCGCCGATGGCAAAGGCGCGATCGGGGTTCGACGCGAACTTCATTATCATCGTGGCCGCGAGCTTCTGGTCGGTTCCCTTGCCTGGGTTCACCACCAGCGTGTTGTGGCCTTCGGCGCGGAGGCGGTAGTAATCCCAGCGGGCTTTGCCGAAATAGCCTGGCAGGTTGTAGTCGTCCCGGCCAAAGTCCATTGCCCAGCGTTCACCCAAGGCATCGAGCACAAAGTCGCCGACGTCGAGATGGCCGTGGCTGTCGTTATTCTTGCCGGCCTTGAAGCCCACGAACGTGGCGTCGGCGTCGGTCCAACTGCCACGCAAGGTCACGGCTTCAGAATCACGAAAGTACTTGTTCAGCGGCATGCGGGCCCTGACCGGGTCCGTTCTGGCCGGCAGATACCAAAGCACGTCCAGCGGATGCGGATGGGTCACCCGTGACTCGAACCATGCGAAGAGCGGCTGCTGAAACCGCTGCGCGAGCCAGAACAATTGCGCGCCGTGAACCGCCCCACTGCCGCTGTCGGCGTAGTTGAACGTCGCCCCGGTGGGGCCGCCCATGTAGATGGGAAACCAGCCGGTCTGTTCCACGCCCGGCAGGGTCGAGAGCTTGAAGTCTGTGCCCAACGCGGATTGCAGCGCGGCGAGGAAGACGAAGTTGTAGGTCGTGGCGTAGTTCCAATAGCCCGGGCCTTCGATGCAGGCCCCGTCCGGCGCAAACTCCGCCATCGCGATCTGAATTGAGTTCAGCCCGTGGCTGAGGATGCGCCCGGCCAGTTCCGGCTCGACGTCCGCCAGCGCCAGCGCGCCCATGCCGAGGCCGCCGTTGCAAACCTGATTCCAGTTGTTGCGTGTCTTCGCCCACCAGTTGTTCTGGTCATAAACCTTCAACCCGGGCGTGAAGCCTTGTTTGACGATGGCCGCGCGCAACGCCTGCCGCTGGGCGTCGGTCCAGGCGTCGTAGAGCCAGTCGTAGCCGATGGCGAAGGCATGCGTCATCTCGGCGGTGTCGAGGAAGTGGCGCGGGTTCCAGTCTTTGAATTGCGCGGCAGCCTCCAGTTCGCGCCAGGCGCGATCGGCCCAGCGACGCTCGCCGTCGAGTCGCCAGAGGAGCCCGAGCAGTTGCACCCGCCCCAGCACCCGGCGGCTGGTCGCGAGCAAACGCAGACCATCGGGGATTTCGTAGTTTGACGGTGATTGACTCAACAAACCGGTGGCGTCCTCGCGAAGCTGCGCGTGCCAACGCTTCAGGTGCGGATCGGTCGCTACCCGCTGCTTCAGAGATTCAAAGTCCGCTGCTGTAGCGAGCAACCGCGGATGTTCGCGGTGCAAAGTGGAGAGAATCTTGTCGGCGGGCGGGATTTCGAGGCTTGGCTCGGCTGCAACCATCCCCAACGTGAGCATGGCAAATCCGAGACCGGCAGGTAGAACGCGTTTCATAGCTGTGTTCAGATACCGACGGGTGGCAAGTGGGTTTATTCATACCGGATAAAACCACGGGCACGCTCAACCCTGTTCAACCCATTCCAGCCAGGTGGCTGCCCTCTTTCGCCCTCTTTCCGTGATCGAGCGTCGTTTGGGGTGGGGGTTGCCCCGTTTCTTTACGCGGAGCGTCGGCAGCATGGACACGCGGCACCGAAGATCAGCCGGACCCCGCACAAGAAATGGTGGCAGGGATTATGCAATCATGTGGAAGTGCAGCTCGCATAGACGTTCTTTGGAAAGTAGAAACCAGTTGTACCCTGCCCTGTTCGTGATTCGCAATCGCGGCCTTGAACAATAGTTGAGCCAACAGGGAGACGGTGCAGCGGTGGCAGCCGACACGCCTTGAGTGGAAGTCGCGAGCCTTCGCGCAGTCTCCCACAGTTCCTCCCTTTTCAAGGAAAACCATTGCCCACGGCATCGGGCGGGGTTTCTTTTTTGGAGCCTGACGCGTGTATCCCGGGTTGCCAGCAATCAAATACCCGTGTGGCACCTCGCAAGGGTTTGCGAGGATCAGCGCCGGGACCAAGGCCGACCGCCGGGCCTCAGCCCGGGTTACCTTCCCTCAGTGAATCGTCTGGAGCGGTCGCGGCGGGCGAAGCCGCAGCCGAGGTCGAGGTTTGGAGCGGCAATTCCAGTGTGAACGTGGCACCCTGACCTGGTCCATCGCTGTGGGCGTGGAGGGAACCGCCCATCTCCTTGGCCGCGATGGCGCCGCTGTGCAGGCCGAAGCCGTGCCCGTCGTGTCGGGTGGTGAAGCCGTGCTGGAAGATGCGGATAAGGTTCTCGGGTGCGATGCCTGCTCCGTTGTCTTGGATTTCGATTCTGACGCGCTCCGTGCCCGCTGGACCAACGCGCAAAGTGAGCAGCCGCTTTGCTTGATCGCACTCCTCGAGTGCGTGGCCCGCGTTGCGGATCAAGTTGATGAGGATTTGCAGGACCCGATGTTTGTCCACCAGCATCAAGGGCAGCGGCTCGAACTCGCGTTGGACCGTGACCGAGCGCCGGCGCAGGGATTCGGAGTTCAGCCGCAACGCATCCTCCACCACATCGTCGAGCGATACCAGTTCGATGAAACCCGAAACCCGCCCGTAGTTCTGTTGCATGGCGACGATATCCTTGATGTGCTCCACGTTTTTGCGAAGGCCGGCCAACTCCTCCAACTGGCTGGACTGTTCCTGCGCCAAGTTGTCGGCCAGCGCGCCCAGATAAGTGATGATCTGCTGCCCGGCCGGATCGGTGGTCAGGAAGGTCGGTAGATCGTGGGCGTGCGACTGCAGCAGCTCGCTGAGCTTCTTGATGCGGGGAATGCGGGAGTTCCTGAGCCGCTCGGAGATCAACGTCGAGGAGACGTTGACGCTGTTGAGCACGTTGCCCACGTTATGCAGCACCCCGGTGGCGACCTCGGCCATGCCCGCATGGCGAGACATGTCCATCAAGGATTGCTGGGTTTCCGCCAGTTTGGCCATGGCGCGCTCGGTGACCTGTATCTGTTCCTGTAACTCCTTCGTGCGCCGATGTACGCGCACCTCGAGATTCTCCTTAGCTTCCAACAGAGCGTCCTGGGTTTGTTTGCGCTCGATGGCGGCGCCGAGGATGTTCGCCGCCGCACGGAAGCTGTCCACCTCCGCCGTGCTCCACTCGCGCTCGTTCTGGCAATCGCTGAAGCCCATGAACCCCCACCAGCGGCCTTCGACCTTGATGGGTACCACGATCAACGACTTCGTGGCGTCGGACAACAAGCCGTGCGCCGTGGCCGGCATATCGCTGGGGCGCAGTTTCAGGACCTCGCCACGAAACAAGGGTTCGGCAATGGTTTGCAGTCCAAATTCCGCCCAGCGCAGGGCGAGCACCTTGGGATTCTGCATTTGGGAACGAATCCCCGGCGCAGTCCACTCGAACCGAAGGCCGCTTACGAGCACGTCATCTGCGCTGCGGTAGTTCTCCAGGACATAGGCCCGACTCACCACCGCCGCCTGACCAATGTTGGCCAGTGCCGTGTTCAACACCAGATTCCAATCCGCGGTGCTCAGGAACTGCTCCGCGGCGAACCGGACGCTCTGCAAGATCTGGTCTCTCCGCCGCAGCGCTTCCGTCATGGAGTTCACCGACCCGGCCAGGCTGCCCAGTTCGTCGCCGCGGGCCACAGTGGCGCGGGGGGAAAGATCGCCGTCCGAGACGCGTTGGACGACTTGACGGAGGTGGAGAATGGGTCGAACGAGGCGTTTGGCGTAGGCCACGGAGGCCAGCAGGCTGAACACGATGCAAACGACGGCTAGCAACACGGTGCGCTGGTAGACTTGCGCCACGTTCCGGTCATAGCTCTCGAGCGATAGACCGACATGAATCCAGCCCCACTGGATGCCGGAGTAGTCGAAGGGCTGAGAGTAATGAAAGACGCGCCGCTGGAAGAGCGGTACCACGCCGATGCCGCTGCTGGCTTTCCGGTTGTCGGGCCGCCACTCGCCCGCCAACTTCTCCTCGTGCCAACGGGGCTTTTCCTGCTGGCAAATCTGGGAGTCCCCGGAATCGTTCTTCGTGATCACCAAGTAGCTGATGGACTTGTCGCCGTCCATCATGTCCAGGCAGTGCTGCACAACGGTGCTGTAGTCTTCGTTGATGGCGGAGCCGGCCGCGATCGCGTGCAAGGAGGCGGCTGCGCCGCGGGCCTTGGATTCGAGATTCTCCAGGAAGGTGCGTTTCTGTTGGGGAATGATCACGCTGACGAAGATCAGCAGCGTCACGATGGAGACCAGCCAGGACAGTGAGGCCGTGCGCAAGGTGAGGCCCATGCTCCGCGGGTTTCGGTGTTCTGCGCTCATAAAACTCAGTTCTTTCGTCGCCACTGGGACTGCTCCAATGACGAGGGATGGTCGGCATTCAAATCGGATGGTGTAGTTGAGTTGTTACGTTGCGGATCATGGCTGGGGTATGGTTGGCGGCGGGGTGCGTGATCTGGCAGTTTCCGTCGCGTTCGTCTCCCTGCAAAGGCGGGCATGGTTTTCCACCAGCCTCAAGGTGTCTGCCATCACCGAAAGCGGATAATCTTCCACCCGATCGTACTGAAAAATCGTGAGGATTTGCCGACCAGCCACCGTGGTATGCCAGCCTTTGAGCTGGGAGAGGACCTGTTCCAACACCGAGGAAGTGTAATCGGCGCGAAAAGCCAACAAAGACGGCACCACCGGCGGCGAGACGATCAGGACTCGCAACTCCCGGCCCACTTGGGGATTCAGTTCCACCATGGTTTCGAAACCCCGGCGCGTGACCACGCACGCATCGGTTTGCCGGAAGAACACCGGGAGCACTACCCGCGTCAGCTTGTTGAAGGTTGTGACCCGCCCGCAAAAGCCGTCGGTCCGCCCCAGCTTTGCTTCGAGGAAACACGTATCCAACCATAACTTGGCCAGCCGCATGCGCGGGCCTTCGAGCAGGGCGAGGCTGCGCCCGCGCAAGTCCCTTAATCCGGCAATCGGGCCGTCGCTGCGCACCAGTAGCACGTACTCATCCGTGGCGCTCTGGCTCTGGATGCCGAGGATGCAGTGATCCGAGGCCAATTGCTCGCGCAAGATCGCGTATTCATCTGTGGCCAGATTGATCGCATCCAGATCCTTGGCGCGAAGGGCAGCGGCGATCTCGGACGGGGTGTTGAAAACGCGGGGTTGAGGATCCAATGGCAGGCGCTCATCTGTCGCGAGCACCTTGCTCCAGATCTTCACCGCTGCCAGGGCGTCGTTCTCATTCACTTCCCCGAACGTGCTGGAAGAAAAGCCGAGATGAAACGGGGCCGGCGTGACTTCGCCTGCCCGACAATCGCTCATCATCACAGTTGCCAAAAGGAGGCAGACTCCCTGGACGTACACCCAGAGCCTGAATCCGGGAATCCGAAATCCGGATTCTCCCCCGTGCGGCAGCAAAACTCGCAGGGCCGAGCCGATGCGTTTCCGGCTGTGGAGCTCGGCCTGCGTGTGAATCGTGGAATTGCGGAGACGCATGGTCATCTGTCTTTTTTGCCTGCGGCGGCGTGTACGGAAGCGCCCGCCTTCCGATTGGCGGCGGTGGACGGACTGCCGCCGGCACACAGTTGGTGGTACCTGGCTATGAACTCACGCGTGCTTTGCAGTGAGGAAATCGGCTGGCGACCAAGGCCCTCGGTTTTGAACAACGCCATCAACTGCTTGAACGAGGGTTTGGCGGAGGATCCCTCGGCGGCCTCGAGAATTCGCTGTCGGAGCGTTTCGGAAAGACCGCGGTGGAAGCAAGTCATGGCCGGCACCACGGGCGGGGATACCGCCACGACCCGGAGTTGTTTTTGGACTTGAGGATTCAGCTCGCCCATAACCTCCCAGCCGTAGCGGGTGACGATGCAGGCATCCGCCTTGCCGAAGAATACAGGCAGGACCACCTGGGTGGGCTTCATTCCGGGCGTGATCCTGGCCAGCACTTGGTCGGCCGGGCCCAAGTGGCGCTCCCGGCAGAGCACCTCCAACCACAGGCGCGCCAGGGAGGCACGCACCGCGTCAAAAACGATTAAGCTGCGTCCCGACAAGTCTTCCACGTTCCGGATGGGACCATCCGCGCGTGCCAACAACACAAACTCCTCAGTGATTGACTGATTGACGCTGGTCACCAGCAGGGGGCCCTCCAGTCCCAGCCCCTCCAACGCGATGAATTCTTCGGCGGTCACCGAGAGCAAATCCACTTGCTGATGCCGCAGGGCCTCGGCGATGGCGTTCGTCCCGGCCAGAATGACCGGGCCGTCGCCGGTGGAAACCCCATGCTCACCCCCGAGAACTTGCGCGTACACCTTCACCGCTGCTTTGGCATCGTTCTCGTTCACGTCGGCAAACAGCGATTTGGAAAAGGCGAAATGCACTTGCGTCGGCTGAGCGGTCGGGCTTCCCTCTTCGGCGATAACGTGAAGCGCGGGGGCTGTGGCAAGGAGCGCTGACACCACTCCGACGCTCAGGTGGATCGTCCACCTAGAACGTGGGATTGCAGGCATTAAAGGGGGCGGTGCGATCATGGATTGCCTGCTTCGGTCGTTTGGGGTTGGCCGCTCGCTGGGGCGGCTTCCGGCATTCCGGCAGGGCGGGAGAGTTGGGTGTGCCGCGCCAGCAACTCCAAGGCGCTGTCCAGACAGGAGGCGGGCTGATCCTCGAGCTTGTCGCTTTGGAAGACGGTCAACACCTGCTGGCCCGCCACGGACTTGTGCAATTCTCGCACGCCGGCAAACAAGTCTTCTTTGAACGCGGGGGCATAACCAGCTCGGAAGCAAAACACTGACGGCACCACTGCCGGCGAGCGGGCGAGGATCTTAAGCTGACGACCGATTTGTGGGTTGAGTTCACACATCGTCTCAAAGCTGGTGCGAGTCACCACGCAGGCATCGCCCTGGCGGAAGAATACTGGCAGGACCACCTTGGAAAGCTTTGAGGCGTGCGTGATTTTGCCCAACCACTCGGCGGAAGACTTGCCACCTGCTTCGATCAACAGCGTGTCCAGCCACGGTTGGGCCAGACGAACCCGCGAGTTTTCATGAAACGTCAGGGTGCGTCCGCGCAGGTCCGTGTGGCGCTCGATCCCGCTTTCCCGGTGGACCAGCAACACATACTCCTCCCGGCTTCGTCCCCCGGTGTAGGCGACAAAGATGGGGGCAAACCGCACTTCCGGGCTCACGGCGGCGTATTCGATGATCGTGATTCCGACCGCATCCACCGATTTGTCGCGGAGCGCTTGGTCCAACGCAGAGGTGTCCTGGAAAATGCGTGTTTCCGGATCGGTAGGGATGCCGCGTTCCTTGGCAATGGTCTGTCCCCAAACCTTGACTGCGGCTTTGGCGTCGTTTTCGTTGACGTCGGTGAACATGGCGCTCGAAAAGCCGACGCGGAAACCGGCGTCCTCCGACCCGATCGCACGGCTGTGGCTCAAGAGGGCGACAGCAAGAGTCACTGGCGCCGTCCAAACCGGAATCTGAAGTCTGAAAACCGAAAGCCAACTCCCGCCCCCCGACCGCTGACGCCGCAAACCGGTCAGGCGCGTGGAAACAGCATGCCGGCCTCGGACGACGGTCGGCGATCTAGTTTCCAATATGGGAAGTGAGAGGCGCATCTAGTTCGCTGCTCATTAGTTTGCGTCTGGTCCGAGACGGAGTTCGGCATTCATGACTTGGGGGAGGGTGGTGCCGCTACCCAGCCGACGGTGGTGTTCCATCAACGCGACCGCACTGTTCAGGACAGACGCGGGATGTTCTTCCAGGCGTTCGACCTGAAACACCGTAAGCACCTGCTGGCCCGAGGGCCGGGCGTGAACACGCTTCAACTCGGCCACAAACTGGTCCTGCTGTCTCTGTGGATAGCCCGCCCGGAAGAAGAAGCCGACGGGCACGAATTCCTGGGAGGTCGCCAGGACCCGCAACTGCCGGTTCACCTGTGGATTCAGTTCACCCATCGTCCTGAAACCCTTGCGCGGCACCAGGCAGGCGTCGGCCTTGCGGAAGAACACCGGCAGCACCGACTTCGTGAGCTTGCTATCCTCCGTGACCCGGCCGAAGAAAACTGGCGCCGGTTTCAACCCCTTTTCCAGCAGGACCGTGTCCAGCCAGGGCATCGCCAGGCACATCCGGGAGTGTCGCAAGACGTTGAGTGAGTGGCCCTGCAGATTCTCAATCCGGCTTAACCCGCTGTCCGCATGGACGAGGAGAACGTATTCCTCCGAAATGGTGCCCTCGGTGACGCCGAAGATATGGCGGTTGAATTTGACCTGCTCCCGGAGCGCGAGAAATTCGGTCGTGGGAACGGCCACGCCATCCGCTGTGCGATTCTGGAGAGACGTGAGCATGCCCGCACGATCCGGGCAGAAGAGCACGTTGGTGTCACCGCATACCAGGCCATCCCTCGTCAAGGTTTCCGTCCAGACTTTGAGCGCCGCCCGGGTGTCGCTCTCATTGACATCCGGCATTAGGGCGGACGAGAAGGCAAAACGAAACGGGTGCTCCGGCTCGCCCCCCGGACCTTGCCCCAGCACCCTGGCAGCCAGAAGCAGGAAAGCCAGCCAGAACGCAGCCGCGTCCTGGTTTCGCCATCGCCGAGGAGATTCCGGTGAGTTCATGGTTTCGGCCATCATGGATCACGGCGGACTTCCGGACTTCGAGGTGGCAGGCCGGAATGCTCCGCTTCGCCGGCGACCGCCGGCTTCAGTCGCCGGTGGGCCGCCACCAGATCCCGGGCGGTGCTCAGCAGCGCGACTGGAGCCTCATGGAGTTGATCGCTCTGAAACAGCGTCAGCACCTGCACTCCCGCTGCGCTTTGTTCGAGTCCGCGCAGAGCGGACAGCAATGAATCGCGCAGGGGTGAATCGTAGCCGCGGCGGATGAAGCCCAGCGTGGGCACCAGCTTCGGGGACGCGGCCAGCACGCGCAGTTGGGCGCGAATCTGGGGATTCATTTCGCTCATCGTCTCGAAGCCACGCCGGGTGACCAGGCAGGCGTCCATCTGGCGGAAGAACACGGGCCCGACGACCTTCACGAGCTTCTGCGCCTTGAGGACTTGGCCAAAATGCTCCGCCGCCGTTCCCAGCCCCAGCTCCGACACGCTCAGATCCAGCCAGAGCGTGGCCAAGGAGGCCCGTGAGTTGTCAAACACGGTGAGCTTACGCCCGCGCAGACCGCGCAGGTCGGTGGGACCGGTATCGCTCCGGACCAGCAACAGGTATTCCTCCGTGTACTCGCCTCCGATAAAGGACAGGAACAGGTTCGTGCCCTGCATGTCTGCGTCCAGGCTCAGAAATTCCTCGGTGGTCACCGCGGCTCCATCAATCGAGACAGCCTGCAAGGCCTGTTTAAGTTGGGCGGCGTTCGAGAGGATGATCGGCTCCGTGCTCATGCGCACTTTGCGCTCCCGCGCCAGGGCCAGCGCCCACGCTTTCACGGACGCCTTGGCGTCGTTCTCATTCACGTCCGTGAACATCCGCGCCGAGAACGCAAACCGCAGCGGGACCGCATCTTTGTCGCCGAGGTCCTCCGCTCCGCGAATAGGTGCGGCCGCCAAGAGGCAAACAGAAACCGCGAAACCGGCGTGGGCTTTGAGTCTCCACTCCGGTCGGCGCGTTGGTTCCTGTGATCCTCTCTCGGCCATGTATCTGTTATCTCCGTTCCAGCTTCTTAAGCACTTCCGTTCCCACGATCAGGTTGAGCTGCGATTGCAGGGCGATGTGGTCGTAGCGGGCCTTGTAGTGTTGGGCGGACATCAGCGCTTCCATCAATTGCGCCCGAATGACTTTCTCAGTTTCCACGAGTTCATTCTGGTAGGCCCGGGTGTTCAAGTCACGGTTTTCGACGGAGGCTTTCATCGCGTCCAGCGTGGCCTGGTAGGATTTTTCGGCAGCGCTCAAGCCCAGAAACGTGTCTTTGATCTGAAGGCCGATGCCTTCCTTAAGGAGGAACTGTTCCTCCTTGATCTTGGCCACGCGGGCACGGGTTTCCGCCACTTTGTTCTTGGTGAGAAATCCGCTGAAGAGTGGAATCTCCACGCCCACACCGGCGGTCCAGCCCTCCTTGTTGCGATCCGTGGCCATGCCGGCGCTGTAGTCGTTCCACCACTTGTGGAGTTCGCCCGTCACGGCCAGCTTGGGATAGAAGCCGCTCTTGGCCGTGCGGACCGCGCCTTCGGCCGCGCGAATGCCCGCTTCGACCTTGTTCCAGTCTGGGTTGAACTGATAGGCGGCGCTGACGAGGCCGTCCAAGCGGTCGGCGAAGGGCGCGAAGGGCATTTCGCGGTCCGCTGGCTGCGCGCTTGAGTGCCACGGCAAGCCCATGGTGTTGGCCAAGGCAGCTTGCGCCATTAACTGGTTCTTCTCCAGCAGCGCAACCATGGAGCGCAACGACTCGACCATCACCTTGTTGTCCAGCCAGTCGGTTTTCTTCACCTTGCCCCCGCCTTCCTTGTACATCGTCTCGGTGAGGTTCAGTGTGGCTTCCATGCGGGCCAGGGTATCGTTGCCGACCTGATGAAGTTGCGCGGCCAGCACCGAACCGTAATACATGCGTTTGACGCTGTCGGCGATTTCAAGGTCGGTGCGCCGGGCTTCCTGCTTCATCATCTCCACCAGCCCGCCGGCCTGCTCGCGAAAGCCTTTGCGCAGGCCTCCATCGTAAAGCAGCCAGGTGGCGTTCACAGAGGCCAGGAAGCTGTCCGGATCCATGAGCTTGACGTCTTGGGCCGGGATTTGGACGGGGTATTGGACAGGAGGGGTGGTGGGAGGGGCCAATGGGTTAAAAAGTTGGGCCGGCAGCGGGAGCGAAAACGAGCTGGCGGGGAAAAGAAAATTGGGTGACTCATCCATTCGTTGATAGCCGCCCTTGGCGCTGATCTGCGGCCAGTAGCCTGCCAGCGCTTGCCGGTGTTGAGCCTCCGCCATCGCAACGGAGAACTTGGAAGCTGGTCGCCGGTGGCTGTTTTCCATCGCTTGGCGCAGACAATCGTCCAACGTCCATTGTCGGGCGGGTTCGTGAGGACTGCCCGGGGTATTGGCTTGCGCTATGGCGGTTGTGGCTGTGGCCCAGAAGGAGGCCAGGGCCGCGGCCAGTCCCATGTTTCGAAGAGTCGCGTTCATCGTGTGGTCAGTTTGCAGTTTATGGTTCGTTTCGAGTTCTTTCGACACTGCTGCATAAGGCAAGGCCCTCCGGCTTCGGCAAAAGCAGAAATCGGATCAACTGCACCGTGCTTGCTCACTATCGGGTTATCGGCGGGACAGTGGGGAGGCTTGAGGAAGTTATTACCCGGCAGGCTGAGGCTGGCAGCCGCCCGGCGACGGATCCGCCATCCGAAGCACCCAACCCGACGCCGTTGCGGAAACTCGCCGCCAGGCAGGCGGCAGGCGGCGGCGAACATCTATGCTCCGCCATGGATGAATCCCCTCCTTTTCGCACGTCCTAACGTGCCCTGTCACGCTGCCTGCGGCTGAAACGCCAAGCGCAACGCTCGCTCGGCGCCACAAACCTGTGGTCAGACCGCGTGTTCCTGTCCGCCATCCGCCCCGCCCCCGTCGAGATCAATCAGGATATCGCGCGGCTCGGCGCCCTTGCTGGGGCCGACGATACCGCGGTTCTCCAGCTCATCCATGATGCGCGCGGCGCGGGTGTAGCCGAGGCGCAAACGGCGTTGCATGAGCGAGACGCTCGCCTTCTGTTCGCTGCGGATGACTTCGATGCATTGCTGAATGAGGTCCTCGTCCTCGTCACAACCGCTTTCCTCGTCATAACTGCTGACGGGCTTGGAAAGCTGCTGATGGATTTCGGCGTCATACGTGGGTTTGCCCTGCCGGGCGATGAACTCGACGATGCTGTTGATTTCCTGATCGGTGATGAGTGCGCCTTGGGCGCGGATCAACTTCGCCGAGCCGGGCGGAAGGTAGAGCATGTCGCCCTTGCCCAGCAGCTTGTCGGCGCCCATGGCGTCGAGGATCGTGCGCGAGTCCACGCGGCTGGCGACCTGGAAGGCGATCCGCGCCGGGATGTTCGCCTTGATGACGCCGGTGATGACGTCCACGCTTGGCCGCTGCGTGGCCACGATGCAATGGATGCCCGCTGCCCGCGCCATTTGGGTGATGCGCGCGATGGCCATTTCCACGTCCGCCGGCGCGACCAGCATCAGGTCCGCCAGCTCGTCAATGATCACCACGATGTAGCTGAGCTTCTCCGGGATGATGATGTCGTCCTCGCGCGGCACGACGATCTCCTCGTCCACCTCGACCGCGAACCCATCCGCGCCGGGCTCGACCTTCTCCTTCTTGGCCTTGAGCGGCAGCTCGGGCTCGCGCTCCGGCAGCGGCTTGTTCTTGGGACGCGAGTTGAACGAGCCGACATTGCGCACCCCGACGCGCGCGAAAATCTGGTAGCGCTTCTCCATCTCGTTCACCACCCAGCGCAGCGCGAGGATGACCTTCTTGGGATCGGTGACGACGGGCACCACGAGATGCGGCAGGACGTTGTATTGCTGCAGCTCGACGACTTTGGGGTCAATCATCACGAAACGCAGTTGGTCCGGCGTGAACCGGTACAGCAACGAAGAGATGATCGAGTTGATGCAAACCGACTTGCCCGAGCCGGTGCTGCCGGCGATCAGCAAGTGCGGCATCTCCGCCAGATCGGCCACGATGGGATGTCCGTAAACATCCTTGCCGAGGGCGATGGGAATCTTCGCCTTGGTCGTGCGCCATTCGTCCGTCTCGAACAGGTCGCGCATGATGACCTTGGTCTTGATGTGGTTGGGCACTTCCACGCCAACGGAACTCTTGCCCGGCACGGGTGCGAGAATGTGGATGCGCTCCGCCTTCAGCACGGCAGCGAGGTTGTTGTTCAGCGCGGTGATCTTCTCGAGCTTCACGCCCGGGGCGGGGTGGAGTTCGTAGCGCGTGATGGTCGGCCCTTTGGTGATGTCGCCGAGTTCCACCGGGATGTCGAACTGGGCCAGGGTTTGCTGCATCAGGCGCGCGTTGGCGAGCAGTTCTTCCCGGGACTCGGTGGGCTTCACCGTCATGTCCGGATGCTGCAGGAAGTCGAGCGATGGCAACTGGTAATTGCCGATCATCGGCGTGGAGGCGACGGTGATGGGCTTGGGCTTGCGCGGCTTTGGCCTGTTGGCTTGCAGGCCGTAGATGTTTGGCGGGGCGGGTTTGGCATCTGCGGCTTTGTCCGCGTCTGACTTGGCGTCCCCGTCGGCCTTGTCCGCAGGCTTCTCATCCGGTTTCGCTTCGGAGTCTGCGGCTTTCTTTCCCAGAACGTCAGCGGCCGAGGCGGCGGCGACTTCGCGGGGCACCACCACGACTTCTTCGTCGGCCGGTGCGATTTCCTTCGGCAGCTCGGACGTCATGGGTTTTTTGCCACGACCAGCCTTGGCTTGCGGCACGCTCAGGTCGCGAACGGTCGGTTCGGGCACAGGCTGCCCGTCCGCGCCCAAGCCCGCGGTCCGGGCGACTTCTTCCTCCAGCGCTTGCTTGCGCTTCTCCAGATCCCGGGCGCGGCGGGCCAGGCTTTCCTCCTCGGGACTGGCCCCCTCCGTAGTCGCAGCCTTGCGATTCCAGAGCCGCTGCAACCATCCGCCCAGGCGGAAATTCGTCAGGAACAACAGGCTGATCAGGTAAAGCGCACCGTAGAGAATCGCCGCGCCCGCCGTGCCGACCATCCAGAAGAGATACTCGTAGAGCACCCAGCCGACAAAGCCCCCGACGTAGGGAGCGCTGATGCCATAGCAAACCTGTTTGCAGAGAGGCAGGTCGTTCAACAGATGCAGCAAGCCCGAGCAAGAGACAAGGAGGATCAACACCCACGGCCAGCGCCGGCGCAGATAGGCCAGCGCCTCAAACCAACAGCCAAGTCCGAGCATGACAAGCACCACGGGCAGCAGATAAGCCGACGCACCAAGCACGAAAAAGAAACCGTGAGCCGTCTGGGCGCCCAGCCAGCCGGCGTGATTGTGGATCGGACTGTTGGGCGGCATCGCGTTCACAGGCAGATCGCCCCGGGCAAACGACCATTGGGCGATGAACAGGAACAAAGCCAGCGCCAGCAACGTCACCCCAATGACGTAGCCTAAGCCGTGGAAAGACTCCGCTTCTGCTGACTTGCGCGCCATGCGCCGACGGTAGCAGTTCAGACGACGGGGTGAAAGCGGAAAGCGGAAAGCGGAAGTGCCTTGGGTTGCCGTCCGATCTTGTCCTGCCAATCCGACCGGTCTGACGGCTTCACGCCGTAGCACGCCGTAGTTCCACGCCGGCACTTCGTCTTGGCAACCGCCCGGCCGCCCTTTACCTTGCGCCCCCATGAACATTTTGCAGGAACTGGAATGGCGCGGCCTCATCGCTGATTGCACGGACGCGCCTACGTTGAGTCAGCGTGCGCAGCCCATCACGCTTTACTGCGGCTTTGACCCGACCGCCGACAGCCTGCACGTTGGGCATCTCGTGCCGCTGCTCGCGTTGCGGCGCTTCCAGAACTGCGGCCACCATCCCATCGCCGTCGCCGGCGGCGCCACGGGCAGCATCGGCGATCCCAGCGGCAAATGCGCCGAGCGCCAGCTCCTGACCAAGGACCACATCAAGGCCAACGTCGAAGCTGTGCGCCCGCAGCTCGCCAAGCTTTTGGACTTCGAGACGAAGACCAACCCGGCGCGGTTGGTCGACAATGCCGATTGGACTGCAAACGTCAGCTACCTCGATTTCCTGCGCGACATCGGGAAGCACTTTTCCGTGAACCAGATGATTGCCAAGGAAAGCGTGCGCGCCCGCATGGAAGATCGCGAAGTCGGCATCAGCTACACCGAGTTCAGCTACATGCTGCTCCAGTCGTTCGATTTCTACGTGCTCTGCCGCGACTACGATTGCGAACTCCAGATCGGCGGCAGTGACCAGTGGGGCAACATCACCACCGGTATTGACCTCGTCCGCAAGAAACTCGGCCGCGCCGCCTACGGCCTCACACTCCCGCTCATCACCAAGGCCGACGGCACGAAGTTCGGCAAGACCGAATCCGGCAGCGTTTGGCTCGATCCGGCGAAGACCAGCGTCTATCGCTTCTACCAGTTCTGGATCAACGCCGACGACCGCGACGTGATCCGCTACCTGAAGTTCTTCACCTTCCTGGGCCGCGAGGAAATCGAGGCGCTGGAGAAACAGCACAACGAGAACCCCGGCGCCCGCCCTGCGCACAAAGCGCTGGCCAAGGCAGTGACCGACTTGATCCACGGGCCGAACGCCACCGCGGAGGCCCAACGTGCCAGTGAAATCCTATTTGGCGGCGAGCTGGCGGGCGTGAGCGAAACCACCTTCAAAGAAATCGTCGGCGAAGTCCCGACGAAGGACTTCGAGAAAGCAAAACTCGAGGGCGCGGGCTTGGCGCTCGTCGAATTGCTGGTCCACGCTGGCCTATGCCCGTCAAAGGGCCAGGCGAGGAAGGACATCGAAGGCGGCGGCGTTTACGTGAACAACGTTCGCGAAGCCGGCATTCAGCGCGCCATCACCGCGAACGACCTGCTCTTCGGCAAACATCTCTTGCTGCGGAAGGGGAAGAAGAACTACGTGGTAGTGACAGCCTCGTAGCAGCCGAGGCGAGTCGGCTTTGCATTCGTCTTCGGCAGCGTCGACCGGGAAACTCGGGCGGTCGCATGTCCGCCGCCACCCTGTGCCGGCCTTTAGATGCCAAGTCGTTCCGCGAGCCGGTCCAGGATCAAATCGAATTCTGTGCGGCTGAGTTCCCCGAGCTTGCGTTCCAGCTTCACGCTGGCAACCGTGGCGATTCGTTGCACGTCGAACGCGCCTTCCGCATCAAGGTATGGCTTCAAAATCGGGACTTCCCAACGGCTGCCGCGGACAGCAGTCGTATGGGCGACAACGGTGAATGTGTCCAGGTCTTCGGCGCGCGGGGGCGGAGTAAGCACCAGACAGGGACGGACTTTGGCAATCATGCCCAAGTCCACGATCCAGATTTCACCGGGCCTTGCGACGGGCGTCATCGGCTTCCTGTTTGTCCAGGTCCTGGAACATTGCGTCGGCGGATTCGTGGAGGAATTGCAGTTCGTCCCGCTCGTCCAACTCGCGCAACCGGCGGCGGACGATGGAACGTTCCTCGCTGGTCAGCTTGGGCAGTTCGGCAAGAATTTCTACCGCGCTCATGGGCAGAAATTACTGCCGTCGCGACTCGCGGGCAAGCGGGGTCTTGAGTCAGCGCACAGACACCAAGCCGCCGGGCCACTGCGGGATGGGAAGGGCCGTTGTGTCGGCACGATGGGTAGGACGAAAACGGCGTTTGGGTGAACAACGTCCGCGAAGCCGCCATCCAACGTGCCATCACTGCGAACGACCTGCTCTTCGGCAAGCACCTCCTGCTGCGGAAGGGAAAGAAAAACTACGTGGTGGTGACGATGAAGTAGCAGCCGAGGGTGTTCAAGCTGCGTTTATGCGAGCCGCGTTGGAGGCCAGCTGGGTCACACGACCATCATCGTGAGCAGTGGTCAACGCCGAGAATTGGGCACGCTCTGCGTTATTGATCAGGTGCGCCCCCCACACGCGCGACAACATCAACAACACTTCCACGCTTCGTTGCCGCCAGAACATCGTCCAAACGACTTATCCGGTCCCAGCCTGAGTCTGCCATCCAGTACGCGCCTGTACCCACGCTATGTTCGACGGAAGGTAGTTCCCGATGCAATCCCGCCCAAGCATGACTCCAAGTGCGGCTCTTCGTTGCTGTATGAGGGTGGTGAAGCACAAAGACCGGTGCGTATTCCTTTGCCAGCACCCGAAACGCCTCGCTTACCTCCTTGCGCCAGCCACTGGACTTGGCCTGTGAGCGTGGGTTGAAGACCGTGATATCGTGACAACCCAGCACCATCGTCCTCGTGCCGTCGAGAGCCAAGAAGTGACTATTCAAGTCCGGAAACCGGATGATCTTCCCCGCCTGACTGGAGGTCGGATAGGATTTGCCGGTCCAATGTCTTTCTCCCGTCCGCAGATTGACGACGCAGACCAATTCAACGTGCGGCTCGGAGATAAGATTACGCGTCGTCGAAACCAGCCGTTTCCTCGAATCAACTCCAAACGACAAGTAGTCGCAAACGGATCGGAGTATCTGGATTGCGGCCTCGTCGAGTAATTGATCGCAGACCTTATTAGCACTCGCTATCAGTCGTCTCACTGCCTCCGCCGACGGATTCAAGTTGTCTCGGACCGCAGGCATGTCGTGGGGAAAATCGAAAGTCAGAAACGCTCCGCAGGTCGAAAGACATTTGACCTTCGGTTTGCCCGACCATCGCTCGCAAACATCCCGCAATACTGCTTTTGCCAGCATCGCCTCGCCGTTCCAAATGCCATCAATGACGAGTCGGGCGAGAACCGCATCGGGATAAGCGCGTATCTCGACAGACCAAAAATCGGATCGCGCAGCCGATATCCGGCGAAACGTGTCCCTGTCCTGAGGGCAGCTCGGATTCAGGCCGCACCACGCATGGTGTTTGGCGTAAAGGCGAACGGTTGGGCGAAGCCCCTTAATGTCGGGCAGGAAGTCTCGCAAGGTGTCGTACCAAGCGCGCTGCTCGTCGCGAAAAGGCGGATCGTTATCTTTCGCCGCAATCTCGCGACATCGATTGATCCATTCCTCTCGGTCAAAACCAAGCCTCAGATCCTTTGGATAGAGTTGCAGCGCGTCAGCCCGCGCGGCGGTGAAGTGTTGTGATTCATCAAACTCGACGACAAAGCCCGGCTTTGGGACGAAGAAATCGCAATGCGGAAGACGCGTGGTCCGCACGAACTCCAGGAAGCCACGACGCTCTTGAAGGGCTTCGTAGATCTTCTTCAGCGTGTCGTAATGCGGAGTCCCGATGAAGCCTTCTGGCGTGGCCCCGACCTCCATTCCGTGGTTGGCGTGCGTCTCGCCGTACAAAGACTTGAGCAACGCCAGAACCGTGGCCTTGCAGGCTGGGCAACGTTCATCATGCGGTTTATGTGGTGGAGAAGGACCGGCGGGCAAGACTTTGGGTTTCCGCGCCGACCGCCTGGGGATTCCTGGCTTCGGTGTCGGTGGAAGTTGAGCAATCGGGACGATGGTGAAGCCCCTCGCGTTGAGGAATCTGTTCGACTCGGCGCCGCCGTTGAATGACGAGGGCAGGAGTTCCTCCCCTGTTGCGATCTTCGCCGCCAGCGAGATCACATATTTCGGCGGATACGTTTTCCCATCGTGCTGCAGCAGGTATCTGGTGGCACGGCGGCCTGGCGGTAACTCCTTGCGACCGATTATGGCAAGGGCAGCCAGTATCTCCTCTCGGGTGATCTTCGTGGGAATCATCGCCCAATCATTGCGCTTTGCCAAATCCTGTCAACTTTCGAACTCGCGGAACGGCTCCATCGACTGTGTCCACGAGATCGTCATACTGAGTCTTGATCAGCGACTGTCTGCCGACAAGCCGCTACGGCAGACACACTCCTCACGGCTCGCCCACGACCGCGATCAACTCATGCCACAATTCTGCGCCGCCTGCACCATTGGTCATGATGACAATGCCCGAGCCGCGTTTCATGTCGAATTCGCAATGGCAGCGGAAGCCGGTACCGTTCGAGCCACTGTGGTGAATGCGGTCACCAGAGGCGGTCGTGTCGATCATCCAACCCAGGCCGAAATACGTTGGTTCCGTGCGCGGCCCGCCACGGCGCTGGATCGGTTTCCGGCCGGTCGCCTCCGTCGTGCGTGTGAGCATGGCGTCGAGCGATTTAGCGCTCAAGGATTGAGGGGCGGTGCGATCCAGCCGAAGCATCTCCTCGAGGAACAGCGCGTATTCCGTCGGCGTGCAGTAGAGCGAGTAGGCGGTGTTGGCGTCGCGATAGAGCTGGCGGTTCGCCGGGACTTCTCCCTTCGAGGTGTGTCCGGCGGCGGCCAGTTTCTCGAAGCCCTCCTGCCACGTGTAGCTGCCGGTCGTGATTCCCAGCGGCCCGAAGAGCGTCCGCTGCACGTAGCGCTCGAACGGTTCGCCGGTGATGTGCTCCATCACGCGTTGCAGATACATGAAGCCCTCGCCGGAGTAGGTGAACTTGCTGCCCGGCTCGGATTCCACGTGCAATGGTCCGCCGCCGTGCCAGCCACCTTTGCGCCAGTTGGGGAAGCCGGTGGTGTGCGAGAGGACCATGCGCGCGGTGATCTTCAGGTGCATCGGCTCGTTGGTCAGATACGGCCGGTCGAGGTGTTCGCACAGCGACCGGTCCAAATCGAGTTTCCCCTGCTCGACGAGTCCCAGCGCGAGGTAGGCGGCGGGCAGCTTGCTCATGGAGGCCGCCTCGAAAAGCGTCTGCGTGTCCACACGGTCTGGCTTGCCCGCGCAGCGAACGCCATACTGCCGTTCCCACGCGATGCGTTGGTTTTCGAGACCCACGATGGAGACGCCGGGCACCTTGTGCTTCGCCATCAACGACGGCACCAGCGTGTCGAGGCTTTGCGGCAGGGTGATGGGTTGCAGACCGGAGTCGGACTGTGTTTGCCTGGCCGCAGCCGGCATGGCTTCCACGATTCGTTTGACCAGGTTGCCGAACTGTTCTCGCGTCACTCGCGGTCCGTTCTTCTTGTCCGTGTCCACGCGGTGCACGATGACCAGGTCCCACGCTGGCACGACGAGGATGTAATGCCCGCCCGCCCCGCGTGCCGAAAACGTGCCCTTGGGTAGTTCGACGTTCTCCAGGTGCTTTCCGTAAATCTCCGTCCACCACAAATAGCCATAGCCGGTATGCACGGCGCCGTTTTCCGTTGGCGCGGGAGAATAGGAGATCGTGCTTTCGGCCACCCATGCTGAGGGAATGACCTGGTGCGTACCCCACCGCCCACCGCGCGCAAACAACAATCCAAACCGCGCCATGTCCCGTGCAGTCATTCGGAACGGGTAAGCCGGGTGGATCGAATCCTCACCCCGCACGTATTCGGTGTCCTCCATCCGGAAATCCTCCATGCCCAATGGAACGGCGAGACGCTCCCGGAACGCCTCGAAGATGCTGACACCTGTTTGCTGTTCAAATATCGTGCCCAGCGCGTTGAAGTCCCAATTGTTGTAATACCAGAACGTGCCAGGCGGATGGCTGTGGCGCGGCGGGCGGCGTTTCTTCATGCCCTCGGTCTCGTAAAGGGCCGGATGATAGACGCCGGACCGCGCCTTGAGCAGGTCGGATACGGTCGCTTGCTTCTCCCTCGCTGTCAGCCGGGGCTCGTTGTCGTCAATGCCCAACTCCGCCATCGTGGCGTTCAGGTTGATTTTGCCCTCGCCAACGTAAATGCCATAAAGCGCGCTGAGAAAGCTCTTGCGGATCGAATGAACGTTGAACCGCTTCGCCGTCTCGCCCCATTCCGACACGACCTGCCCGCGATGCACAATGAACACGGCCGCCGAGCCGATGGAATCCCCGTACCGCCGCGCCTCCGCCAGTTTCTCGGAAGACCAGCCAAGCAGTTCAGGACACTCCAGCGTTTGCCAGCTCTGTCCGGGAAACACACCCTCGTCCGCACGGGTAACAGGCGTCCGCCCCGTCGCCGAGGAGGGACTCACCCTCGATGAGCAGGCAGAGACACCGAACAGGACAGCCGCCGCTGCCAGCCAGACCGGAAGAACCCGCCCATCGCGGACGAAGCTGATGACCGACTCAACCCACCGGGCATTCAAAGGAGACAGCGCAGGAAAGACCGTCAGGCGAAATCCAGGCTTGGAGAGCAACTCGGGGTATCGGGAGAAGGTTTCAGGTTGCATCGCCTGCCTTGTCCCCCAAACCGAGCGCTTGGACAAGCCAAAACACCAGCCCTTGCGCTTACCAACGCTGACGGTCCCGATGCCGGCCGGCGAGCGGGAAGTTGCCGGGTTGATACCACCGCCATAACCAACCCGCGGGCAGGTCAACTGTTGGCAGGCGTTTCCGGTTCGGTCGTATTTCATCAGTCGGAGGTTCGTCTGCGTCGAGTTCATGCCAGCCCGAATGATCCACCGAGGGGGAGATTCAAGCATGTCGTCCGCGCGTCGCGATCAAGGACGCAAACGCGGTCGTCGAAGTGCTGGACGCGCCGAACGCAGTGGGTACAGTTGGCGCGATGCACAAGCTAGACGCTTCACAACTCCAGGCGCTGGGCGCTCCCACGAAAGGCGGCGCCCAGCAGATCGAGGATTGGCTGCGCGGTCTGCTCCAGGGCGGCACGCTGCGGCTGGATTGCGGTTTGGTGGAGTTGCGGGGCAGCCAGCCCGTCATCACCACGTTGGGCGATCTCAAGCGCGCCTGCGGCGTGGCCATGGAGACGGCCAAGCAGGGTTTGCGCGCGTTGGAGATGGAGCATTGGGTGTTGCTGGTGGACGGCGCGCACACGCGGTTGCTCGGCCCGCCAAGGTTTCGTGTCAGCGTGACGAAAGAGAACATCGCCGGCAGTGTGGGCCGCGCGATTGAGGTGTCGCCGATGGACGGGCTGAATCCGCTGGAGAGCATGGACTACGACCAGTTGCGTCGGGGCGAAAACATCGTCAGCCGCAAATCCGTGCTGGCGGTGGAGAAGGTCGCGCTGACGTGGACCGCCCAATTGCGTTTGGCGAGTGGGCCGCAATCGGAATTGCAGCCGGAGACGCGCTTTATGCTCGCGGCGGGCAGCCAGGTGCGCCACGGCGGGCGGTTGGGGATGACGCAGGCAGACTTGGAGGTGAAGTCGGCCGGCGGACGCGAGGTACGCGCCGGTCGGGCCGGACAGGTGCTGTTCGAAAAAGGGGAATCCGACCCGCTTCGCGCCGGGGCCAAGGTGCAATTGGAAGGCAGCAATATCGTGCGGCTCGGAAGTGGCCAGACCGGCTTGCTGCAGGTCAACCCGCACGCGTTGCTCGACAGCGGCGAGGCGGTGGACTGGGACGTGGACAGCCCGTGGCTGGCGCGGTTCACGGACGGCGTGCCGCTGGTGCTGCTGCGGCGTGCCGTCTTCGCCGAACTACGCGGGTTGGTGACCGAGTCCTGCGCAGGCGTAGCTTCCGCGCCGTCAGACGTCTGGCGCGTGGTGCTCGGCGTGCATGACTGTTTCCTTGACGGCTCGATTCCATTCCGCGCCGGGAAATGTTCGCTCCCGCGCTCGACCGAATTCCTGATGCGTTTCCTCCGCGAGTTCGGCGGCACGGAATCGCTGCGCGAGAAGATGGAAGAGCAATTCGGCTTCGTGGTGAACGCGGCAGACGTGCGGCTCTCGCCGACGATGTTCGCCGGCGCCAACCTGCGCACGCTGCTCCGACGCGTGGCCACGGATCCTGCGCTCAACTCCGAGTTGCTCTCGGTTGGAAACAAGGCGCCGTGCTGGACGCAACTGGGCGCTTACTATCGCAAGGGGGAGGCCTGGCCGTGGGAAATCACGCGCGAAGTCTATTTTACGTTCGTGGACGTGAGCTACCGGCAGAACGCGGGGTAGTCTTCCTCCTGCCTCTTCATCTTGCTCTTGGTCTTACTCTTAATCCCTCCGGGATGGGATTGAGATTACGATCAAGAGCCGAAACGTCGCACCAGTTGGCGTAGCTGATCCCACCCGCTGGCTTTCACCAGCTTGCTAGCAAGGCGCCGCAGCGTTTCGGCAATGCGGACTTGTTTGCTCCGCGCCGTCACCGTACCACGTGCGGCACATGAAAGTTGAATTTTACGGACACGTCCGCCAATACAAGAATATCCAAAAGGAAATTGACGCCAACATCCAGGAAGTACTGTTGAGCGGCAATTACGTCCAGGGCCCGATGCTGAAGCGCTTCGAGGGCGAATTCGCCAAGTACTCCGGCACCAAGTTCGCCGTGGGCCTCGGCAACGGTACCGACGCCATCTGGCTTGCGCTCATGGCACTGGGCATCGGCCCGGGCGACGAAGTCATCACCCACGCGAACACCTTTTTCGCGACCGCGGAAGCGATTTGGATCGCCGGCGCGACGGCGGTGCTCGTGGATTGCGACCCGGTCACCAAGTGCATTGACCCGGCCAAGATCGAAGCCGCGATCACGCCCAAGACCAAGGCCATCATCCCGGTTCACCTCTACGGCCAGTGCGCCGACATGCCCGCGATCAAGAAGATCGCCGACAAGCACAGGCTGAAGCTGATCGAAGACAACGCCCAGGCGATCGGCGCGGCGGGCAAGGGTTTCAAGATCGGCGAACTCAGCGACGCAACCACGACCAGTTTCATCATCCAGAAAAACCTCGGCACGTTCGGCGACAGCGGCGCGCTCGTCACGAACAACGCGGACATTGACGCGGCGGTGCGCCGGTTGCGCAATCACGGCTCCACCGCCCGCAACGTTCACTCGTTCGGGTTCAACAGCCGACTGGACGACCTGCACGCCGGCATCCTCAGCGCCAAGCTGAAGCACATTGACGCGTGGAACGACAACCGCCGCAAATGGGCCGCTCGTTACACCGCTGGCTTGAAGGACTGCAAGGGTTTCAGCCTGCCGACCGAGTTGCCGGGCTACCGCCATGTGTTCCACCTCTATGTCATCGAGACGAAGAAGGCGGAAAACCGCGACAAGCTGGTGGACTTCCTGGTCAAGGAAGGCGTGGACGCGAAAACGCATTACAGCATCGCGATTCACAAGCAGGCCGGCTATCCGTGGGGCAAGGGCGCGCGGATCGTGGGTAGTCTGGCGAACGCCGAACAGAACGCCGCCACCTGCGTCAGCCTGCCGATGTTCCCCGAACTGCGCGAAGACGAAGTGGATTACGTCATCGCCAAGGTGAAGGAATGGGACAAGGCCAACGCCGGCAGTTGCTGCTGCTCCTGTTAGACAATTCAGTCCTCAACCGAGACAAGGGTGCTCCGGTGCAATGCCGGGCACCCTTCTCTCTTGAGCGCATAACGATTTTCCAGCTTTCCCTCCGCCCTGGGCTGCCTTAACTTCCTGCCTCACATGATTGAGATTGATGTCGAACTCCTGAAGGGAATCGCAAACCAGTTGCGCATTCACTCGATTGCCGCCACCACTGCTGCCGGTAGTGGGCATCCCACGTCCTGCCTTTCCGCCGCCGACGTGATGGCCGCCCTGTTCTTCGGCCAGATGCGTTATGACCCGAAGAATCCGCATTTTCACAACAACGATCGCTTCATTCTCTCGAAAGGCCATGCCGCGCCCATCTTGTACGCCGCGTGGGCGGAAGCGGGACTGTTCCCCGCCGAGGATTTACTGAAGCTCCGCACCATCGGCAGCGACCTGGAAGGCCATCCGACGCCGCGCCTGGCGTTCGCCGATGTGGCGACCGGCTCGCTCGGCCAAGGCCTAGGCATCGGCGTGGGGGTTGCCCTCGCTGCGCGCCTCGACAAGCTGACTTACAACACCTACGTCCTGCTCGGCGACGGCGAAATCGCCGAGGGCGCGGTTTGGGAAGCCGCCTCGCTCGCGGGCGTGCAGAAGCTCAACAATCTCATCGCCATCGTGGACGTGAACCGGCTCGGCCAAAGCCAGGCCACCGCGTTCGAGCACGACATGGTTACCTACCGCAAACGCTTCGAAGCCTTTGGTTGGCGCGTTGAGGACATCGACGGCCACGACGTCGAAGAAATCCTCGAGGTCCTCGGCGGGGTCGGGCTCGACGACAAGCCGTTATGCGTTCTCGCGAAGACTTACAAGGGCGGGGGCGTTTCCTTCCTGCAAGACCAGGACGGCTGGCACGGCAAGCCGCTGAGCCGGGAGGAGGCCACCAGAGCCATCGCCGAACTTCAACCCAGCTCGAGACCGGCGGCCGGGGTGTTGATTTCCGCCCCCCTGGCGCTTCCGGCGCCCGTGAACGCAGCCCCGGCCGCGTATCCGGCGCTCAACTACAAGCCCGGCGATGTGGTGGCAACCCGGGAAGCATACGGCCTGGCGCTCGCACGCATCGGCGACGTGGACCAACGCGTCGTGGCCATGGACGGCGACACGAAGAACTCGACGTTCGCGGACAAGTTTTTCAAGAAGTTTCCGGAGCGTTTCACGGAATGCTTCATCGCGGAGCAGAATTTGGTGGCGGTGGCGGTCGGTTTCGCCACGCGTGGCAAGGTGCCATTCGCCTCAACTTTCGCGTGCTTCCTGAGCCGCGCCTATGACCAGATTCGCGTGGCGGGCATCTCCCGGGCGAACTTGAAGGTCGTCGGCTCCCACGTCGGTGTCAGCATTGGCGAAGACGGCCCCTCGCAGATGGGTCTCGAGGATCTCGCCATGATGCGACCCATCGCTGGTTCCACGGTCTTTTACCCGTCGGACGCCGTCAGCACCGAGAAGCTCGTGGAGCAGATGGCCACGATCAAAGGCATCTGCTACCTGCGCACTTCCCGACCCAAGACCCCTGTGCTTTACAAGAACGACGAGCAGTTCCCGGCGGGGGGCGCGAAAGTGCTGCGCCAAACGGCGAAAGACAAGGCCACCGTGGTGGCCGCCGGTGTGACGCTCCATGAAGCGCTCAAAGCCGCCGACGCGCTGGCGAAGGAAGGCATCGGCATCACCGTGATCGACGCCTATAGCATCAAGCCGTTGGGCAAGGAAACCATCAAGGCTGCCGCGCAGAAGACCGGCAACACTGTCATCACCGTCGAGGATCACTATCCCGAAGGCGGCTTGGGCGATGCCGTGGCGGGCGAGCTGAGCGTGGATGGAATCAAGGTTCACAAGCTCGCGGTGTACGGGCTGCCGCGCTCGGGCAAGGCGGACGAACTGCTCGCCAAGTTCGGCATCAACGCCGACGCGATCGTCGCCAAGGTCAAGTCGCTGGCTTGAGCCTGCGGCTGGACATTCATTGCGTTCCAGGGCCGGCTCGCTCGACGAAGCCGGCCCTTTGGTTTTCGCGATGTGGATTGGGCGCCCGGTTGAGACCATTGAAGACAAGACCGCACATCCTGCAGTTGGCGTTTGCCCTCGCACTTTGCAGTCCGGTGGCATGGGCCGCCGACACCTGTGAAATCTGTGGCGAGCGTTTCGGTGCGGTCATTTACCTAGCGGTTGACCAGGTGACGGGCGTTCAGCGCCAAGTCTGCGAGAATTGCACCCATCGATCCACGGTCTGTTACGTCTGTGGCCTGCCGGTGGCGCGCAGCTTGACCACGTTGCCGGATGGACGCGTCCTGTGCGCCCGGGACTCGCAATCAGTCCTGTCGGACGAAAGCGAGGCGGAACAACTCACCCGTGAGGTGAAGGACGCGCTGGACCGCCAGTTCGCGGGCGTAACCGTGTTTCCAGATCGAAACGTCACCGTGCGCATGATGGATCGGCAGGCGTTGCAGGAATTGCTCAAACTCGCGGGCAACGATACCTCCTGTCCCATGGTGCTTGGATGCACCACGCATGACGTCACCGCTGGGGTTTCCACGCACAGCATCAGCCTGCTCAGCGCGTTGCCCCGCCCGCTGTTCAAGGCCACGTGCGTGCATGAGTATGCGCACGTCTGGATCAACGAGACCGTTCCTGCCGCGCGTCGCAAACGAATGGACCAGGATGCCGTGGAAGGCTTCTGCGAACTGGTCTCGCATCTCTTCATGAACGCGCAGGGGGCGACGACTTCCACGGCGTTGATCCGGAGCAACACCTACACGCACGGCCAAACCCAGCTCTTCCTCGACGCGGAGGTTCGCTTCGGCTTCAACGAAGTCGTCGAGTGGATGAGGCATGGCGAGGACGCGCGTCTGATGGAGAACGACCCGGACTGCCTTCGCAGAGTTGAGTTGCCGCAACGCGCGGCCAGCATCACTACAGCAGCACCTGTGTTCTTCATCCCCCCACCCCCGCCGGCGCCGGTCACCTTGGAATTGAAAGCCATCATCTGGTCGCCCGCGCGACCGCTGGCCCTGATCAACGGACGCTCATTCGTGGTGCAGGAGCAAGCCAGGGTCAGACTCGGCGCCACCAACGTGACGCTTCATTGCCTCGCCATCGGCACGAACTCCGCACGCGTCCGGGTCCTGGAGACGAACGAGGAGAAGGAACTGATCCTCAATTCCAACTGAGCGGCGTTTCCGGTTCCCGGTCGGCGTGCGCCGTTCGGCATCGGCTTCGCGTCACCGATTCGCTGTCTTCGCAATTCACCGGGCCGGTTCAATCATTCAGTTTCCAGCCCTGGCCCGGAGCGAACTCACGGCTCCCGGAAGATGACTTGCAGCCGGCGCCCACCAGCAGCGCCGCCACCAACACGATCAACACAGCAATCTTCGTCATGGCGGCAATGTAATCGCAATTGCCAGCGCGGCAAGGTTGCGCGACATTGGCCGCGCCAACGAAAATGCCGGCGACCAAATATCTCAAAGGTCAGTTGTTGCTCGACAGCGGGCAGTTGACGGGCTCGTTCTTCGCCCGCACGGTGATCCTTATTTGTCAGCACGATGCCGAAGGCGCGTTTGGCCTCGTCCTGAACCGTCCCACCGGCAACAAGGTCGGCGATGCGCTCGTGGCGGATCTGCCGGACGCACTCAAGGAATTGCCGCTGTTTCTCGGCGGCCCGGTGCAGCCGACGGCGATGAGCTTCCTGCACACCGGCACGTTCCTGCCCGATGGAAACGTGCTGGGGAATCTGAGCATCGGGCACTCGCTGGATGAATTGATGGACCTCGGCGAATCGTTCGCGGCAGACAAGCAGGTCAGATTGTTCGCTGGCTACTCCGGCTGGTCGCCCGGACAGCTCGAAGACGAAATGAAGCGCAAAGCCTGGCTCACGCACCCTGCTTCGGCGGAACTGGTCTTCTCGGCCGATCTGAAAGGGCTCTGGGGGATGCTCATGCGGCGGAAAGGCTGGCAGAACCAGTTGCTCGCCGGAATCCCGGACGATCCGACGCTGAATTGAATCTCTGACTCAAGTGCTGCGGATGGTCAGGCAGACTGCGGCGCGGCCCGGCAGCAACGGAACACACGGATCGCCGCTGAAGGAAAAGTCGCCGCCCGCGGTCACCCCGAAGGTGGCCTCTTGGAATTCCGGGGGGCACACACGCAATCCGGTTACTTCTTCACGAAGAGGGCCAGCGACGCGGTGTAGCCGTGGAGGAAGTTCTTCTCACCCACCGGGCCGATTTCGCCATTGCAGAAGAAGCCCGTCAAACCCAGCGGGCCAAAATGCTGTTGCACCATCTGTGCGTCATGGTTGGGCTTGCCGAAGAGATGCTTGCCGCGACCATTCCAGGTACAGAGGCACCCGCCATAAACGGTCGCTCCCGCCAATTCGGAATGAACGCGGCTCAGAAGGGCCTCCATGTCTTCCTGCGCGGCAGCAGCGTCCCGGCGTTGAAACTGAATGGTCTGCCCCGGGCGCGGCAGGGCGCCCACGGCCAGCACGCCGGAACGTGGGTCGGCCCCCAGCAGGTTGCGCACGAGAAAATCGCCGCGATGAAACTCCTCGCGGTATTCATTGATCGCCAATCCAATAAACAGGTTGCCGCGGGCGCGTTTCTGTTCCTCCGGAGACAGGCCCTCCACCGTGTCGGCCAGCACCTGGTAGGCGGGTCGGTTGGCAATCTGTTGAATGAGATTCTGCTCCACCCGCGTTAGCGTCCACGTTTCACCGATGGGTGTGCAGCCTTGCGAAATGACGCCGACGAGCTTGACCTCGCCTCCCACGGACAGGGCGACTCCGCCCTCGTCGAACACTTCACCGTTGAGATAAACCTGCGTCTCCTGCGCTTGGGGATGGCCGCTGGCCAAACCGCCCACCACCGGCAACGGCGCGTACGCCTCGTTCCACGAGCGCAGCCAGCCCTCGGAATCCATGTGGAAGGGATCCAGAAACGCCAGCCAGCCGTTGCTGCGGTCTGGCTCGACGCCCGCTTCATGATGCCAATAGGCCGGGCCGTTCGCTTCTTCGACCTGCCGCTGAGTGAAATGAACCGTTTCGAGCTCCGCACCCGGCAGCGAGAACAAACCGAGGGTCAGTCCGGCATCTTCCTCCACCTCCTGCCCGCCCACGACGAGCGACGCGCTGGAGCAGCCGGTCAGCAAGGGGATGCGGCCATGCACGCGCAAGACTTCGAGGAGCGGTTCGGCGTGCGGAAAAAATTTGGGCGTGGTGAACAGCAATCCGAGTGACACAGGGGCGTCAAGTTGCCGGCGCAGATCGGACGCCCATTGCGCCAGGCCTGATTCGTCAAAGCTGCCCGCCCAATGTGCCACGATGGAGTGCCCGGTTTTCACGCTGCCAACTTACCCTTTGCCCGTGCGAAAGCAACCTTGACCGCCGCGGAACACCGGAATCTCTCCCATGCCACTTGCCCGATGCTTGCCCGCTTGGCACACTGGATCGCAATGCGGCAAAGACTACGGGATTGGACGGAAGACCTCGAAACGTTCGTCCTCGAAGTCATCTTCGAGCAACGGCGCGACACGCGCGCGAACGTGATGCGCGGTTTCCTCTTCGCCTGCTCCAAGCTGTTTGCGGTTGGTGTCAAGACCCGCCGCTTCCTTTACAACGCCCGCATTTTTCGCGATTCCACGCTGGGCGTGCAGGTGATCGCCATCGGCAACCTGACCGTGGGCGGCACCGGCAAGACGCCCGTGGTCGAGAAGTTCGCCCGTGAAC
>CAYJNU010000015.1:0-37538 GCA_964371005.1 uncultured Verrucomicrobiota bacterium | reverse complement strand
GCGATTTGTCTAAGAGCCTGTTTGAAAGCTGGCCTTGGGCACGGAGTCAGCCTCTCCGGAGAGCGCCCGTCCTCGGGCGCAGCAAAGTCGCAACGGTCGCAGATGCAGCGCTTTGAAGCGCCTTGAAAAGGTACACGTTGCTGCGCCCGAGGACGGGCGCTCTCCGAAGCCGCCCTCTCCAAACAGGCTTCAGGCAAGTTGCCCCCGCCTTGACGCGGGCCGAGTCGTTGACTATGAGAATGGGCGCATGAGCCAAACCGAATCGCATCATTTTCAGGCGGAGATTCAGCAGTTGCTGGATATCGTCATCCATTCGCTTTACACGGACAAAGAAATCTTCGTCCGCGAGCTGATTTCCAACGCGGCGGACGCGTGCGAAAAGCTCCGCTTCAACCAGTCCTCCGGAAAGGCCGTTCAGCAATCGGATGTCGCACCGTCCATTGCCGTGACCACGGACGACAAGACGGGCACGATCACGATCGCCGACACCGGGATCGGCATGACGCACGGGGAACTGGTGGAGAACCTGGGCACGATTGCGCACTCCGGCACGAAGGCGTTTCTGAAGCAGATCGCCGAGCAAACGAAGCCGGATGTGGCATTGATCGGCCAGTTTGGCGTGGGCTTTTACTCGGCGTTTATGGTGGCGAAGCGCGTCACAGTGTTGAGCCGGTCGTTTGTGCCGGAAGAGTCCGGTTGGCAATGGACGAGCGAAGGCGCGGGCGGCTATGAGCTGGTGGCGGCCGCCGATCTGCCGCGGGGCACGAAGATCACGCTGGAGCTCAAGGACGACGCGAAGGAGTTCGCACAGGAGAGTGGCGTCGAGCGGATCATCAAGCGGTATTCGAGCTTCGTGCCGTTCCCGATCGAGCTGAACGGCAAGCGGCTCAACACCGTGCAGGCCATCTGGGCGCGGAGCAAGAGCGAGATTAAGGAGGAGGAATACAACGAGTTTTACACCTTCGTCGGGCACGATCACGAGAAGCCCCTGTTTCGGCTGCATTTCACCGCGGACGCGCCGCTGGCGATTCAGTCGTTGCTCTTCGTGCCGCAGCGCAACTTCGAGTCCATGGGCATGGGCCGCATGGATTCCGAGGTGAACCTCTACTGCCGCAAGGTGCTCATCCAGGCGAAGGCGAAGGGCCTGTTCCCGGACTGGCTGCGTTTCCTCAAGGGCGTGGTGGACAGCGAAGACCTGCCGCTCAATATCTCCCGCGAGACGATGCAGGACACGTCGCTCATGCAGAAGTTGAACAAGGTGCTGACCGGCCGTTTCCTGAGATTCCTCGACGAGCAATCGGAGAAGGAGGCGGACGCTTACGAGAAGTTCTACGCGGAGTATCAGCGCTTCCTCAAGGAAGGCGTGGTGACGGACTACAACCACAAGGACGCACTGGGCAAGCTGCTGCGCTACGAAACCTCGGCGCTGGACAAGGGCAAGCTCACGTCGCTGGCGGATTATGTGAAGCGAATGCCCTTCGAGCAAAAGGAGGTTTATTGCCTGCTCGCCCCGAATCGCGCGGCAGCGGAGGCCAGCCCGTATTTCGAGGTGTTCAAGGAGCGGAAGTTCGAGGTGCTGTTCCTCTACGATCCGTGGGACGAGTTCGTGATGGAACATCTGCGCGAGTTCGACGGCAAGCCGCTCAAGCCGGCGGAGAAAGCGGAGCTCGACGTCAGCGAGGCGAAGAAGGAAGGGGCACTGTCGGAGGACGCCGCGAAGTCACTGGCGCAATGGCTGAAGGAAACGCTGGGTGACAAGGTGGGCGAAGTGCGCGTCTCGAAGCGCCTGGTGGAAAGCCCGGCCGTGGTGGTGGACGCGGACAAGTTCATGACCTCGAGCATGCGGCGCATCATGAAATCGCTGAAAAAAGAGGGCGAAGAAGCCGCCCCAGCCAAGCACGACTTGGAACTCAATCCCGCGCATCCAATTATGACGCGCCTGGACGCCATGCGGCAGAAGGATGCCGCTTTGGCGGCAAGCGTGGCCGAGCAAGTCCTCGACAACGCGCGCGTCGCCGCTGGCTTGCTGGAAGACCCGCGGGCGATGCTCACCCGGCTGAACCAGTTGCTCGAGAAGGTGCTGAGCAACGAACCGCCTGTTGCGTAGCGGCGCTCGGCAGACCGCCGCACACTTCCAGCGCCCCGGCAGATCCCCAGCGGCGTTCACCCTGGCCACCGCCTGCACCCTCCCGTCTGCCCCTCAACCTGGCTGATCGTCCATAGACCTTTGCCTGCGTTTGGCATGGACTATCAGTCATGCCGAAACGCAATGGAATCCTCGCCGCGCTGGGGCTGAACGTCCGCCGCCAGCGCGAAGCGAAAGCGCTGACCCAGGAAAAGCTCGCCGAGAAGGCCGGGCTCGATCCCACCTATATCAGCGGCATCGAGCGCGGCCTGCGCAACCCCGGCATCAAGAACGTCGCCAAGCTCGCCAAGGCCCTCGGCCTCACCACGGCGGAGTTGTGCAAAGGAGTGGAGGCGTGAGGGGAAAGGCCAAGTCTCGTAGCAGCCGACGTCAGGAGGCTCAAACTGAACGTCCCGCCGCAAGTCAGAGCCTCGTCACCTCGGCTGCTACGATCAAAGAAGACGCCCCGCCATATCGCGTGACGGCAAACGACTCTCCCTCTCCTGGGGGAGAGGGCCGGGGTGAGGGCGGACGTTTGCGCTTCATTGACCTCTTCTGCGGCATTGGCGGCTTCCGCCTTGCCTTCGAGCGCGCGGGCGGCCAATGCGTCTTCTCCTCCGACTGGAACGAGATGGCGCAGATCACCTACGAAGCCAACTTCGGCGAGCGCCCCCACGGCGACATCTACTCCGTGCCGGACAACGCCATCCCGCCGCACCACATCCTCTGCGCCGGCTTTCCCTGCCAGCCGTTCAGCATCGCGGGCGTCTCCAAGAAACTGAGCCTCGGCAAAAAACACGGCTTCGAGGACGTGGAAGAGGGCAACCTCTTTTTCAAGCTGGCCGAACTGATTGACCACCACAGGCCCGACGCCTTTGTGCTGGAGAACGTCAAGCACCTCACGCGGCACGACAAAGGCCAGACCTTCCGCATCATTCACGAAACGTTGACCGAACATCTGAAATACCACGTCCATCACCGCGTCATAGATGCGCAGAGCGTCGTGCCGCAACACCGCGAACGCCGCCAGTTCGAGTTCGCGGAATTTCCGCGCGAAGGCCCGAAGCTCGAATCCATCCTCGACGCCGAAGTCTCGGAGAAATACACGCTCACCGACTAGCTCTGGAAAACTTCATCGCGATGGTAGCGGAGAAAATCTCCATCCGGCTCGGCCAACTTCTCTGGCAAGCGAATCGGCTGTCCGGCGAACGGAACGAAATTCTGCTCCAGCGCTGGTTGCGGAAAGAAACTTCGCAGTCGCTTGCTCAACACGACACTCAACTTCTCGTCGAGCGTGATGAGTCCCGCATCAAACGCCGCGTCGTGAAGCGTCGAAAGACAAAGCCCGTTTCGCGGATTGAGCCGGTCGGCAGGGAACTTCCCCCACGGCTTGATGTGGCTCGCCACCAGCAAACGCGGCACGTTGATGCCGCTGATGCAGCAACGAACGTCGTAAGCCGTGAGCACCGCTTGCCGGAAGAACTGCTGGCCGCGCCGGACTTTGACCGTCACTTGCGTTTCCGTCGGGCCACTTCGCGCGACGAGGCGCACTCGATCGCGAGCGAGGAAGTCCACTTCCTGCGTCTCGTCGTTCGTGAATAGGTCGTGGAGCAGTTCTTCGCTCTCCGCGCCGAGACCTGCCAAGTTCCCCTGAAATTCCGCCCAAAGAACTCGGTCGTCGTTGGCTGCGCCAGTCATTCCGACAATTACACGCGCTTGAAGCACCGGGTCAAGCGACGCGAAGTTGCACAGCTTTATTGCGAGACTGCTCGCAGTGCGGCCCATTTTCGCCGCCACTTCCTTGATGATTGGGTTTCCCTTGTGGAGTTTCCCAAACGGAAGCTTGCAGTAGAGATTCAGCGCGATAAGCCGATGCTCCCGCGTCCATTTCACAGCCGGTGCTCTCGCCATGTCCGCAGGTTGCCAGGCATGAGGACGTTTGCGAAGCCAGAAAGTGCTTGCAGACTTGGGCGTACCTGGCCAGGTGTATCTGCCGAGTTATGACAACTGAACATCAACCGGTGTCTGCCCAAGCTGATCCCGCCGCAGTGTTTGCTTGCGCGCTTTCCCTCTGGCGGGCTTGCCACGCATGCGCTGCGAACGACAAAGAGTTCAACCTTAGCGACTGCTTCAACGGCATTGACCAACTCATGCGGGAAGTGATGGCCATCGGCAGCCGGTTTGAGGAATGGTCGTGCCAGCATATCAACTTTGACCACCTGACTGACGTTTGGCCTTACCTGCTTGAGGACAAGTTCGGCCAAGCGTGTCTGGCCCGCATTTTTCCCAAAGCGCTTCCTCAGTTCAACGAAAGCGACTGCCTGTGGATCGCGCTCCATTTGCGGCTTCCCGTCATGCTCGACGACGCGATGCCGATTCCGATTGATCTGACTGCGCCCAATCCAATCGCCGGAACTGGGTTCGGTGAGTTCAGAATTCAAACCGTGCGGAACTTGCTCGAAGACGGCGAGGTTGTTCCCTTCGTCGCGGATGACGACGCATTTGACGAGGAATTCGGCGAGCGGTATTTCGGGCTATACGGAGTCGGCGAGGACGGGAAGCTTGAACACATTGCCGACAGGAAAACCTACGGTGAGGTTTTGAACTTGGTGCAGAAGCTCGCGCCCGGAATCAGATTCCCGGACAAGCCGACGTTTGGTGTTCGTGCTTGAGTTTCGCCCCCCTCTCACGCCGCAGGCGCGCACGGAGGCCAGCAATAAGCCGGATTTCATCTTCCCCGGCGAGCGGGAGTCTCACGACGCGACGTTCAACGCGGCGTTGCTGGTGATGCTGAGCGTGAAGTCCACCAGCAAGGACCGCTGGCGTCAGGTGCTGACGGAAGCGGATCGGATTCCGCAGAAGCACCTGTGCGTGCTGGAGGCCGGCATCTCCACGAAGCAGACCGACGAAATGCGGCGGCAGTCGCTCACGCTGGTCGTTCCGAGCGGTTTGCACGCGACCTACATGGCGGCGCAACTGGCGGGCATGTTGAGCGTGACGGAGTTCGTGGAGTTCGTCCGGCGGAAGCAGACGTAGGACCGGACCGCGGTTTTGTCTGAAAGACCAGCCGCAGCAACCAGGGAATTAGCGACAGCTTCAATGAATTCAGCGCGTCCAACAATACATGGGCGCTGCGACTGGTGCTTCGCACACAGTCGCGGTCCGGAAGAATCCATCCCCTAATCCCGCGCCGTCACCAAGACGATGCCCTGGCCGGGGCGCAGGGTGTAGTGGAAGGGTTCGTGGATGTAATCCAGCGGATGTTCGGGCGAGACATCGCGCAACGGCGCGCCGGCCTGAACATAGCGCCGCAAATCCTCCGCGTGGAACTCCTGCCGCTGCCACGGGTCTTTGTTGAGGATCAACAGGACCTCATCCTTCCGGGTCGCGGAAGCCTTCCACATCAGCAGGATGTTCGGGTTGGGGCAGGGCAGGAAGTTCGTGGGGCTGTCCTCCTGGAACACCGCGAAGCGCCGCTTCAATGCGTTGACCTTGGCGATAAACTCGCGCAGATCAAGGCCATTGGGCTGCCAGTCCGCCGGCGTGGTGTGGATCACGTGCAACTGCTTGCGGAGGCCGAACTCGAAGCCCATCGGCATCATGACCCCGGCGGAGAACAGGGCGGAGAACAGGTAGCGTTGCTTCAGGCCGTCCACGTTGCCGTTCAACTCCTCGGCCAAGCGCGGCGTGTCGTGGCTTTCGGCGAAGCTGATGGACGGCGCGGTTTCGCGGATGAGGTTGTATTGCTCGATCAGCCACCAACTGTGGAAGTCCCACCATTTCGAACTGTTGAAGACGTAGTCAAACCCGGCGCGGGCGGTGTGGTTGGTTTGGTCAAGCGTGCAGCCGAGCGTCTCAGCGATAAAACACGCTTTCGGGTGGCGCGCTTTGTCTTCGCGCATGAGCCGTCGCCAGAAGCGGTTTGAAATCTGGTACGCGGCATCGCAACGAAAGCCCTCGAACCCGAGCGATAGCAGGTGCTCCACAATACCCAGGCAATGGTGGTAAAGGCCTTCGGGGTCGGGCGTGTGCTCGTGGTCGAACTGGGCGAGGTCATGCCACACCACGCGCTCCTCCCCGTGCTGGCAGGAGGCGTTGGCGATGCGGCCATCGTGCTCGCGCACGAACCACTCTGGATGCTCGCGCGTGAGGGGCGAGTCAATCGCGCAATGGTTGATGACCAGATCAATCATCAGCTTCAAACCGGCAGCGCGTCCGCGCTCGACCATGTGACGGCACTGCTCATCAGGCGAAGCGGGGCTGCCGGGGTCGAGGAATACCGGGTTGATCTGGCGATAGTCAGCGATGGAATACAGGCTGCGGGAGTTGCCCAACTGCTGGATGGGATTGATGAAGACCCAGTTAAAGCCCATGGCGGCGGCACGGGCGAAGTGCTCATCCCAGCGGGAAAACGGTCCTGCCAGCAACGGAAACAAGTTGTATAAAATCATAATTGCGCTGCCGCCAAGTTAGCCAGTGGCAGCCGAGACCGCCACGGGAAATCGAAACGAGCCGTTTCCAGGAGCGCGAGGCCGGGGCGGCACGGGATTCAGATGGCTGCGCCACGCACGGACGCACGCCTCTCGCTGAAACCGTTCGGCAAACGCGGCGTCTGGCGGGCGCATGGGAGGCAGTGACCGGGCGGTCGAGTTTCGGCGGCCGGTCGTGGCTTGCCGCCTGCCACCTCAACGCGATGCAAGATGTTTAGAAAATCTCTAAAGCCCGCCAGCAATCTGCCGATAACACAATCACTAGTTGTGTATTGCTGTAGTTATGCGCTTGCCCGCCATCGCAGACACATTGTCGGACGCCGATTGTTTGTCGGACACGCCGCCTTACGCCGAATGGTGGAAGGGCTTCTTTGAGGCTTCCGAAGATGCTCAGGTGGTCTGTCGCGCCGACGGGCTGATTCTATCCCTCAATCCCAGCGCCGCCCGTCTGTTCCGCCTCGTGCCCGCTCAGGCCGAAGGCCGCGCCTCGATCTTCAAGGGGGTGATGCCCATCATTCACAAGAAGTTGCAGGCTGCCCTCGGCCCGCATCGCGCCCGAGTCCAGTTGTTCCACGGCGTCCTCACCATCGCCGAGGGCACGCCGCGCCGGTTGACCGACCTGGAGATCACTTCGTTCCCGGACGACCTCGCGTTGCTCACGTTCAAAGACGCGACGCCCCGCATGCGTCTGGAATCGCATGTCCAGCGTCTCATCACGGCGATTGACGCCACGCCCGACGTCTTTTTCCTCACCGATTCCGATTATCGGCTGATGTTCGTCAACCCAGCCTTCCAGGTCACGACCGGCCGTGGCATCGAAGAGGTTCTGGGCCACACGGATGAGTTTCTCCGCTCCCCAGCGGATCAACACAAAGTCCGCGCCTACCTCGACGCCGTGAGCCAGGGTCGCGAGTGGAAAGGCGAGCTTCAAAACGTCCGGCGCGACGGCACGACCTATTTCGTTGAAGCCACGGTCTCACCGATCGCGGATATGGCAGGCCGGTTTATCGGCTATGTCACCTGCGAACGCGATGTCACGCCGCGCAAGCGGCTGGAGGATGAACTGCGCGTTGAGCGCGATCTTGTGCATAGCATCCTGCACTCGCTGGATGGCGCGATCTACACGCTGGACCGCGAGTTCCGCCTGACCCACGCCAACGATGGTTGGCGGCGGCTGCCCGCGGAACACGCCGGCATCCGCCTGAACGGCCCGCCGCAGATGGGCCGGCCCTTGCTGGAATCCGTGCCCGACGCGGAGCGGCAGGCCGAGCTCTCCGCCGCGTTCCTCGAAGTTCTCCAAACCGGTCGCCCGCGCGATGATGCTTACCAGTCCAAGGATGGCCGGCACTGGCTGATCCGGATTTCACCGTGGATTCACGCCAAGGAGGTGCGGGGGCTCATCTGCAATGTCACCGATCAGACGCACTACCACGAGTTGCAGGACCAGCTTTTCCAGGCGCAGAAGATGGAAATCATCGGCACGCTGGCCGCCGGGGTGGCACACGATTTCAACAACCTGCTGCAAGCCATCCAAGGCAACACAGCTCTCGTGTTGCTCCAGACGGCGCAGGATTCCAACCTTCGCCATTGGGCCGAACAAATCAACGTTGCTGCCGCGCGCGCCGCGGACATCACCCAGGAACTGCTTTCCTTCAGTCGCGAGTCCGAGGAAAAGCGCACCGTGCTTGACCTCAACCAGGTCATGGAGGAGACGGTGGCCCTCGCCCGCCGCACCCTGCGGGGGAATGTCTTGATCGAGTTGTCGCCGCACCGTGCGCCGTTGCGCGTCAAATTGGATTCCACGCGCGCCAGCCAGACGCTGTTGAACCTCTGTGTCAACGCCCAGGACGCCATGCCCTACGGCGGACGACTCACCCTCAGCGGCACGGCCGTGCGCCTCACGCCCGAGCAATCTGCCCACCACGGCATCACGCCCGTCGGTGAATTTGCCAAGTGCAGTGTGGCCGACACCGGCACCGGCATCCCAGCCGAAGTCCTCGCGCGCATCTTCGAACCGTTTTTCACGACCAAGGAGAAGGGCAAGGGCACGGGTCTCGGTTTGGCCATCGTCCAACGGGTGGTGAAGGAGGCGGGCGGGTTTCTCGAAGTGGACACCATTCCCGACGGGGGCACCACGTTCCACCTCTACCTTCCGCTGGTGGCTGAAGCCGTCTCGGCGCCGCCCGCCCCCGCGCTCCAACAATTGCCTCACGGTTCGGGCCGCGTGCTCGTCGTGGACGATTTGGATCTGCTCCGGGACTTCACCAAGAGTTTCCTCGAAGCCTCCGGACTGACGGTCGAAGTGGCTGTGGATGGGCCCTCGGCCCTCAAGGTGTTGGAGAACACGTCCACCCCGATGGACATCCTCTTCACGGACTACAGCATGCCCGGCATGAACGGCATCCAACTCATGGAAACCGTCGCCCAACGTTGGCCGCACATGCGCTTGATTCTCTCCTCTGGTTACCTCGACGAAGAGGCGGAAGAACGGGTAGGCCGCCTGAACGCCCACCTTTTGGCCAAGCCCTACGAGATGCGGGAAGCCTCCGACTTGATCATGAGCCTCCTGCCGATGGCTCAATCGTTGCCCGTCGGCTGACGGGAATTCGTTCCGGTATTTGTTCGCCGCTGGCGGTGGGAGACGCTACTTTCGCGGCAGTGACAACCGGCGTGGGACGGCGTGCCTCGGGGTGTTCGACAGATTTCGCCGCAACTTTCCTCCGCCAGCGCTGTCCATATTGACGGAGATACTGATGACTGCGAACAACCAACAGTCCGCGCGCCAAACCTACCAACGCATTTCCGAGAACATCGCCCGCATCATGCAGGGGCAAACCGCCTCCACGCGCAAACTCCTCGCCGCGCTCGCCAGCGGCGGCCACGTATTGCTCGAGGATTTTCCCGGCACCGGCAAAACCACGCTGGCCAAGGCGCTCGCCCGCTCGGTGGATGCCGGTTTCAAGCGCGTCCAATTCACGCCGGACCTGCTGCCCTCGGACATCCTCGGCGTCTCGATCTTCAACCAGCGTGATCAACAGTTCCATTTCCACGAAGGCCCGGTCTTCACGGACATCCTCCTCGCCGACGAAATCAACCGCGCCTCGCCCCGCACGCAGTCGGCACTGCTGGAAGCGATGGGTGAGGGTCAGGTGAGCGTGGACGGCGAGCGGCGCGATCTCTCGGAGTTGTTCTTTGTGATCGCCACGCAGAACCCGGTCGAGTTTCGCGGCACGTATCCGTTGCCCGAAGCGCAGATGGACCGGTTTGCGATGCAGTTCACGCTCGGCTACGTGCAACCCAGCGAGGAGGTCAGCATCCTCACGGCGCAACAACACAACCATCCGCTCAACGAGTTGAAACCAGCCGCCACGCTCGCGGATGTGTTAACCCTTCAGCATGCCGCGGAGGACGTGCGCATCAGCGAGGAACTCAAACGCTATGTCGTGGACCTCACCGGCGCCACCCGGGCCACCACGGGCGTGCAACTGGGCGCCAGCCCGCGGGCGTCCATCGCCCTGATGAAGGCGGCCCAGGCATTGGCGCTGTTTGACGGCATGGAATTCGTCACACCCGAACACATTCAGGAACTCGCGGTGCCAGTCATCGCTCATCGGCTGGTGATGGAACCGCAGGCGAGGTTCTCGGGATTGACTGCGCGTGGAGTCGTGGAGGATGTGGTGAAGAAGATCAAAGTGCCCGCCTGAACGGGAATCCGAGACGCGAACCCCGAAGGAAGTCCAAATGCCGAAAGCCGAATCCCATTCATTGACAGGTGACCCGGTTTGGAGCTTCGGGCGCGACGCGGTCTTCCCCGCAGCGCAGAGTTGCAGTCTGCTGGATCGCAGAATTCTATTCTGCAAGGCTTCAAACAGTCCCCGCGACCGGAAAGCCCGCACCACCCTGCCGATCGAAAATCAGCGATACAGCAGGTTGGGAAACTTGCGCCGCCTCCGATCCTCGTTTTTTGACATTGCCACGGACTTCGGATTCCGAATCTCGAACTTCAACCCCTGGTGGTCGTGAACCCGATCTTCCGCACCCTCTACCTTCACTACCGCTTGCTCTCCGGGCTGCGGTACTGGACGGTGCGACGGTTCACCCGGCCCGGACTGGCAGTGCTCAGTGCGATGTTCGTAACGGGGCTGATGGCCACAGACACGGACAACTCGGTGGTCTATCAAGCGTTCATGGTGATGCTGGGGTTGTTGATCGCGGCCGTTTCGTTCAACGTGCTTTTCCGGCTGCGGTGCTCGGTCGCTCTCGAGCGGTCGCTGCCGCGTTTCGGCACAGCGGGGAAGGCGTTCCGCTACCGCGTTGCCGTGCGAAATCTCACGCGCAAAACCCAGGCGGGCCTGACCTTGCTGGAAAACCTCGCCGACCCGCGCCCCACCTTCCAGGAATGGAAGGCGGTGCAACTGGACGACGAACGCCAGTTTCGCTCGTTTCGCTTCGGGCAACTCCGGCGGTCCAACCCCTTCAAACTGGCGACGGTCAAGACCGCCGAAGTGCCACCGATCCCGGCCCAGCAGACTGTCGAGGTGCAGGGAGAGATCACGCCGCATCGCCGCGGGGTGCTGCGATTCGCTGGGGCGCTGCTGGCGCGGCCGGATCCGCTGGGTTTGTTTCGCTCGGTCGTGCGCGTGGCGGCGCCGCAAAGCGTCCTGGTTCTGCCGAAGCGCTACCCGTTGCCACCCATCGCGCTCCCGGGCGCGATGAGATACCAGCAGGGCGGCGTGGCCCTGGCGACGAATGTGGGCCAAAGCGAGGAGTTCGTGGCGGTGCGCGACTACCGGCGAGGCGATCCGCTGCGACACATCCACTGGCGCAGTTGGGCGCGGCTCGGCAAGCCCATCGTGAAGGAGTTCGAGGACGAGTTTTTCGTCCGGCACGCGCTGGTGCTGGACACGTTCACCGAGCGGCCACATAGCGACGAGTTTGAGGAGGCGGTCGCCGTCGCGGCCTCGTTCGCCTGCACCGTGCTCACGCAGGAATCGTTGCTGGACCTGCTGTTCGTCGGGCCGCAGGCCTATTGCTTCACAGCGGGGCGCGGATTGGCGCACGCGGACCAAATGCTGGAGATTCTGGCATCGGTGCGGGCGTGTCCGGATCAGCCGTTCAGCATGCTGGAGCAATTGGTGCTGAACCATGTGGGCGCGGTGAGCGGTTGCATTTGCGTGCTGCTGGCGTGGGATGCCGCGCGACGCGAGTTTGTGGAGAAGCTGAAGGCGCTGGGTCTGCCGGTGCTGGTGCTGGTCATTGTGCCGCGCGGTGCCGGCCTTTCTGGCGAAGGCGGGGCGATGCGCGACGCATCGGGCCGGCTGTTTGTGCTGGAGACGGGCAAGATCGAGGAAGGACTGGCGAAGTTGACGTGAGCAAATCCGAAATCCGAAGGAAGCTCGAAGACCGAATGCCGAAAGTGCGTGGGATTGACCTGCCACCGAGTTTCGGAGTGGATCGGCCTTCCGACACCCGCGCCACGCCCAAGTTGCGGAGGGCTACTGCAGTCCACGAAGCTGGCGCGTCGGCGCTCAAGCGTCTTGCTCCAGGCTGGCGTTCAGCGAGGGGCGCGATTCGGGTTTCGGGTTTCGAGTTTGCTTCGGGTTTCGGATTTCGGATTACACCATCGGAGGGTGACCCATGAAACCGCCTCCTTTTCTTCTCGGTGCGGCGCTGCTCTTCTGGGGCTGGCAATCCGGCCTGCTCATCGTGGGCGCGGTCATGGCGGTGGTGCTGGAGAGCGCCCGCTTCGTCAAGGCCCGCTGGGAGTTCTCGGACGATGACCTGAGCCGCATTTGGACTTTCTGTTCGCTGCTGGTGCTGGCCGCTCTGGTCTATGCCTTCACATCAAACGACGGGCCGGCGAACTTCAGCAACTTCTTCCAGCATCCGTCAGGCGGCACACGCAGCGACGCCGGGGCCTCCACCGCGAACACGAGCGCCGCCTTGTTCCGGTGGCTGCCGATGCTGCTCTTCCTGTTCGTGGCGGCGCAGACCTTCAACACGCGGGCGACGTTCCCGCTGGCAGCGATCTCGCTGATCCTGCGGCGGCGCTGGCGAAAGGCGAAAGAGCGGGGACTCCCCACTCCCGCGGACTGGCCCGTGGCCGTCGGCTACCCGTATTTCGGCCTCTGCCTGCTGGCGGCCGGCGTCCACAAACCGGCGCCGGAGGCAGCTCAATTGGACACTTTCTTCTGGGGCTTGTGCGCGTTGCTGGCCTGGGTGCTCTGGGCGCAACGTTCGCGGCGGTTCGGCTTCGCCGTCTGGGCGAGCGCACTTCTGCTGGCCATCGGGCTTGGGTTTGCCGGGCAGCGGGCCGTCGGGCAAGTGTTGAACCTCGTTCAAAACCTGAACGTGCAATGGCTCACGCGCCTGATGCGGCGCGGCTCGGACGCCGATCAAAGCCGCACCGCGTTGGGCCAGATCGGCGAATTGAAGCAGTCGCCGCAGATCGTCGTCCGCTTGGAACTGCCGGACAACCGTCCACCGCCGGACTATCTGCGCGAGGCGAGCTACCGAACTTATGGATTTGAAATCTGGCGGAGCGGGGCCGGCACCAACGGTTTCGAACCCGTCTCGGAAACGCCGCTGGATAGCGCCGTCTGGCCACTCGTGCCCGGGAAGACCAACACCTCCACCGTGCGGATTGCGAGCTATCTGGACCGCTGGAAGGAGGGTTCGCGCGCCGCGTTGCTGCCGCTGCCGCGCACCAGCGGACGGCTGGAAAACCTGAAAGCCTTCACGGTGGAGAAGAACCCCAACGGCGCCGTGTTGGCGACCGGGCCGGGTCTCGTCGTCTTCGACGCCCTCTATGGGCTGGGCGCGGCGATTGATTCGCCGGCCGACACCAACGAGGACCTGAGCGTCCCGCAGCGCGAGCAACCGGCCATCGCGCAGGTCGCTTCCGATTTGCAGATCGAACCGGGCAACTTGAAGCAGGCACTCCGGAAACTCAGCGAGTTGTTCGGGGACACGAACCGGTTTACCTACAGCACGTGGCAGGGGCGGATGCGTTCCCTGAAGACGAACGAAACGCCGCTGAGCCGCTTCCTGCTCCAAACGCACAAAGGCCATTGCGAGTACTACGCCACGGCCACGGTCCTGTTGCTGCGGCAGGCCGGCATCCCGGCGCGCTACGTGGTGGGCTACGCGGTGCATGAAGGCTCGGGCCGCAAGTACGTCGTCCGCCAGCGCGATGCCCACGCCTGGTGTCTGGTCTGGAACCCGCAACGCCGACAATGGCAGGACTTCGACACAACCCCCGTTTCATGGGTGGCCGCGGAATCGGGAAACTCGCCGGAGTTCTGGCTATCGGATGCCTGGTCGCGGCTGCGCTACGAGATCGCGAAGGTTTGGTGGGGACAGTCGAACCTGCGGCAATACGTCCTCTGGTCGCTCGGCCCCGTGCTCGTGCTGTTGCTCTATCAGATCATTTTCCGGCGAGGTCGCAAACGCCACGGTGGCCAAGCCTCGCTCACGGACGCGGACGTCGTCTGGCCGGGCTTGGACTCGGAGTTTTATCTTCTGGAGCGCAAACTCTCAGAGCGCGGCGTGCTGCGGAACGCCAGCGAACCGTTGTCGGGCTGGCTCGAACGTGCGGCAGCCACGGCCGATTCGGAGACGTTGCAGACCGCGCTCCGGGTGTTGTTGCGGCTGCACTATCGGTATCGTTTCGATCCGGCGGGCTTGGACGAGTCGGAGCGCGCGGCTTTACGCGAGCAGGCGCGGGCGTGTGTGGACGCCTTGACGGCGGGTCCGGGTGCGCGGCTGTCGTAGCCGTGGAGCTAACGGGAGACTTCGCTTAGAACGTCACTCAGCGTTGCGAGCAGTTGCTCAGCGCCAAAAGGTTTGCCGACGAAGGCGCGGGCGCCCCGCTTGAGGGTTTCCTGTTGAAACTCGCTCGTCGCCAGTCCGCTCATGGCGATGATGGGCAGTCTGGGATCGTTTTCGTAGAGCATGGCAATCAACTGCCGGCCATCTCCAAACGGCATCATGATGTCGGTCAGAACGGCCCGGATGCGATCGTGATGTTTCTGGTAAAGATGCAGCGCTTCTGAGGCGCTGCTGACGGTCAGCGCGGTATAACCCGCGCGCCGGAGGACCCCCTCCGCCATGCGCAAGATCGCCGGTTCGTCATCCACCACCAAGATCAGTTCGCCCTGGCCACGCGGGGCGGCGGGTGGCTCGGCCCGGATGAACTCGGTGTCGCTCGGAGCGCTGGCCGGGAGGTACGCCTGGACGGTCGTGCCTTGTCCGGTTTTGCTCTCCACCAGCATGAAACCCCCGTGGTTTTCCACGATCCCCAGCGCCGTCGCCAGGCCCAGTCCGGTGCCTTTGCCCTGTGGCTTGGTCGTGAAGAACGGATCAAAAATGCGATCCACGATCTCGGGCGGAATGCCCGTGCCGCTGTCCGCCACCTTGAAGACCACATACGGCACCGATCCGGCTTTGGGATGAATTTTCGCCGAGGTCTTGTCCAGCGTCTGGGTTTCCAGGGTGAGGAACAGCACGCCCCCCTCCGGCATGGCGTCCCGGGCATTGACGCACAGGTTCATCAGGACTTGATGGAGTTGCGAAGGATCCGCCAGCACGGTGGTTGGCGGTCCGGTGTGGTCAGTGTAGATCTGGATGTTCTTGGGGAAGGTTTGCCGGAGCAGGCGGGCAATCTCCTTCAGCAGATGCCGTGGCTGAACGGGACCCTTTTGGGATTCGGTGCCCCGGGCGAAGGTGAGCAGTTGCTTCACGGTATCACGTCCACGAAGGGCGCTCTCCTTCACGGTGGCCAGCAGACTGCGCGTCTCCTCGTCCACCGGGTTCATGTTCAACATCTCCACGCCCATGATAATGGGGCTGAGAATGTTGTTGAGGTCGTGCGCCACGCCGCTGGCGAGCGTGCCGACGCTTTCCAGGCGCTGGGCGCGCAGGTACTGATGCTCGAGGCGCTTCTTGTCGGTGATATCGTTGCAGGTGATGAGAATTGAGGCGGGTTTGCCCTGGTGGTCGGTGAGCACCGTCCAGCGACTGGCCACCTCGCGTGGCTTGTTGTCACCGGTCAGCAGGGTGAGTTCCCCGTTCCAGGCCCCTTGGGTGGTGACTTCTTGGATGGCCGCGCGCAACGCCAGGTCCGAGCGCGTGTGCAACACCTTGCCAAGTTCCTGTGCCCGGGCCTGGGTCACGCTCCGCCCCGTCAACGCCTCGGCCGCCGGGTTCATGAACTGCACGCCCTGCGTCACATCCCAGACGATGATCGCGTCATGCGAGGCCTCCAGCAGGGCGGCCTGTTGCCGGATGCGCTCCTCTGCCAGTTTGCGTTCCGTGATGTCTTGGAATAGCCCCAGCGAGCCATGCGAGACGCCGCTTTCATCGCGAAGTTCCACCGCCGCTTCGGACAACCAACGGCATTGGCCGTCCCGGGCGCGGATGCGATACTCGCATTGCCAGATCGGAGTCAACCCGGAGCGGACGCACTGAACCGCATCGTCCAACGAATACGGCGCCAACTCCCCCAGGAGCACGCGCTCTTCGATGATCGAATCCATTACGACATCGGAGAATTCCTCCGGCCCGTATCCGGTCATTTTTCGAATCCCTTCCCCGATAAATTCATAGCGGACGGTCGGTGCGGTTGCCGCATAGGACTGAAGATACGGCACGGCGCCGGCCACCTCGATGGCGCGGCGGTAGAGCGCCTCGGATTCTTGGAGGGCGCGTTCCATCCGCTTCCGCTCGGCAATGTCGCGTACGTGTAGCAGCAGGGCGGTCTGATCACCGTACTGGATGACGGCGCCCCGAATCTCCACCGGCAACTGGCGGCCATCTGCCGTGAGGCTGACGCGTTCGGTCTGAGCCAGCTCTCCGGTCAGCCATCTGGGGAACTCGCGGCGCACGGTTTCCCTGGCTTCTGGCGGCACGGTGTCCAGCACGTTCTTGCCGACCAAAGCGTCGCGGCTGAGGCCGTGCAGCCGGCACGCCGCGGGATTGGCATCGAGGATTGTTCCGCGCTCGTCTTCGACAAACACCGCGTCCGGTGAACGCTCGAAGAGCTCGCGGAAACGCCGCTCGCTTTCGTTCAGCACGGCCTCCGTCCGCTTGCGGTCGGTGATGTTCTCGAGCGTGAATTGCAGGAACGGGTGATCGTCGGAGCGAAAGCTCAGGAGATGTATCTGCGCATCCCAGGTTTCGCCATCAGGACGTTGGTGCCGCCACTCGAACACCACGCTGCCATCTCTTAAGGCCTGTTCAATGTAGGCTCGTGCCTTATCCGCGGAGGGCGTTCCATCGTATTGGGTGGGGGCGGAGACGTCCGCCGGCGTCTTGCCCAAGGTTTCGTCCCGTGAGGAGAAACGATAAATCTCGGTGGCGGCTCGATTGCAATCAATGAACCGGCCCGTCACGGGGTCCATGACGACGATGGGAACGTGCGAGCTGTCAAAGACCCGCTTCCTGAAGGCTTCACTTTCGCGCAGCGTCGCCTCGTTCTGTTTGAGCAGGGCGACATGGTTGGCAAGTTCCCGGCGTCGGAGATGCTGGGCGCTGGCGACCATCACGATCAAGGTCAGGCAGGTGATCACCACAGGGGTCAACGCTCGCCGTGCGATCGCGTAACGCCAGTCGCTGGCTTCGTAATCCATACCCAAGATCACGAGTGAACCATCTTGGCGCGCATCACACACCGGCACGAGCGCGCTGATCCACGTGCCCCAGCGATCCTGAAAGGGTGGGCTGATGGCAGCAGTACGGGAGGCAAAGACCTGGTTTAAGGTGGGAGAATCTTCAAAATAAACCTGCCCCGGCGGAGAGTAGTCAGGCGAGTCCTCTGGGGCCGTGCCCATGTAGAAGAAGGGCGGTTGCCCCTCGCGCCGTCCCATCAGGTAGAGGTAACGGTACTTCGGATTCGTGTTCCGGATACGAATTAACTTCTCGCGAACGTTACGATAGTCGAGCGAACTCAAATCGTTGGTGGAGCCGGTCAGGCTTGCGATTCGGGTTTCATCCAGCGAAGCCGCGAGCATGAGCGCTTGGGCCATCATGGTCTTGCGCAAGTCCTGACCCGCGTTGCGCCATTCCATCGCGGTGAACACGCTTCCCAGAAGAAAGACGCCGACGGCCAACACGACGCCGATCCGGCGGTTTCCCTGGCCGTTCTGGCTCCGACTGTGATCAGTGGGGAGTTCTGGCATCGTCCATCGAGTGCTTTAGCCTGCACTGTCAGCCGGCCTCAGCACGTTGCCCAGTGCGGCTAGGATCTGCTCGGCGCTGAAGGGTTTACCGACAAACGCCCGGGCGCCGCGGCGAAGGGTCTCCTGCTGGAATTCGCTCGTTGCATGGCCGCTCATCGCAATGATCGGCAGCTTGGGGTCGTGTTCGTAAAGCATGGCAATGAACTGCCGTCCGTCCCCGAACGGCATCATGATGTCCGTCAGAACCGCCCGAATGCGGGCGTGGTGTTTCTCGTAGAGGCTCGTGGCTTGGGGGGCACTCGTGGCCGCAAGCGTGGTGTCACCCCCCCGCCGCAAAACACCCTCAGCCATCCGCAGGATTGCTTCCTCGTCATCCACGACCAGCACCAGTTCGGCCTGGCCACGCGCAACCACTGGTGACTCCGCTCGAAAGAAATCCGTGTCGTGGGTCCCGCTGGCCGGGATGTACACCTGGAAGGTTGTCCCGTACCCCAGTTTGCTTTCCACCGTCACAAATCCGCCGTGCCCCTCCACGATCCCCAGCACCGTGGCCAGCCGCCAGCCCTTTTCAGAAAGTAATCGGGCACGGCTACGCCGTCCGCCTGGGTCTATGCCGAAACAGCCAGTCATCCGTCCGCTCGGGGTGTTGAGTGGTTCTGCCTTCATCATCGGCCATCGCCCGTTGCGGCTTTAGTTTTTTCTGAGAATGCGCGGCCTCGTTTGTGCAAGCCCGAACGCGCCAACGCACGCATAAGAAGTCTCAAAGGGTCTATCCGAGGAGATTGGCCCGAGCCGTGGCGACCCACAGGGAAGCAGTGTGCCCGTGCGACTTGGGGCACTTCGGCATGCCGCTTTGGACGCCGACGGTTTCACCGCCGGCAGTTTTAGTCCGCCGTCCGTGCGGCGTCAACGGCGTTTGGTCGGTGTTTGGCAGCATTCTTCGACCGAAGTATTGAGTTCCGCTGGAAGGCCGGCGACTGCACCGCCTGCGTCGGTCCTTAAAACTCAACATTCTTCCGAGGAAAGAGGATGTTCATTCTTGGATGTTCGCACTGCGTCGCTCCTCAAGGCCCACGGCCAAAGCGTTGCAACCCGTTCATGCGCTGCTATCATCACCCCGTGAACAGGAACCAGTTTCGCTCTTGGCGAGTGATTGTTCGGTCGCTGCCGATGCTTGTGGCCAGCACCGCCGCCATTGTCTTGGTTGGCTGCCAGCATCCGCAGACCTCCAGTTGTCCGAAATTCTCGCAAGTCGAGCCCGCGCTGACCACCGCCTCAGCCACAACCAACAAGCCCCTCGCCAAGCGTTACACCTACACGCCGCGGGTCTATCCGGTGGACGAGCGCGGCTTCTCCCCGGTCGGCAAGGCGCTGGAGAAGGCCTACGCCCGCGAGGACATGGTCACCGACGATGACGAGCGCGCGCTCAATCCCTACGTGATGAAGGTCATCGCCGCCTACCCACTGGACGGCAGCTACCCGTATCACTGCGGCTGGACGCCCCGCGAATACGACATCTACAACGGCGTAACGGAGGACATGTGGTACAAGGGGATGGTCGTGGCCAAGGCGTATCCGGACGGCTCGCGTTGCAGTTACTGCTGCGGATACACGTTCGAGGTCTTCATCCGAGCCATGAAGTTGCGCAACATCCAGAAGGGTCTCGACCCCGACGATTTCAACGGCATGACCTTCACCGACCTCTTCAACCTGCTTCAGCTCTGGTATATCGAAGGCAAAGGCGACTGTGAGCAACGCGGCATTGTCGGCTACGGTCTCGGGAAGGCCATCACCGATTTCGAGCAAGTGCGCCCGGGCGATTTCCTGAGCTACAGCACCACGCCGGCTGGTGGGCACGCCGTCATCTTCATTGGTTGGCTGCGCGACGAGCAGAACAAGATCGTCGGGATGAAGTATTTCTCCTCGAACCTCTCGGGGTCGAAGGGCGTGGGCTACGGTCAGGGCAAGTTCAGCGATTCCAACAATGGCCGCGGCTTGTTGCGCAACTCGTTGCGCATCGCCCGCGTCGGTGCGATCAAAGACTACAAACCGTTCAACCGCGCAGACCTTCCGGCCCGCAACGCCTACCTGCCAACCCAGCCGCAGCGCATTCTCTACGTGCCCGCGCTGGCTTCGCCAGCCTCCGCCGCGAAGCCGTAAACCTCAGCCCGAAGACTTGCACTGAAGCAGCACGGATTCTGAAGGCAAGCGGGGCTCGCCCTGCGGGTGAAGCCGGCGGGCGGGTGGTTTTGCGCTCGACCCTTTGCTCGTCCAGCGCTACGCCATCGCGTCTTCGCTGTTCAACTGCCGTTCCCGGGATGAACGAAACCGGTTGCCCGAGGACGGCCAGGTCAGTCGCGGTTCCGGACCAGGGGCAATTCGAGGGTAAAGGCGGCCCCTTTGCCCGTTCCTTCGCTGTGGGCCTCGAGACTGCCGGCGAGGTCCTTGGCGGCCAGGGCGGCATTGTGCAACCCAAACCCGTGGCCGCCTTTGCGGGTGGTGAAGCCATGATTGAAGATGCGTTGCTGATTCTCCGGGGCGATGCCCACTCCGTTGTCCAGGATGGAAATCCGGACCCGACCGTCGGCCTGCGTAACGCGGACAATCATCTGCTTGTCCTTCCGGCCCGACTCGTCGCAGGCATATTTGGCATTGCGAATCAGGTTCACCAGGATTTGCAGCACCTTGTGCCGTTCCACTGAAATTGCGGGCAGGAGGTCGGCTGGATACTCGCGCACGACCCGGACCTGATGGCGCTCCAGGGCGCCTCGATTCATCCGCAAGGCATCCTCGACCAGGTCGGTGATTTGCACCAACTCCACCACGCCGCCGATCCGGGCGTAGCTTTGCTGCATGGCAACAATCTCCTTGATGTGTTCAATGTTCCGCGTGAGCGATTCGATTTCCTCGAGCACAACGGCCTGTTCCGCGGCCAGATGTTCGGCCAGTTGCCCCAAATACGGGGTCACGTGACGGCCTTTGGGATCGTGGGTGAGGAAGTCAGCCAGGTCGCCTTCGTGTTCGGCCAACAGCTTGGCGACGCGGGCGATGTTCCGGATCTTCGATTCCCGCATTCGCTCGAAAACGAGACTGGCCGAAACATTGACGCTGTTGAGCACATTGCCGACGTTGTGTAGGACGCTGGTGGCGACCTCGGCCATACCGGAGTGGTGCGAGGAGACCACGAGTTGCTTGTGCATCGCCTCCAACTCCAGCTCGGCGCGCTTGCGCTCCGTCACATCATGGCTGATGCCCACCAGCCCAATGATCCCGCCCGCGCCGTCCCGCAAGGGCACTTTGGTGGTGGAAAGCCAGCGCGGCTCACCGGCCTGATTCTGCGTCGCTTCTTCCGCGTCGAACACGCCCGCCCCCTCCTCCAGCACCCTTCGATCCGTTTCCGCTGTGCGCGGGGATATCTCTGGCTGGGGCAGATCGGGGTCGGCTTTGGCGAGGAAGGAATCCTGGGACGGGCCGCCGTGGAATTGGGCATGGGCCCGATTGGTCAGAAGCACCCGACCAGCCCTGTCTTTCACAAACACATGATCCGGCAGGTGGTCAACCAGGGTGGCCAAGAGATTCTTCTCGCGGGCCAGCGTCTCGGCGAATTGCTTTCCCTCAGCCAGCTTTTGACGAATGACTTCCGTCTGCGCCTCAACCCGGCGGCGCAAGGACACGACCCAGACCAGCGCGACCGCGGCCAGCAGGGTCAGCCCGCCGGCCAACAACAACGTGTGGCGCATGGACCACCACGCCGGCGCGCGCACCAATTGGACATCCGCCGGCTGGGCCAGCAGCAGGCGGAAGGTCTCCGGCTCATGCCGCTGCCCTCCCTGTACCGAACAGACCCCGGTCAGCCGCAGGATGCTGCCCGATTCAAGGCTCCGCAACGTTTGGCCCGGCGTCTGGCCCACAAGGTGTGCGGTGAAGATGATCGGGCCGTCCTGTAGAACCAGTCTCGGATGGGCCGAGCGAGGCACGGTCTGCACCAGGCGCGCCTCCATATCCACCACCTGTCCGTCGTGGCGACCTTGCAGCAGAATCTCCTCAGCCGTGGTCTTCTTCGGAAGCGGCGGCGTGCCCGTGCCGGTGCGGCGGAACGCGGCTTCTTCGAGGTAAGGAGAGAAATCTCCGAGGGCAGGAAAACCCAGCACCTCGACCGTGTCGCCAACCTGGAGCGTGTTCGTCTGTTGCGTGCTGACGCGGATGCCGCCCGAACTGTCCTGAAGATAGAAGCCCACTTGCGGGATGTTTAACGTGACGATGCCGCTGACCTTGATACGGCGTCCGGCGAGACGGGTGGCATCAAAGGTGGAAACGGCCGCGGCGAACGTGGTGGGCGAGCTAAATGGGTCTGAGGGAACAGGGTCCAACATCGTGATCTGGTCCAGGTCCGGCACATGCACGGTGATCCCGCTCAACTGGCCGCGCGAATTCAATCCCGAACCGCAGGCGCCCTGCACGCTCACCAGCGCGTCCACAAGACCTGTGGTGGCCGCCTGACTGGCAATCCCGGGTACGACAACCTGGAACTTCCCCTTGCGCGTGGTGAGGCTCAGATACAGATGACCCCACTCAATCTCCGCCCGCCGCACCACGCCCTGCATCTTGATCCACTGCGAGTCCAGCACGCCGTCCGCCACCTCGTCCAAGGTCACTTTGGTCGCGACCGGCAGGTTGGTTGTCCCGAGGATTTCCACGACAACCTCGTTAATCTGCGGCGCGAATCCGCCGGGATCGGTCACGCCCTTCACTTCCACCCACTGGCCCGCGCGCACGTCTTCTTGGGTCAGGTCCAGATAGATCGCGTCGTCACCTTGCTGGAGGAAACCGTTGTGATACTCGGGGTCGGCAAAGGTAATGACCCCTCGCAGCCGGACGGGGATGCGTTGCGCCAGCAATTCCCGGGGCAGCCGCATGATGTTTGACACCGCAGTCAGAACCTTGGGCAGGTTGGTCAAGGCCGGGGACACACCCGAAGAAGGAAGAGGGGTGGCCGTAGTCGCCGGAGGATTCACCAACTCAAAGTAGGCATCGGTCAACACCGCCTCGGCAGCGGACACAGTCAGGAATCCCCACAGGTCCACCCGCTCGTCCTGTTCTGCGCGGGTCAACTGCGTGATGTTCGCGCGGATCACGCCGGTCGGGTCGCGGATCACGACCGACTCGCCAGGTTTGTACGCCGAGATCAAGCCGTTGAGGTGAACCAGGTGATTCGTCCAGTCGCCGAGCTCGCGGTTCAGCAGCGCATCAATCGAAACCACGGGCAAGGTGGACGGCTCCTCCGCCGGCGTGAGAATGCTGACTTCATTGGTCCCGGGCGCAAACACGGAGGCCGCCTCCAACCGTCCGTTCACAATCTTGCTCGCATTGATGCCGCGAACGCGGACCTCGCAATCCAAAAGTCGTTTGGAATCGTACTTGCCCGATGGTCCCATCGCATACACAAGACAGCTATAACCCCGGTCATGAATGGTCAGGCCCAGTCGTCCTCGGCTCGTGTCCGCACTCCGCACGCGTCCGCTCGTTTCCACCCATTGGCCGAAATCACCTGCCAGTTGAGAGATTCTGAGCGGTTTGGCTGCCGGAAGATCGCGCCGCCCGAGGACAGTCAGGCTGAGATTGGTCAGGCCGTCATAGCCTTCCACGACGGCCGTGGCGCCGGTGATTTCCACTTGTTGTCCCACTTCCAACTGCTGGGGGAAGGTCGGCGGGCTGAAGTATTGGACTTGCGTCCCATCGTGAACATAGAGCTGCCCCCACTCGCGATCGGAACACACCACCACACCATCGAATCGGGCCGGACGGCCTTCCGCCGCCTGCTCCTTTGACATCGAGCCAAGCTGTTTGAAGGTGGTGACCTCTGAAGACGGCGTCTGAGCGAATCCAGGGGTAAGAAGAACCAGCCAGGCAAGAGCCCAGCGCAGCGGACGGACATAGCCGGGTCGCGGCCTTTGAATGTCCGGGCGGGCGGACCCTATCGCCCCGCCAACAACCGCAGCGAAAACAGTGGCCATCATGCTCCGGGCGTCAGTTGGCTGCTGTCCGCACTGGGCTGGCGCCGGAAAACGACCATGCGAAGCGACACCAGCGGCAACGGGTCGCCCACCGCAAGCACGGCATTCTGCCCGGACGCGGCACCCGGGCCGGCGCATGGCTGGAATACGCATGCGGATGATTGTTGGCCGCTCTTCATGTACACACCAGAACGTTTTCGCAGTGCGATCAACTCTTCTATCGGCGGGCGATGGCTTTACTAAAGCAGAGACTGCGGCCTCCGTTATGGCCGCAGGTGTTTGCAGCGCACCGGCAGCAGGGAGATTAAGGCCCTTGCCTTGCGCCGGGTTGCCGTCTCACCTCATTTCTCCGCGGCTGTTTGTGCAAGCCGTCAAACGAGCGAAAGCGCGCTCGCGCTCCAATGCACCAGCCGCGTTCGGCCGCCACGCTCAATCGCCGGCCGTCACGGCTTGGCGCGCCGTCCGATGCAGAAGAGGTGTTTGAAGCCGCGCAGGAAGACCTGGCCGTCACTGATCGCCGGCGAGGCGTAGCAGTTCTCGCCGAGCTCGTATTGCGCCACGCGCTCGAACTGCGCGCCGGGTTTGATCACGTTCACCTGGCCGTCGTCGTTGATGAAATAGACCAGTCCGCCCACCAGGACGGGCGAGGTGTGAGTTCGCCCGAATTTCTGCCGCCAGAGCACGTTGCCGGTGGCGGCTTCGTAACAAAACGCCGTCGCGAAGTTGTTTACGGTCAGCAGATACTCGCCCGCGACGATCATGGAAGGGACGTAAGGGGCGCCCTTGGTGTCGCGCCAGACGACGTGGGTCTGGGTAACGTCACCGCGACCATCTGGCCGGATCGCCAGCAGGACTTGCTTGGGCCAACTGCTGCTGATGAAGACCAGTCCGGCGTTCTCGCTGTAAACCGGCGTGGCTACGAACTCCTCCGAGGGGCCGTCCACGGTCCAGAGCTGCTCGCCGGTGTTCGGATCGAAGCTGGTCACGCAACGGTCCCCGCATTGGATCATTTGCGTGCGTCCCGCCAGTTCGCGGATCAGCGGTGCGCTGTAACTGATGCCCTTGTGCGTGCGATTGAGCCGCCAGAGTTCCTTCCCATCCGCACGGCTCAAGGCGACCAGGAACGAATCGCCTTTGCCGTCGCCGTCCACGAGGACCTTGTCCTTGAAGAGCACGGGCTCGTTGCAGAATCCCCACTCGCCGACGTGCGGGCCGGGCCGGACGAGCCAGAGCTGTTTCCCATTCGCAAAGTCGTGCGCAGCCACCACGATCTCGTCGCCGACGCGGAAGTTGACGAACACCCGCTCGCCATCGGTGGTCGGCGTGGCGGAGGCATAGCTGTTTTCCTTGTGCAGCTTCTGCAATGGCCCCTGCACGACGGTCTGTTGCCAGAGAATCTTGCCCGAGGCGCGATCGAGACAGAGGAGAATGCGGTCCTTGGTTTCGGGCAGCGAGGTCACGGTGAAGACGCGGTCGCCCCAAACGATCGGCGAGGCGTGCCCAAGGCCGGGGAGTTCGGTCTTCCAAACGGCGTTGGTCGGGTCCCAGTTTGTGGGGATGTTCGGCTCCAGGCACGTGCCATCGCCTCGCGGCCCGCGCCAGCCGGGCCAGGCCTCGGCCTTGGCCGTCGTTAAAGAGTGAGCGAAGAGGCCGGCTGAGAGAACGGCGAGGGCAAACAAACGATTCATCATGTGGCGGCGGATTATCTGAGGGTCCATCGCGAACGCAAGCGGAAGTTGCACGTCGCCGGGGCGAAACCCAAACACAGTCGTTCCTGGTTTGATAATCTCAGGATTCACCCTTGCGAGCCATGTCGGCGGCTCGAAACGGCTCTACATCGAAAGAAGCTGCCGATGCCCTGGTTTCCGACGAACCCGGGTCAATGACCGCTTACCGGGACGGCGACTTCTGAATCTCGGCGACGGTCGTCCGCAAATCGCTGACCACGCTGAGCGCGGCTTGCCGACGGGCGCCGCTGACTTGGAGAATGGCTTGGACGTCGGCCAAAATGGCATCCACCCGCGTACCGGGGATGTTCGCTGAATCGAACAGGGCGTTCAGGTCTTGGGCGAGACGAGCGCGCTCAGCGGCTTCCAGCGGACTGGTGGGGAGCAGGCCCGCAAGGTTGTCCACGAGCGTCATTACCGTGGCGCCGGAGGGTTTGACGGGGCCCGGCGAAGCGGCGAGGAGGTTCCTGGCGAAACGCTGCTTCAGCGCAGCGGAAGCGTCGGGCTTGCCCTGGATGGCGGCGAGATCGGTTTGCAGCAAGGAGATGTTCTGCAATTTTGGATTCGCAGTCGCTGGAGCGGCGGAAGCCGGCCGCACCGGCTGGGCGGGCGTCGGCACCCCTTGGCGCACGTTGCTTTGATTGACGACCTCCTTGGCGCGCTGCTTGATGATGACGCCTTGGGCACCCTGCGCCAGGGCGGAAACCGCACTCAGAACGATCGCCAAGCTGAACAAGAATAGTGTTTTCATCGGAGTCTCCTGCCGGTGCGGGTGGTTGCGCTGAAATCCAGTTCGTTTTGTTTCTCGCTTCTGCGCCGCGGTGATTGGTTCAGGGAGTCGCCGCGCGGCTGGCAGTCAGCGTCTTGTTCTTCGAGAGCAGGCCGAGGTAATCCACCAGAATGTGCTCCGATTCTTCGAGCACAAAATCCACGGCCGGCGCTTTGTCTGGCTCGGCTTCGTCACCCAAAGTCTCGTGCGGGAAGGCGGGCTGGGTGGTGGCCGCGGTCGGAGCATTCGTACTGACGGCGCCGATGGTCGCCGCGGGCTGATCAGCTTTGGCGAGGGCGTTGGTGTTGGCGAGCGGGGCGGGCAGGCCCGGCAGGTCCACGTTCTTGAGGGTCAACTCGTACGCCTTCACCTCCGGCTCCTTGCGGGTCAGGCGTTCCTGCTCGCGGGCCTTTTGACGTGCCTCGGCTTCATCCTTCTCCTTGAGCCGCTGTTCTTCGTTCAAGGAGATGCTCTTGTCGGCTTGCAGCTTCTTGAATTGCTCAATGTCTTCGCGGACGTAATCGAAATCTTTCGAGGCTTCGACCCGGGCTTCGGATCGCTTGAGGAGGTCCGACTTGACCGGCTCGACCATGTTCATGCGGTCGAATTGAGCCGTCTCAATGGTGTCCCACGGCAGCGGGTTTTCGAGCGCACTTTCGCCAATGTCAGGCGAGTAGCTGAGCACGGAGGGGAGAATGATGTCCGGCACGACCCCTTTCTTCTGGGTGGACTCGCCATTGGCGCGGTAGAACTTGCTGATGGTGTACTTCAGCAAACCGGGATCGTTCGTCAGGATGCTGCTGGGACGCATGAAGTCCGAGAGCCGGCTGGGGGCCTGCACGGTGCCCTTGCCGTGCGTGGAGGAGTCGCCCACCACGATGGCGCGGCCGTAGTCCTGCAGGGCAGCGGCAACGATCTCCGAGGCCGAGGCGCTGAACCGGCTGGTCAAGACCACCAGCGGCCCGGAGTAGAGTTCGCGTGGGTCGCGGTCTTCCTTGACGGACTTGCGGTCGTCCCCGTCGCGCACCTGTACCACGGGACCTTGTTTAATGAAAAATCCGGTGATGCGGATGGCTTCCTCGAGCGAGCCGCCGCCGTTGCGCCGCAGATCTAGCACGAGACCTTGCACCTTTTCCTCGTTGAATTTTTTGAGCAGGCGCGCGAGGTCGGCGGAGCAGCTCTTGAAATCCGACCGATCTTCCGAGCCTCCGAGATCCATCGTGGAATAGAAAGATGACAGGTCCACGACGCCGATGCGCAGGGGTTCGCCGTTCTCGCCGTGCAAATCCAAGACCTTCGCCTTGGCCGCCTGTTCCTCGAGGCTGATCTTGTCGCGGATCAAACGCACGACCTTCCGCACGGAAGGATCCGGGGCGTCTGCCGGAATGATGGTAAGCCGCACTTCCGTGCCTTTCGCCCCGCGGATGAGCTGCACGGCTTTGTCGAGGTTCATGTCCACGACGTCCACAGGCTCGCCGTCGGCCTGGGCCACGGCCACGATGCGGTCTCCTTCTTTGATCTGTTTGCTTTTCATGGCCGGACCAGGGTGGAGCTTGCGGATCGTGCAATAGCCGTCCGGCGAAGTCAGTTCGGCGCCGATGCCTTCCAGCGAGAGGTTCATGCCCATCGCAAAATTGTCCATCTGCGACTTGCCCATGTAATCCGAATGCGGGTCATAGACGTGAGCCAGCGTCGTGAGATAGGTTTCCATGACATTGGCGCTCTCCCAGTTGGCGAAGAACCGGATGTTGCGGTGATAGCGCCGCGAAAGCGTCTTCACGATCTCTTCAGGCTTCTCTTTGTTGAGCTTCTCCTGGAGGTATTCGTAGCGGAGGCGGTCGCGCCACAGCTTCTTTGCGGCGGCGAGATTCTTGGGATAGGGCGCCTGACGGCGATCCAGCGCCACCCGCTCATCCTTGTCAAAGGTGAACTTCTCGTGCTTGAGCAGATCCTCGACGTAAGCCACCCGCTGATCGAGGCGATCGAAGAACCGGTTGAAGATGTCGTAAGCTGGAGAGGCGTCCCCACGCCGAAGCGTGAGGTCATCAAGCCGGGTGCGGTATGCCGCGAAATCGTCCACGTCCGATTGCAGGAAGTGCAAGTGCTGCGGATCGTACGCGGACAGATACCGATCCAGCAATTGCGAGGAGATGGCGTCGTCGAACACCTGCCGGGAGTAGTGGCGGTCCTCCAACAACCGCGCCGTGACGTAAGCGATCTTGGCGTCGGCGGGGGTGGGGCCGAGGTGCGGGTGCGTGATCGGCTTGTCCGCCGGGGGGAGCACCAGCAAGTGGTTGGTCGCTGGCTGGTCTGCAACCTGGGCCAGGGCGAGGCAGGAAATGAACGCCACGCCTGTCAAGATCGCGGCCAAACGCAATTTGAATAACACTCTCATGAGCTTCAATGTGCTTAATCTTAGCACAGATTGGACGGAATCTACCCGGATTCGTTCACGACGGAAACTTTGATTTTCAGGGCCATGGGTTCGAGTCCGACGGCCTCATCACCCGGTCCTTCCGTTCCAAGTGGGGTTGCTCTGGAAACCGCACTCGGTCACGGAAGGAAACCATAGACATGGCGGACGCCAGGAAACCCAAAGGGGAGAGGTTTTGAAGCGCGATTTGGAAACTGCGGGAGCTTCCCATGAGTAGGCCGTGTCTGGTAACACGCCGCTGGCTCTGACGAGAAGCCGCCAACGGCACGTTTCAGCTTGAGGGCGCGTCCACTTCGCAGCCGGCTTCGCGCAGGCGCTGGAGCTTGTAAACGAGCGTCCGGCGACTGATGCCCAGCGCCTTCGCCGTCTCCGTGCGGTTGAAGTTGTTGCGGCGCAACGTTTGCAGGATGGTGTGCCGCTCGATCTCCTCCAGACGCGCGGTGTCATTCGTTACGGTGCCGTTGGCGGGAGGTGCAGCCGCCGCGCCCAGCCGCGCCGACAGGTGTTCGGGCAGGACCATTTCGCCGCGGCACAGAAGCGACGCCCGTTCCATGACGTTCCGCAGTTCGCGCACGTTGCCCGGCCAGGCGTAGGCCGTGAGGCACTCCGCCACCGCCGCCGAGAACCGCGCCCGCCCTTGCGTGAACTGGGCGATGAACAAGCTCGCCAGCGGCAGGATGTCTTCGCGCCGCTCGCGCAACGGCGGGATGTTCAACTCCACCACGTTCAGCCGGTAGAACAAATCCTCGCGAAAGCCGCCGTTCTTCACCGCCTCTTCCAGGTTGCGGTTCGTGGACGCCACGATGCGCGCGTTGGTGTGAATCTCGGTGTTCGATCCCACGCGCTGAAACCGGCCATCCTGCGTCACGCGCAGCAGCTTCGCCTGGAGCGCGGGTGACATCTCGCCAATCTCGTCCAGGAAGATCGTGCCGTTCTTCGCCTGTTCAAAACGCCCGATCCGCTGGTTCACCGCGCCGGTGAACGCGCCTTTCTCGTGACCGAACAACTCCGCCTCCAGCAGGGTTTCGGGGATGGCAGCACAATTCACCTTCACCAACGGCCCGGCGGCGCGGGTACCCCAGGCATGAAGGACGTCCGCCAGCACTTCTTTGCCGACGCCGCTCTCGCCCGTGATGAGCACGCGCGTTTCCGAAGCCGCGATCAGCGCGGCATCGCGAAAGAGCAACTGCATTTGCGGACTGTGCGCGACGACGCTACCGGGCAATTGCCGGTCATCGGCCAGCTTCAAAGAAGCCTGTCCTCCGACGCCTGTGACCTGGCGCACGGTGGCCAGCAGCTCATCGAGGTCGATCGGCTTCGTGAGATAATTGAGTGCCCCATCGCGCATCGCGCCGACGGCTTCCTTCACGTCCGCGTAGGCGGTGACGAGGAGCACCGGCAGTGTGGCGTGTTCCTGGCGTGCCTGACGCAGCGTTTCCAACCCCGACATCCCCGGCATGCGCACGTCCGAGATCATCATGCCGACCGGTTGGGCACGCAACGCGACCAGCGCCTTGGCGCCCGACTCGACCACGACCGTGTCAAAGCCCTGCCCGCGTAGGAAGGAATCGAGCAGACTCCGCTGGCCGGGGTCATCGTCAACAATGAGAATGCGTGGCGCTTTCACCATGAATGCGCCGCCATGCTAACCCAAGCGGGCGGGCGGACAAGGTTTTCGTCCTAAACCGGTAGGACACGCCGTCCGCTGCGCGCCGTCACTGGGCTGGGCAAGCGGCTGCGCGCACGGAAAGCGCGGCCAGCCTGGCTGCCATTTCAGGAATCGATTCGGGCAAACGGTATGGGGCTCGCGTCCTGAACGCGGCTTACTCCACCGGCTTGACCGTCGCCGCCAGAACCGCTTTGGCGTGGCGGGCGTAGTGGCCGTGCAGATCTTGCGCGTATTCGCGGAGGGTTTTCTCCCCCAAGCCTCCGTCATCACCACACCGATAGAGTGCCCGTGCCACGTAGAGTTCCTTCAACGCTTGGTTGCGAATGGAGGTATCGGTTCTGCTGGGTGGATTGGTTTGGAGCGCAGCATCAATGGTGGTCACCGCATGCCCGCCAGTCCCGGGCTTCTGGAGTAGCTCCGCCAACGGGCGGGCCGCCGACTTGTCCGCCAACGTTTCCAGCGCCATCGCAACCGCGCGAAAATGTGAGAACTCGCTGGCGGCATCCAACTGACCGAGCTTTTCCAGGATGGGCCTGAGGGCGAACGGCGACCGGGTGCGGCCGAGCGCAATGAGCAAGCTGTCGAGCGGGCTCATGCAAGGCCCAAACTGCCCCATGCCCGTGTAATGCCAACCTTTGTCCCACTGCCTGGCAACGACGGCCTCAGCCAGAGCTTCGGCCCCCATCCCGTCGCCCATCATGCCCAGGATGTGCGCATAGATCAGCCGATCCTTGCCCGAGGCGGCGGCCAGTGCTTCACGCATGAGCGGTTGGGCGACGTCGAATTGAGCCAGCACAATTTCCAGGCCGTCGTAGTCGTTCACCAACCGGCGCACCGCTTCGACCACGCGCGCTTTCGGCAGCGGGAAACTGTCCGTTTCTTGCAGAATGTTCCCGGGCAGGTTACCGACCGCGACGAGGTGCGTTTGCAGTGCTTTGATGTCCAACTCCCGCGCAGTGCAGCCTCTCTTTGAGATCATCGCCGCGGCAACTCCAGCAGCGTAACCCTGATTCTGGACGTCGGGTTGCATGCGAATGCACGGAATCGCGTCCCGGTGAGCGCTGACCCCGAGGCCGGTAACAATCACGCCGTCCAACCCGCGCGGCAGCAGACAACGCCAAGGGACGCGCACTTCGAGATCGGAAGTATGCGGCGGCCGGATCATAAACAGCGGATGAATGACGTAGCCATGCGTGTCGAAATTGCTCCGCGCGATGACGACCGTGTCCGGGAAGGTGCGTTGCAGCACCATGTCCATGGGCGAGAAAAAGAAGTCACCCAGAATCTGCCGCCGCTCGCGGGTGTCAATCAACTGGCCCAGGTCGTAAGCGTCCTGGAACTTCGCCCTCGCCGTCACCAACACCCGCCAGATGTCGAAGATATCGGTGTCATCCACGAACGTGTAGTCGGTGTTGACGTATTTCTGGCCCAGGTTTCGGGGCGGCAAACCTGTGCCTTGAACCGCGACGTCGGTGTCATCCGTGTAGCGACAAGTTGCACCGGCGGCGGCGGCAATGTCGGCATTGCCCGATGAATCCACGACCGTCTTCGCCAAGACGATGCCCCGACCCTGCGGGGTGAGCACCACCACACCGATGACCTTTTGGCCGTCCATGACCACGCCCTGGCCCAGCACGCCGTACCAGATATCCACCCCGGCCTTACGGAGAGCGCTGCGGAACCATTCGCTCTTGTGTTCCGGGTTCCAGCTTCCCGCGCGCGTCTTTTCTCCGTAAGCCGCTACTCCTTGATCCACTTCAGTCGAAAAGCCGACTCGATTGCCGTGATAGTAAGAGGCGATGTAACCCATCGTCCCGACGCCGCCCAACCCGTGCAAATACTCGATCACCAACGTCCGCGCACCTGCGCGTCCCGCACCAATGCCGGCTGGCGCACCGCCCGTTCCACCGCCCACCACCACCACGTCGTATTCGCCTAACACCGGAACTCCGTAGGGGCCTTCGGCCAGACGCGCCGCTCCAACCCGCGGATTCTGATCGATCGAGACCTCGCGGACGATTCCGGGCCGCTTGAATGCAGCGGGTTTGCCGGCAACACGAACACCCGTGAGTTGGAGTGTCTTGGCCGTCAGCGCTGCTGCCTGCCCCACGCGGACACCCAGCGCCATCTGGTTAACCGGACGCAACAGCGCCGCAGCGGCTTCTCGCGACACGTCCGCACAGCCACCCAGCACAAACACGCGCTCCTCAGCTTCCGGTTGGAAACACTCCAGAGGCACCTTGTCCGCGCCCGGCCACGCGCCCACCATGCTTCGCCGGCCCCGGAAATGGTCGGGCGGCACTTGGAACAGAACCTCGGAGCTGTCCTCAACCTCCGGCGACCAGGTCAGGTCCCGGGCGGTTTGCTGCGCCTCGGCAAAGCTGCCGAAACTGGCGTCGCGCATCGCCACTTGGATTTCATACTCATACACAGGGAAGATGCCGCCTTTCTGATCGGCAACCATCAGTGGGGTTGCCCTGGGGCGCACTCGAAAACCCTTGCCTTCGCGCGGCGTCCCACCAACGACCACCCGCGTGAACTGTTGAACGCCTGCCGGATATTCCGTGAACGCCGCGCCAGCCAGCCGCGCCACGTTGCCGCGTTCAGTGGCATCTACGATCACCCTGGCCACGACCGCTTGCCGGCCGGACCGAGTGGAGATAACAACTCCCGCAGGCTTGCCCGTGCTGTCCCGCAGGAGTTCAGTGGGATAACACCAATAAAGGAACGGCACTTTGGCCTTGATCAATGCTTGATCCAAGGTGCGTTTCACCTGCATGGGGGTGACAAGCATTACGGATTCCTGCTGGGCCACGGGAGCATCACCCGTCGCCGACCCCTCGACGACGATTTCGCCCAGCAACAGACGGCTCGCTTCCGGGCTGTGGTGCAGGTCGAGCTTGAGATAGCGCGCCTTGGTGGAAATCGCACAGGAAAGCACAAGCGCGTTCTCTTCGAAGTTCTCCTGCCCGAGATTGCCGTTTGTGATCGCTCCTGACTGCGACCAGCTCCGGCCTTCGCTGCTGGCCGACACGGTCACGCGTGCCACATCGAATTCCGTCGGCCGTTGATACGCCATCACATGCACCTTCCGGACTTCCTGCTCCGAACCCAAATCCAGCACCAGCTCAACGTCGGTGTCGTACTGCACGCTCTGGCTGGAGGCGCTTTGCCATCGTCCATCGTTGAGCAATGATGCTGGCTTGGTATCGGGATGTTTGGCAGCGGAAGGCTGGTCGGCGGAGTATTTGAAGGGTAGGCCGGGGCCAATCGGGGCAGGTGGTGGAGTCCCGGGCTTGAATACCGCGCACGCCAGGTCCGTGGAGGGGGTTTCCCCCGGTTCGAGCCACAGTCGGTAAGTCGCGCAGATATCTTCCCCCAAATATGGACGGGGCGCGGCCAGAAAGACCTTCGCGCCAGCCCGGGCAGCTTCAACCGCCGCGGCGACGCCGCCCGAAATGCCGCCCACGACAACCACATCCACTTCGTGGAGAATTGGGATTTCACCGGCGGGTTGAGCGATCTCGTCAGCAAAGACGAGCTGGGCCATAAGCACAACGACGGCGGACAGGAAGTTACGCATCGGAAGAGACTGGTTCATCACAACGTTGCGCGCCAGCGTAACAAGACAGGAAGAGATGTCGAGGTAACTGGCACGCGGCGCTGAAAACAGTCTCGCCTGGAGGCTCGCCGCCAGCCGCGACTGCCCCGATCAAACGCTGCTCAAACACTCAACGCCGAGCACATATTTCGAGCAACGGGTCAGGCGGAAAGGAAAGTAGTTCGTCGCTCGCGCGGCGGCTTCGGAGTGCGCTTCGGAGTACTTCAGCTCCACGATCACCGCCGGGCCGTCGTGTGGCAACGGACGCGTGGCGCCATTCCCGTTTCGCGGAGGAAAGAACTCCAACGCCCAATCGAGCGTGAGCCGGAGCGCGCCGTCGGCACTGCAAAAGTAACGGCGACGGTAACGGTTCATCAGGGCCGGCTCCAAACCGTGCAGGCGCACACGCATGGCTGGCGGGAGGTCGGACGATTGAAGAGCAGCGGCGGACGCGCTGCGGTCGAAATCGCCGTCCAAGTTCAGCGTGGGCAGTCGGTGTGCGGTCTTGCCGCCGAGCACGCCGTGCCGGGTCTTGAATTCCAGCACCGGTTTCTCCGCCTGGCCGCGCGGCTCGCCATACCAGCGGACACGGACCTTGGTGCGGTTGGCGTCGCCGTTGACGTGGTCGTGATAATGGCGGCGCTCTGGCGTGTCGAAGTAGAGGTTGTTCACCCAGCGTTCGGGGTAGGGTTCACGGAACAGCGCCGGATGCTGCCGCACAACAGCGAGCACTTCCGTCAGCGAGAGTCCGCCAGGCAGGAACTTGCGCTCGTAGCGAAGCGAGATGGCGGGAACGCCAGGCCCAGCCGGTATCAGCGCGAGAATCGGAGGGAGGTTGCGCCCAATGCCGGCGCTTGGATCAGCTTCGGTCTTCGGGTACATTGCGGTTTTCGGTCTGCAAGGGCTTTACCTCGACTCCACTCGCGAGAACAACATACTGACGCTCGGTCTCATAGTCACTGAAATGCCAGTTCTCTTCATCCGGTCGCACGATGAACGTCCTCAGCACTCGGCCGTTATCGAAACTCAGACGCAAATCTGATGTCTTAGTATCAATAGCGACAGAGGACAAAGTGGCAGCCTCTAGGTGGTCCGAACGTGAGCAAGCGGCCTGAAAACGCTTCTTGTACTGCTCCTCGCTCTCGGCCTCTTCCAGCTCCCAAGGTAACTCCGCGCTGGTGGCTTCAATTGCTCCATCCGATTCGATCCGCCAAGGAGGGTCTATCCAGAAGCCCTTGGTCCGGTCGGCCTTGAACCACAGAATCATCGTGTTTCCTGCGATGGTCTTTCGGGTGACTGGCTCTCCAACCAATCCACCGAGCAATGACTGCAACTCTGGAAGGGTCATGCGTTGGCCGAACGTCAAGGGTGGACGACCGCCGCCGATAGAGAAGGCGGAGTGCATGAGGTGCGTCCAAATAGCCTCCCAGCATTGAACCGAGAAGCGGGGCAGCGGTCCGTCTGCGACCACTGGTTAGCCGTTCCTGTCGGTGCTGGTCTCAAGCTCATCTGGTGCTAGTCAAACAATGACCTCAAAAAGAGTCGAAGCAAGAACCTCAATTCAAGCCAGAAGAAGCCAATGAGAAAACCGACAGGGAAAGCGAGAAGCGCGATAACAATCGCAACGCCAACCCAGACTTGGCTGCCAATCCACCAGGCGAATCCGGAGAGCCAGAACGCCAACACGAATCCCAAGAACACACGCATGCCCAGTTCCATCGCTTCGCCAGCCTGCTCTATTCGCGACCAGAACGCTTTGCCTTTACGTTTGGGTGGCATGCTCATGTGCGGCTAACAGTGGCTTGGGCCAACTTGAATCCGCTCAGGCAGTGAGCCCATGATCCTCATGGTAGCTGAGCTTCACGCCGCCGCTCAGCCCCCGCAACCGTCGGTTGAACTCCTCCAGCTTGGCCACGTCCTTGAAGGCGACACGGAGCGCGACTTCGGTTTGCTCAGGTGACTCGTCGAAGCGCTTGAGGCTGGCAGTCGTCGCGCCGGATTGGGCGAGGGCTTCGAGCACCTGGGCGGCGGTCAGCTTCTGAGGGGCGGCGGTGGTAACAGTGAGGTAAAGGTTGGGTTGTTCGGGCCGCCGGCGGAAGAAGATCAGATGCCGGATGGCCACAATGGCGATGATGACGGCCAGGGCGACGACCGTCACCGCGGTCTGATTCGCTCCCAAGCCCAGACCCACGCTGATCGCCAGGAACAGGTAAGCCAGCTCCTCGGGTTCCTTGATGGCAGCGCGGAACCGGACGATGGACAGCGCGCCCACCAGCCCCAACGAGAGCGCCAGCGAAGATTTGACGATGCTGATGATCAGCATGGTCGTGAGCGTCAGCAGCAGGAAATTCCGCGCGAAGAGCTTCCGGTTCGAAAGGGCATGGCCGAACCGGACATAAGCCTGCCCGAGGAGGAAGGCCAGCACCGCCGCGAGCGCCAAGTTCAGCACGAAGGCTGGCAGCGAGATCGTGCCCGAATTGGGAAAGAGCTTCATGAATTCGTTGTTCATAGTCGGGTTTCCAGAGTGAGGTTGGGGCCGGCCGCGTGCAAGGTCATTTCAAGGCCGGCTCCTGGGCCAGTTGCTCCAGGATGAATTCCCGGCGATGAACGACCTGATTGCGGAGCGCCTGGATGTCCGCTCGGAAGCGATTGAGGATCGGCGCCGGATCCTGCCCCTTTAGCTCTGCGCTGATCGGGACTTCCTCTTCCAGGCGGTTCTGGAGGGTGTCAATGAATGGCGACATTTTCTCCGGCGTGAAGACGGTCTCGCAGAGCACGCGCAATCGGACCAGGAAGCGGCGGCGGAATTCGGGGTTGGCCAGGAGCGGCCCGGAGAAGTGGCCGGGCGGCCGCCACCACGACGCTCCACCAAACGGCCCACCGCCAAACCGCCCGCGCGACCCACGCCGGTTGCCGTTCATGCCGAAATCCAAGGGCATCTCATACCAGCCCTCGCCGCGAGATCCGCTGTCGAAATAGCCCCAGGTCTTGTCCTCGTCCCAAGGGATGAGCTCCCATTTGCCGCCGGGGGGCGGGGCTTGGTAGGTGTAATAGTTGTTCCAGAACCCGTCCCAGTTCTGGATGCACATGTTGACGGCGAAGTAGTCGATCATCTCGTCCACGTTGAAGTGCTGTTGAATGAAATCCCATTGGGCGTCGCCGGAGGTCCGGTTCAACCCCTCGATGACCCGGAGCAATTCGTCGTGGCCGGTCTGGGGATTCGTCTTCTTCTCGTGCTGGCCAATGAGGCCCTGCTCGTACCACAGCAGCTTAAAAAGGTCCCCAGCCGGGTCGCGACCATTTCGCCGGAGGAACGTCTTGTTCGGCTGCTCGATGACGAGGTAGTAGCCCAACGGCTGGCCGTCCGACCAGAGCCGCACGTGTTGGGAAAGCGGCGCGGGCACGCCCGCCAGCCGGTAAAGGTCGTAGGCCAGTGGCTCGGACAACAGCCAGCCCGGCTGATCCTCGAAGATGACATTGATGCCCGTCATACCACAGTACGGCTGGTCCTTGTGGAAATGCACCTTCACGC
>CAYJNU010000014.1:34274-37848 GCA_964371005.1 uncultured Verrucomicrobiota bacterium | reverse complement strand
GAATGAACACCAGCGGAATGCAGCACAGCGTGTAAATCAGCACGGAGATGTGGAAGTTCAGAGCTTCCCGGGCGTTGGCCGCGACATAGTCGGATTCTTTGCGCATGGCGAGATAGACCACCAGCGGCAGCACGAAGCCGACTCCGAGCAGGGCGGAGAGATGACTCAACATGCTCCAAATCTTGTCGCTGCCCTTGGGGGCGAGCGGCGCATCGGTGAGGGGCGGTGTTTCCATCGTTGTCATTTCTTCGATCATCCGATGTTCGTGCTGTCCGGGTCGGATAACGCGCTCATTTTCAGCGCGAGCCTAGAACGATGTGCGCAGTGACTCAACTACAGGAGCTGGGCTGGTTTGTATCACTGCGGTTGCCCGGAGGGATTGAATGGGCCTCACACCGATGCGGGCCTGTCTGGCAGTTCGTCCTTCAAGGAGTCCGGCTGGGGGACGCCTTCGCGGCTGAGGATTTCACGGGCCGACTCGGCCTCGTCGGCGGCCACGATCAGCTTGACGCCTGCGTAGTTGTCCATCGCGGAGAGCATCCCGCCGCAATCATCGGCTGTCAGCAGGCATCGGATGCCATTTGCCTCAGAGCGTGTTTGAGTGCGCCTTTCCACGGCGCACTCAGACACGCTCTTACAGGAAAGGGGCTGCTCTGAAAGAACCGCGAAGACCCGCCGGCGCATTTCTCTCGACTTGGGTGCGCGAACGAGGCGCGGCCCGATGAATTGCGGCAGTCGTTGGAGACGGCTCAAGCGGGCTTCCTCTGCCTCTCTCGCAGCTGCGGTTCTTCTTTCCTCCTCCACGGCAGCCAAGAGCTTGGTGGACTCCTCAGTTGGCGTCGTATCTGTCCCTGACTTGCCACAAAGCCCAAAGCAAATGAGCAACAAGCCCCAAAACGCGTGGCCAAACACGAGCAAGAATAAGCCGAGAATCAACATGGCGCTTGGTCTCGCTCCAAATACTGCAACAGTTGCGCGTACGCAGGCACTGCCTCACCGGTCAGCCCATCCCGCACGCGAGCTACTGGTTTGGCGAGCACCCGTGCCCGTTCAAGCGGTTGCGTTAACAATGGCCACGCCTCGTGCTCCAGCCGCGACGGCGCCGTTTCCGATGGCCAGGCCGCCGGAGCCGGATTGGTTGATGTGCAGCGAGGAGCGTTCTGCTGCCGGTTCGGGCGGCGGAGTCTCGCGCTTCAGCGGAGCTTGCTGGAGCGTGTGCAAGACGAACCGGGAGGCGTGGCGCGCGGCAAGTTCTTGCCGAGCCTCGCGATCCGACTCCTTGTCGCCGTCGGCCCAGTCGCAGATGGCTTTGACCAAGACCCAGTCCACCTTGGCGTCTTGGCAGGCAACAGACAAACCAGCGCCTTCCATTTCGCCGCCGATGGCTTCTCGGGCGAAGTCCCGGAGCTGCTCGCGGAAGTCAAGGTTGTCCACCAACTTCTCGCCCGTGAGCACCAAGCCGAAGCGGACGGGGGCTTGCGTCCAGGTCAACTCCGCGTTGCGGAAACGGTCAAGCAACCACGGCGAGGCGTGGGGGCGGTCGTCGCGCGGAGTAATCTTGATCCGCCCGTCGGTGGTGTCCACGCGCTGGAGTTCGTAGAGCAGGAGTTGCCGCGACACCAGCACGTCGCCGATGCCCTGCTTGCGCTCATCCACACCAAAGGCGATGCCCACCATGATGACCGCACCCGGCGAGAGGACGGCGATGGCCTTGGTGATAGTTTGCAGCGATGCGCCCAGACCGCCCACCCCCATCTCGGAGCGCACCAGCCAGACGCGGGCGCCATTGACGATTCCCAAGTCGTGGTAGGTCTTGTCGCCAATGGGCCGGAGGGTGGGTTCGCGCCCGGTGTGATCTTGAAACGCTTTCAGAACCGCCTGGGTTTCCACCTTTGTGACCGTGACCAACAGGACGTCGGCTTGCTGTGCCATGCCCGGATTCTGGATCAGGTCATGGCCCTTGCGCAAGCGGCAGGATGGGGCGGAAGTTGCCCTCGTTCCGCGCGGGGACGCGAGTTGTTCGGCCCGTTTTGCTTGTGCGCCCTGGCACGGGGAGCTAAAACCCAGCCCTGATGAACAAGCTCAAAGAGATTTCCCGGAAGCGAAGGCTCGCGCACGCGATACTGTTGAAGCTGGATTCCAAGGTCCATCGCGCGTTCCTCGCGATGGAGCAGGCGACCTACGCCGATGGCGCGTTGCCCAGGAAGACCAAGGAACTGATCGCGGTCGGCATCTCCGTCACCATGAATTGCGAGTCGTGCATGCAGTGGCACATCGAACAGGCGGCAAAGGCGGGGGCGTCGCGTCAGGAGATTCTGGAAGCGGTCGAGGTGGGCATCGAGATGGGCGGTGGGCCGGCAACGGTCTCAGCGCGGTTTGCCTTGGACGTCATGGAGGATGTGTTCGGGGCGTGATCGTCCGCCGCTGAGGCGGACATTCAGTTGATGCCCGCGATCGCTCTTCGTCGCCAGTTTCGCGTTCTCCGACTCCAGGATTCCCCAATCGCACAGAATCGCGCCGGATCCGCCGTGTTCCGCGGCCAGACGGAGTGATTGGGCGAACCAACCGGCAAGGGCGCGTTCAGACTGTCCACCATGGTGTTCGGCGCAAGCTCGGGAGTTTGACCGTCAATCTACCGTTGAGAGTTTAAGTCCGACGCGGCACACTCTGCTGGTGCGGAAGGTCGGAAAGGTCCTGATCACGGTTGGCGGCTTGGTCACGCTCGTTGTGCTCGCCGCCACTCTGGCAGTCCCAAAGGGACCACGTTACAACGGTCGGCCTCTGGCCGAGTGGCTGACCATTTATTACGAATCAGACCGGCCAAACCGAGATCGCGCACAACGTCCTGTAGCCGCCGCAGCCATCCGGACCATCGGCACAAACGCCCTCCCACGACTATTGGAATGGCTTCGCTACGAGGCTCCGCCTTGGCACCGGGATGTCGCTCGCGTGTTGCCCCGGCGCATCGGCAATTCGCGTCTGGCTCGCGCCACGGCGTACCGGGGCTATCACCGAGCTGAAGCCGCCCAAGCGGGCCTTCAGCTTCTCGGCAGCAATATCGTTAGTGTCATCCCGGAGCTGACGGCCATGATGCAGGACACTTCTCACCCGCAAACCGCCATCCGGGCGATGAGCGTTCTCAACCGCCTCGGGTCTGAGGTGTCTTCCCTTCCGGGAACCAATCCTCACAACACCAATCAGCCTCCCGATAAACAACGTAGCCCGTGACGTCACTTGAGCGCTGCCAAAGCGGAGTATTGCCGTAGCAACTCCTGCGCGCCCGCGGCGTAGGCTTCGCCCTTGAGCCGTTCAACCAGCTTCTGATCCGCAACCCCGCGGCGCGGCGAGGTGCTGAGTTTGCTGGCCTCAACCGGAGTCGGGCTGAGCACGGCCCAATCGCCGGTGCGCACGTCAATCAGGGCCAGCTTGAGCCGGAGGCGCATGTGCTGGTTCTCATCGGGCACGAGCCAGTTCACCACCGGCACCCAGGAGACGGTTTTGGTCGCGAGCTTCGCATTCTCGGATTCCAGGATGCCCCAGTAGCAAACGATCGTACTCGCCCCGGCTTGGGCCG
>CAYJNU010000014.1:24234-34264 GCA_964371005.1 uncultured Verrucomicrobiota bacterium | reverse complement strand
CAGTAGCAGAGGATTGTGTCGCAACCGCCGCGGGCCGCGGCCAGCCGCAGCGACTTGGCGAAGCTATCGGCATCGGCGCGTTCGAACTGGCTGTCGGCTTTTCGCCGCGAAGCCGGTGGCACGCCGGAGAACGGGACGACACGGAAATGCGAACTCAAGGCGGCCACCATCGGCCCGTCCGGGAACATTGCGCCCGACTGAATCAGCAGGACGGAACTGCCGGGCTTCAGGCGGAATTGCCTGGCGCCAGCCAGCGCCTGCTGAATGTCCGCTTCAGAGGCGCGGTTGCCACGGATGATGCCGAGCACGTCGAATTCACTCAACTCACCGTGATACGCGAAACCAGGATCAGACACATTCGCACCAGCCGCGCGGCGCCACCCACCGTCAGGCTCACGGTAACCGGAGTTGGAGATGGAACGGGTGCTCGCGCAACCAGCGAACAACAAAGCTGCCGTCGCGACGGCGACAAGGCGCGCGAACCCGCTTCGGTTTTCGGACTTCGGATTTCGAGTTTCGGTTTTCATGGCTCACTTCTCTGGCACAGTCGTTTCGTACTTCACGCCCTCGGGCACGGGCACCGCCACCGGCACGGTCGTACCTTCGTCGCCTTCCGTCCGCCGCGTCGAGTCCACGGCCACAAACGCGGTGAAGGCGGACATCAAACCGTAGTCGAGCGCGACCTGCTTGATCTGCTCGGGCAACTCGGCATTTGGAGCATGGACGGATTCGGAGGCGAGGTCCGCGATCTTCATCCGCGCCCAGACGCTGGCCAAACCGGCGTGTGTCGCGGTGGCGTCGCTCAAGTTCACGGGCATGGTGAATACGCTTTGCTCGCCGGCCACTTGGCCGCGAAACCGAATCTGTGTTTCACCGCCGCCAAGGAAACGCCCGGTCAGCACCACGGGCCGGCCGACAAACAAGTCGGGAATCGCGCGCGGGAAAACCTCGGTCACCTGCATTGAGCCCCAGTCCACTGCAATGTCTGTCAGTCCGGGATGGCTGATGCGCTGGAAGAAATCCTCCATCACTTTCGCGCCGTCGTCGCGGGAGCCCAGGTAAGCTACCGCGCCGCGGCCCGTCTGAGCCATGTGGTCGAGCAAATAACGATTCACGGTCGAGCCTACGCCGAAGCTGAAGATGCGCGCCTCGCCGAGTCGCTTGTGAATCTCGCTGAGGATTTGCATCTCGTTGCCGATGTAACCGTCCGTGAGGAAGCAAACGAAGCGGAGTCGTTGCGGATCGTGCGGGAAATCGAGCGCGGCCTTGATGCCTTCGAGCATCATGGTCCCGCCCCCGGAATTGAGCGAACGCAGGTATTGCAGGCCACGTCGGATGTTCTCGGGAGTGGCCTCCAGTGGTTGCCGTCCGAGCTGCGACGCGCCCATGGAGAAATTGATGAGCTGGAACGAATCGCCGGGCCGCATCAGCCGCAGGCCTTGCTCGACGGCAGCCTTGGCCTGGGAGAGAGGCCTGCCTGACATGCTCCCAGAACAATCGAGCACGAACACCAGTTCCAGCGGTTGGCGCTGGAGATTCCCCAACTCCCTGGGCGGATAAAGCATCAACGTAAAGAAACCGCCACGCTCGTCGCGGTGTGTGATCAGGCTGGACTTGATGCGATCGCCGGCAACGCGGTACCGCAGGACAAAATCCCGGTTGGGCAATCGGTCGTGCGGCTGAAGCTCGACCGTGAGCTGCGACGGTGTGGGAAACGAATGAGCAACATCGTGCGTGCGGCACTGGAATTCCTCGAGGGCCACGCCGGCGTCCACGTCCAGGCGGAGCGATATGTCGTGGCCGCTGCGTTCGCCGGGTTTCAGGTATTGCACCTCCGTCTTCTGGCCGGACACACCCGCGCTGCCTCGCGCCGCCGCCCCGATGCCATCGGTCATGCCGGGCGGATTGAACCGCGGGCCGACGACCATCGGGAAGACGAACTCGTACCAGCCGTCCACGTAGTCCAGCGTGTGGAAATACTTGATCGCCACGTCAATCTCGCGACCGGGCTCGATGTTCGCTACGGATTGAGTGAAGACATTCGGGCGTTCCTCGGTGAGCAGCGACGCCACGTAGCCCTGGCTTTTGGCCGCCTGGTAGATTTCCTCCGCCTCCTTGCGCTCGCGGATGATGCCGCGAATGCGCCGCTCGCCGATCTTCATGATGAACTCGTTCACCGCCGCGTTGTGCGGCAGCGGGAAGACATAGACCGCTTCGATCTTGCTCGAATACGGATTGTGAAACTGCTGCACGACCTCGACTGCGCCGATGTAGCCGCTGACGGTGGCTCGCACGTCCGTGTGCTTGAGGGGCATCGGGACTTGTTTGCCTTCGATCTCGGTCATCAGCGCGCCGGAGCCGGGCGTGTCGTCGGCTGGCGCGGCGGGGGACGCGGAAGAACGGGCGATCACCCAAAGTTCGTCTGCGCCGAGCGGGGCGCTGATAGAGCGGGTAGATGCGCTATCAGGAGCAAGGCCGCCGATGACCTGGCTCGGGAGGGGCGACAGCACTGAAGGCACCTGCGCCCCGGACAGTGGGGTGATACCCCTTGCGGCCTTCTCACTCGCACAACCTGACAGGAACTGGATCACAGCAACCAAGCAAACCATGGCTACCGTCCAGAGCGCTTGCTTCGTCCTATTGCTCATTGGGGCTTCCTTTCCTCGACACTTGCCTCCGCCGTGATCTTCTTCTCTTCCGGGCCTGCGGCCGTCTGAAGCTTGGTCTCAAAGCCCAGTTCGGTCTTTCCTCTGGTCTGGAGGTGTATCGTTGCCACGCGGGTTTTCTCTTTCGGCAGCTTGTCCGCCGCTTCCGTGCTGAACGCGGCGATGATGACCCGCTCGTGCTGCATCGCCTTCGGATCGTAGAACGGCGGCTGAGCAAACGCCGGATGTTCGCCGCCTTCGATACCAACGATCTTGGCGCTGGTGTTGGTCACGGCGAATTCGAGTTGATACGCGGCGAGCGGCTGGTCTTTCGCGTCTACGAAGACGTCCACGGTGCGGAAACGGACGATGGCGTTCGTGGCGGTGGATTGGGCGACGGCCCCGGTCGCGAACGCGAAGCACCACATGATGAGCGCCAGCAAACCGCAGCGGCGCGATCGACGCAGAGTGGCTGCTGGCAACTCCCCGACCTGGAGGGCGCAGTAGCGTCTTGCAGTGCGGCGGCCCTCCGCCGCTTTCGAGCGAATCGGCTCACCGGCAAGAGCGCCAGAGGGCTGGCGCACTCCAAGACCTGGCGGAGTCATCGCGCCGGCCTTCATGACCGCCCGCCTTTCTCCAACTTCACCGCTTGGGAGGCGATCTGCTCGACATCGCGACGATCTACTACCCCGTCGCCGTTCAGGTCGAGCGACGACGTCTGGCCGCCGGTCTGGACGGTGCGGGCCAAGGCGAAGGCATCCAGAATATCCACCCGGCCATCGTGATTGAGGTCTTCGCGAGTGAAGCGTGGCGGGTTGGGCTTCGCCAAGAAGTATCCGATCCCGACGAGTACCAAACATGCGGTGGCAGCCGCAGGCCAAAAGAACCAGGGGCGAAGCACCCGGAATCCGAGCTTCTGTCGCTTGGCAAAATGCTGGCGTGCCGTTGCCAAAACCGCTTCATCCACCGTGGGCGGCACGAACACACGCCGCGGCGGCGGTTCCCTGAGGGCCGTCACCAGCCTGGCTGGGGCTTTTGGCTCCTCGCCGTCGTGGCGCGTGTTCATTCCGTTTGCGTTCATCTTCATTGCTTAAGTGATCGAGGCTGGCAAATGGTTCACTGCTCGAAAAACTCCCGTGCCCGCTTGTCCTGCCGCAGCGATTCGAGGGCGTTGTGCAGCCGGGATTTGACCGTGCCAAGCGGCACCTCCGCAGCTTCGGCGATTTCTGCCAAGGGCAAGTCGTCCACAAAACGCAGCATCAGGACCTCGCGATGTTCGGGTGACAGATTTGCTAGCGCTACGGCCAGGTCGGTATTGGCGATGGCGAGCGATTCCGGTGCGGGCGTTTGCTCGATGACCTGTTGCTCTACTTCGGTGGACTGAACGCGGGCTGCCTTCCGCCGCGCGGCGATGGCGAGGTTCTTTACGGCGGGATACAAAAACGTCTTGAGGTTTGCCGTGAGCCGAAAGCCGGGGAACTTCCGCACGAAGTAAAGAAACGTCTCCTGCATCACGTCGAGGGCGAGGTCCTCGCTGCCGGTGAAGCGATGAGCCAGGTTCACCACCCAATCGCGGTGGCGGAAGTACAGGACCTCGAACGCCTCTGCTTCGCCGGCGTTCAAGGCGGCGATGAGTTGCGTGTCGCTGCGCGAATTGGACTTGGCTTGCGATTCCACGTGAGACGCGAGCCGTGCGCCGCCGGCCATGCTTCAGGGCGCGGCGCCGCGGCTTCAAGCCATTAAGTGGAGCTCTTGGGTGAAAGGTTCACCGAAAAAGTTATCTCGCCGATCAACCACCCGCTCACGCGCGCAACTGAGATCGCCTTGGCTCAGCTCTGAGGGGGGCGGACGGCGTTGGCCGCAAACCGGAACATGTCGCCGCGATAGACCGAATCCTCCATTTCCACGATCATGTCTTTGCCGCAGAAGGACGCGCCTTCCACGCGGAAAGCCGGCACCGGGGCGCTAAGTTGAAAGACCTTCAGCCATTCGCCCTGCAGGACCACCGCTGTGAGCATTTGTTTGATGGAGTTCAGGTGGATGCCGTATTCCTTTTCGAAGATGGCGTAAAGCGATTGTTCCAGGTTGCGCCGCTGGATGCCAGGGCAGAGCTGCATGGAGATGAACCGGCTTTCTTTCATCATCGGGATGCCATCGGCACAGCGCAGGCGCTCGATCTCGCAATACGGACCTTTCAAGGTGTATTCGCGTCCGTTGACAATTTGGGTGTGGTCATCGTCGCGCAGGTGAAAGCCCAACATCCTCGTGCTGGGTTTGCGACCGGCTTCGAGCATGTTCTTCGTAAACCCGAAGATGCGATTGATCGCCAGCAGGACCTTGTAGTCCTTTACGAACGTGCCCTTCCCTTTGCGCCGCACGACCCAACCTTCCTTCTCCAGTTCGTGCAACGCCTTGCGGGCGGTGGTGTTGCTGACGGTGTATTTCTCGATGATCTCGTTCTCCGACGGCACGGGCGCGCCTGGTTCGAGCTTCCCTTGCTGAATCTTCGACACGATCTCTCGGCTGATCTGGTAGTATTTGGGCGGGGCAAAGCGCTCGGCGATCATGGCTGACAACTAGCCAAACCGCGCCCGCGCTGCAAGCCCGCATGTTCCACCATCGCCTCACCGCCCAGCCGCAAGGCGGATACGATTGGGGAACCGCTGCCGGGAATTCCATTTGACAGGATTTCAGTTGGTGCGTTAAGTGTGCGGCATGATGTACCGCTCTCGTGTGTCCTCGCTCCTTTCCCTTGGTGGTTTCGCGTTGTTTGCGTTGAGTGGAGCCGCAGAGGTGCTGAGCATCGCCCATCGGGGGAATTCCATGTTTGCCCCAGAGAATACCGTGGCGGCTTTCCGTGCCGCGGAAGGTAAGGCGGACATGGTGGAAACCGATGTCCGGTTCTCAAGCGACGGGATTCTCGTCATCATGCACGATGCTTCGGTAGATCGCACTACGGATGGAACCGGCAGTATTTCGGCGCTCACGCTGGCCCAGCTCAAGTCGTTCGACGCCGGTTCGTGGTTTTCTGCGGCTTTTGCGGGAGAGCGGATTCCTACGCTGGAGGAGATGGTGACCAACACATTGCCCTTTGCCACACCGTTGATCGAACACAAGGCTGGCACGGCGGCGCAATACGTCGCTGAATTGCGGCGGTTGAATGCGATAACCAACGTGGTGGTGCAATCGTTCGATTGGACCTTTCTTGCCGGAGTTCACAGCTTGGAACCGAGCATCCGGTTGTGCGCCTTGGGCAGCGGAACGTTGACGACCTCGAGTCTGACCACCATCACCAACGCTGGGTGTGGTACTGTGGCGTGGGCGTATGGCAACATCGGGGCCACCGAGGTCGCCCTGGTCCACAGTTGGGGGCTGAAGCTCTTTGTGTGGACGGTGGACAACCCGGCGCAGATTCAGAGCTTCATTGACCTGGGCGTGGACGGCATCATCTCCAACGACCCGGCCAGTGTTAACGGCCAGCAAGTGGTGGTGACGAATGCCCCGACGCACTTGAGCGATCGCCTGGTGACCTATTGGAAGTTTGATGACGGTCTGGCCGATGCCTTTGCGACCACGGTCATGGACGAGCACGGTACCAATCACGGAACCCTGGTCCGGAATGATGGGGTCTCGCACTGGCTGGAGGGCGGTCTCGCCAAATTGGGCGGCAGCCTGAAGCTGGAGGGTGCCAACGCTTTCGTTACGGTCCCGCAAACGGCGAGCCTGGATATCAACACCAACGCCCTGTCCCTCTCGGCTTGGGTGTGGCTTTCGGTCCTGCCGTCACAGCTTGCGGCCAATTATGGTGCGATCTACGACTCCACCACGGATTGCTACGTGCTATACCTGGACCGGGCCAACAAAGAACTCCGCTTCAAAGTCTCCGACGTCAATGGCCATGCCGCTCGACCGGGGATCCCGGAGACCCTTCTGGTGACGAGCCAATGGCTTCACATCGTGGCGACGTTCTCCGGTTCACACACGGCCACCGCCGGGCGCGCCAGCATCTTCCTGAACGGCCAACTTTGCGACTCCCACACTGGCAGTGACAGCAGCAGCCCGGTAGGTCTGACGGCAAACGTGAAGACCGGACAAGTAGCGGCCATGGGGCGTGAGGGCCCCACCGGCGCCAATGCCTTCACCGGCAGGGTGGACGATTTCGCGATCTGGAAACGCCCGCTGACGGTTGAGGAAGTCACGAGCCTGTATGAAGCGGGGCAGTCAGGTCTGAGTTTGGGTGATCTGCTTCGCCAGCCAACGCCGTTGATCGAGATCTCGTCGGTTGAGTGGCTGCCCTCCAGCGGCAGCTTCCAAATTGACTTTCAAAACCGCGCCCACTGGCAATCGTTCAAGCTCTTTCGGGCCGACACATGCACCGGATCGTTTCAGGAAGTCGAGGGACTCTCCCCTGGCGAGCTGGGTAACAATGGGTATCGGTTCGTCTGCCCTTTGAACGGAAAGCAGTCCGGTTTCTTCCGAATCCAAGGTGAGTAACGCCCTATTCCACCTCTCTTCCTGCCGCCTGCGGAAACTGTCATGAAACGTGAATGGAGGCTCGCGCTCAGGATCATTGCGCCCGCTTTCCTTCTGCTCACCGTTGCGCCCGCGAGAGCAGAGGCGACACCAAGCGGGTGGCTTGCTCAAGGTACGCCCGCGGCCACGCCCTGTTTCGTGACCCACGGTCGCGCCAGCGGGCCCGTGGTGGTGCTGGTTGGCGGGATACACGGCAACGAGCCGGCCGGAGCGGCGGCGGCAGAACAAATCCGTCACTGGCCACTGCGCCGCGGGACGCTCGTGATTGTTCCCCGGGCCAACGCTCTGGCTCTGGAGGCCAACACGCGCACACTCCGACCGGCGGGCGGAACCGACCGTTACGATCTGAATCGCGCCTTCCCGCCCAAGCCTGGCGACTCCCACTTGGCAGCGGACCTCGCCCGATCCCTCTGGATGTTGGTGGAAACTCAACATCCCCATTGGCTCGTTGATTTGCACGAGGGCGGCGATTTCCGGGCGCAAACCAACGGCAGCGTCGGCAGCAGCGTCATCCCGTCCTTTTCGCCGGAATCGCGGCGGGTGGCCGAGAAGGTCCTCCACGCCGTCAACCTCACCATCGCTGCCACCAACCTCCAGTTCATGCTACTCAGCCAGCCAATCAAAGGAAGCCTGGCACGCGCTGCGGCGGACGAATTGGCGGCGTGTTCCATGATCGTGGAAACCACCAGCAAGTCGCAGCCCTTGGCCCTTCGAGTCCGCCAGCATCGGATTGCGGTTCATGCTCTTCTGGGAGAGCTGGGCATGCTGGAGAAAGCCGTCACGCCCGACTGGATGACAAGCGTTCCGTCTCGGCGCGGCGAAATCAAAGTGGCGGTCTATGACGGCGCAGGCAACGGCGGTTTAGGCGTGGCGCGGGTGCTGGCGCAGGTCGGCGGCGAAACTAACGCGACAATCACCCGCGTCTGTCCCGAAGACATCCGGGCGGGCGCGCTGAAGCAGTTCGATGTGGTGATGTTCACCGGCGGCAGCGGTAGCGGCCAGGGCAACGCGCTGGGCAAGGCAGGCCGGGCCGAGGTGAGGCGCTTTGTCGAGAACGGCGGTGGCTACATCGGCATCTGCGCGGGCGCGTACCTCGCATGCCATGGGTTCTCGTGGGGACTCGGCATTGTTGACGCGAAAACCCTGTCCCCGCTCTGGCGGCGTGGCACGGGCATGGTGAAGCTGGAGTTGACGGAGCAAGGGCGGGCGGTCCTGGGCGATCAGCCAAGCCAGTTTGATTGCCTTTACTTTCAAGGACCGATCGTGGGCCGGGCGGAGGTGGCGAGCGTGCCGGATTATGACGTGCTTGCCTTCTTCCGCACGGAAATCGCAAAGAACAACACGCCCAAAGACATCATGGTAAAATCGCCAGCGATCTTCAGCGGACGCTTCGGCAAGGGCCGCGTGCTTTGCTTCAGCCCGCACCCGGAGCAAACCAAAGGGCTGGAAGCGTTCGTCCCGCGCGCGGCGGCTTGGGCGGCGGCGCGCAAAAACGAGACTGCCGCGCAGCAGTGATTTGCTGGCGCGGCAGTAAGTTGAGGAGCTTTACCGATCTGCGGCTCGTTGTGATTACTGGATCATGCGCGTCGAGCGCTCCTGCATCCATTGCACATCCGAGTCATTTCCGCCCAAGGGCGTGGGATAGGGCCGGACCTGTCCCTCGAGGGGTCTCTCCAGAATCAGCCGGTTCTTCCACTTCTTGTTTTCTGCGTGGCCATCCGCAAAGGCAAAGGCCCCCGCACCGCCATGATAGCTTGCGGGAAAATCCACGATGCTGGCCGTGGTCGTGGGATAGGTCAGCATGTCCACCACAAACATGGCGTCGTTGATGCTATCCTCGCGTTCGTCCAGAAAGACGAAGGTCTTCCCCGGCCCGGGATCGCGCATGTCCGAAGCCTTGCGGTAAACCATATACTCCCCGCGCGTGTTGCCGAAGGTGACGTTGGACCAGTTGAGCGGCCGGTTTTCCCCGCGCCCTCCGATGTAGCAGAGCATTGAAACACTGCGAACACGCGGGAAGAGCGTTCCCCGGACGTTGACCATGCTCTTGTCTCCGGGGCATTTGAAAATGCCCGGGCTCTTGCCACAGTAAGGCCAGAGGATGCTGGTCTTGATGTTGTAGTCCACGTCCCAGTTATCGCGATTGGCGCTGAAGTCCAGCCAACCGTCCATCCAGGCATTGGGCCCATGTTTGACGAAGGGTAATTCGTCGCGGTTGTCCTCCACGTACATCTTCCACGCCAGCATGAGTTGGCGATCATTGTTCAGGCACTGGATGGCTTGGGCCTTCGCCTTCGCCTTGCTCAGCGCAGGCAACAGCATCCCGGCCAGGATCGCGATGATCGCGATGACCACCAGCAATTCGATCAGGGTGAAACCCTGGTTTTGTCTTGTCTGTATTCTCATAATTTAACCTGTCTACGGGCCGACCGGCTTGGATCGCCCAGCAATTCTTTCTCTCAAACCTGAACCTGCCGCCCCAACCTATCACATTTCCAGCCATCCCTCGGTTCAACGTTGCAGCGGCGGGGCGCCGCGGCCGGTGAACGTCGTGCCGGTTCGCTCACCCATGAGGTTCCCGAATCAGTCCAACCGACGGAAATCCACTGTCTCACTGGGCCTTGATAACGCGGTAGAACATGACCTGCGCGGTGGCTGTGTCGGAGGCAGTCATGCCCGCGGTTGTACCACCCACGTTCTCCCAGTTCCCGCTGGTCAGGCTGGCGCGGCGCTGCAACTGGTAGGGGCCGACACCGCCGGTCCAGCGCACGACGATCTGTCCGCTCTCGAGACTGACCGCGGAGATGTTCAGCGGTGCCGCCGTCGCCGGAATCTGATGGCCGGCTGCCAGG
>CAYJNU010000014.1:0-24224 GCA_964371005.1 uncultured Verrucomicrobiota bacterium | reverse complement strand
ATTCCATACTCCAATGTCATCCTCGGCGCCGTAGAAGAAGGCTGTTCCATCTGGCTGACGCCCGATGCCGGCAACTTGCCCCGTTGTAACCGTCCCGGTTAGGCCGCTACCCCCATTGTTGTTTCCTGCTTCCGTGTCCTTCAGCACGCCGTTGAGGTAAATCCGGGCCTCTCCCGCAGTGTCGGTCGCGTTGCCATCATAGACTCCCACCACATGAATCCATTGGTTGAGGACCAAGTCGCTCTCGGGAATGCCCGGGCGCGCCGCGCCGTCTGATGCACTCACTTTGAACCGCAGTTCCAAGTTACCCCTATCAAGGTAGAGGACGTAGTTATCGCTGGTAGAATCATAAATCGACCCGTACGCCCCCGGGAGATCCGCAGGCAGTTGCCGCAACCAAGCCCAGAGCGAGATCGTGACCTGGTTCTGACTGACGTCCAAGGCGGGCCAGTTCGTCACGACGGCATAGACGTTCGTGCCGTCCAGTTGCAGTGCGCCGCCGAAGCGCGCCTGTGGTTCGGTTAACCAGACTGCCGCGCTGCCACCGAACAAGTCGCCATCGCTCCCGCCTACCGCATCGTGAATCACCGGGCTGTCTGGATTGTTCGCACCGTCATCCAGGGGCCAATGCGCCTTCAGTCCCAACAGGAGAGACTCCGCCGGATCCGTGGGCAGCGCGACGACGGTCAACACGCCTGGGTTGCTCTCAATCGAACGGTTGGCGTCCTGCACCACGGCGGTGTATGGGCCAGCGGTTTCCGGCTCCACCCGCACGTACAACCTGGATGAGGTCGCTCCATCAATGTTGGTTCCCGCGTGCTTCCACTGGATGGTCACGGGCGGAGTGCCACCAGCACGAACCACCTCGAACGTCGCGCGCGTGCCAAGGATAGCCGTCACGTCCTGCGGGTGTTGGACGATGGTCAGCGGGTCCGGTTCTGAGATCGGGACAGGATGCCCCGAAGAGAGATAGCCTATGGCATCAACGGTCAAGGCTTGACTCCAAATCGCCACGTCGTCAATCGCCCCGACATAACTGTTGCCCGCGGGGGTACCCGCCCGGCCGATCCCAGCGAGCTGCCCGCTGTTGACGTTGCCGGTCAGCAAGGTTCCAGGCGCGCTGTCGCTCCCCACATGCACATCCATTAATTCGCCGTCCAGATAGACCCTCGCTTCGCCACAGGCGGCTCGTGCCTTGCCATCATACAGCCCGACGATGTGCATCCATTCACCCAGCTTCAACTTCGATTCGGGAATACCCGGGCGCGCCGGGCCGTTCGAGGTGGTCACCTTGAAGCGGATTTCCTTGTTTCCCTTGTCGGCGTAAATGACGTATTGGTCCGCTTGGGAGTCGTAGAGCGAGCCATAGCTTCCAGGAAGCTGGCTGGGGAGCTGTTCGAGCTTCACCCACAGAGAAAGCGTCACCGCATTCGTGCCGATGTCAAGGCTCGTGCTGGGCTGTATGATGGCATAGACGTTATCGCCGTCCACATGCAGGGCCCCGCCAAATCTAGATGCGGGTGGTGGGCTCAACCAATAGTCCGGCAGCCCTGCGGTAATAATGGACTGGTTCACCCCCACGGAATCCACCATCAGCGTCGCCGCTGCATTTGCCAGTCCGTCATCCATTTTCCAGTAGGCTGCGATGCGGTTAGTCAACACCCGCTCCACTTCTGCATCCAGGACGTAAGCCGCCATCCGAAAACCGGAGCTATAGCTGACTGCGCCAAGGCCCGGATCGGTGAACTCCACCGTGAGCGTGTTCGTTGATCGCGGGTTCAACGAGGGCAGCGCGGCTTGAATGGTATGCTGACCGGCCGCGGAACTCACCGTCCGGGTCAGGGTCTGGCTGTTCACCTTCACAACGATCGTACTGGTGTTCAATGGCGTCGAGCCATCAGCCAGGACTACTTCGATTCCGGAGCCCGGGGCGACATTCGTAGCCGTGGCGGAGGGTTTGCGGGAGGCAATCGTAACCGGAATCACCACGTTGGTCGCGATTCCGTCGGTCGTCGGTGCTCCCAGGGCTTGGAGGTAACCCGCGGGCAGCGCTTCGTCATGAACCTGAATGCTGCTGACGTATCCTGCCTGTACGGATCCGTTGTCGTCCGTAAACAACAACGCCGTGTCACCAAACATACCTCCGACGGGATTCAACGCCCAACGGCCATCGACGCCTGCCCCGAGAATCTGTTGATTTACCAGTGTCCCATCAATGTACTTACGCAGCGTCGGCCCAGCGCTCGCCGCCAAATCAAACGCGAAGGCGAGACGGTGCCAGGTGTTGGTTTGAACCGCTCCTTGATACTGGCTCGAAATGCCAATCCCCCCGGTTGGGTTGATGAAGAGGTCTGCGTCGTTGGCATTACCCACGGGATCATCAATCTGGATTAGGGCGCGCCAGCCTCCGGACGATGCCGGCGGATAGAGCAGGTCGAAAACGAGCGTGTACTGGTTGACCCACGCGCCGCCGCCATTCGGGGCCATGCCGGGACGGATGACATATCCCATGGTCTGCAGCGCGGCGGGAAAGCCCATGACATGGGCGGGTTGGCCGCCAATGTCGGGCAACCCAAGGCTGGTGGTTGTTCCAAACACGGTCTGTTGCTCGGTTGCCCCCCCTGGCCCATCATAGTACTCCAAGGCGGCGCCTATGGTTGCCGAAAGGTCACCAGACTTGAAATCCCACTGGCCGGTTATCGCTGCTTGGAGGGTGGTTGTTGCGGTCAACGCCGTGACCACGAACAATAGGTATGCGGTCCGGGCGAATCGCGATGCGGGGAGTTGCAGAGGTTTCTGACGGCTTCGCGTTTTCATAGGGGTTTCGGTTTGTTTCGTTGTGGCTGCTGACAATAAAGACTGGGTCACGTCCCGCGGCGCTCAAGCAGCATCCTGAGCAACCCGGGCAGGATTCTGGGGGGGTGATGTTTTCCGGCTTTCTCTTCCACGCGCTACTTACTCTTGAAAGGCGGAGGGCCGGTTTAACAGCCCCCCGCCCTTCGTCGGCTTCGCACCGCTAAGGTTTGGCTACCACCCGATAGTACGCCCCGCTGGTGGGCGGTCTCGTGTCGATGAACGTTGGGGTAGTCAGGTCGGTCGTAATGGGCTCGAAGCTGGCAGCATTGGCGATGTCCGTGCCGCGCAGCACGTCGTACGTGGCGTTGCCGACGGCCTCCCACGTTAACTGCACTCCGGAAGGCACCCGCACCACTGAGCTAATGGAGAAAGCCGGGGTTATGGCTGCCACCGCTTTGATGGTGATGTCGTCCACATAGACGGGCGGATGGTTGGTGCCGTTGGAGGAACTCCACGCCGCCATGAACACCGGCGCCCAGTTGGTCGCCGTGCCGATCATCGACACCCCCGCCACCACCACTTCCGGATTCGCCCCGCTCGGGTTCTTCACAATGGTGTACTGCCCCTTCGCCGTGTCGGTCGTCAACCGATACTCCTCCCACACGTTCGGCGTGTAATTGACGCCCGTGTCCAGCCAACCGGTGGTGTTGGTGTAGTACGTCAACGACGTCCCGTCTCCCACCGTCGCATTGCGGATGCCGTAGCCCAGCAGCGCATTGTCGCCGCCCGATACGTTGTTTCCGTTCTCCGCTCCGTAGAGCGACATCCGCAGGTAAGTGAACTCGGTGCCGACCGTGCCCACGACCGACTCGGGCACCAGCGCCCACCACGTCACTTGCACGTCCGTCTCCGGCGGCGTTCCCCAGGCCACGCTCGCGCCGGCCCGCTGCCCGCCTTCAATCTTCAGACATTTGTCGCCCGTCCGCGCGATGACTCCCGACGCCCCATCTACCACTTGCACCTTCCCAGGTGCCAACGCGCGGCCCGTCCCGGTGCCGTCCGTCTCCGTCGTGATCCACGGTCCCTGCGGATCCGCGTCATCGTCCGCATTGATCCGGGCCGGATAATTCTCAAAGCCCTCCGTAAACGGACTGCTCAGATCCACCGAACCCTCCACCGTCAGGCTGAAGTCATCCATCACGAAATACCCGTCATCCGCCGAATTGCCCTCATGCAGCAGCCGGATCATCGTCGGCACGGCCACCTCGCACCGCGCCAGGTCCAGCCCGCTGGCCACCGGCGTGTCCATGTTGTCCAGATAGAGGTCCATCTTCAGCGTGTTCGGGTCTATGACCAGGCGGTGATGCTGCCACGTGTCTTCCGTGTGCAACGCCCCGCTGTCCGTCCACGCCCCGGCGTTGTTATTGGCCACCCCGTCGTAATAATCAATGCCGGCGGTCGTTCCCCGATGTGACAGATAGGCAATGTAGTCCGCCCCGTTATAGTCCGCTCCCTCCCCGCGCGGAATCAGGTAGAAGTTCCGGTCGCCCGTCCCTTTATGCACATACATCCAGAAATCCATTTGATAGCGAAACCCGCTGCGCGGGTTCGGAAAGTGAATCTGCGCCTCCGAACTGCTGCGGAACAGCAGCGCCTTCGACCCGGAATGCGCCAGCCAGTTGATCACCTGCACCCCGCTGCCCGCCGTGCCCCCCACCGGCGTGTCATCGCTGATGATCCACTCGCTCCCCGTCGGATTCGCATCCGCCTCGTCCAGGAGGCTCGTGGCCGCATCGGCGTAGAATTCAAAATCATTCTCGCAAACGCTCACCATTCCCGGCCGCACCGCTTTGATGGTGATGTCGTCCACATAGACGGGCGGATGGTTGGTGCCGTTGGAGGAACTCCACGCCGCCATGAACACCGGCGCCCAGTTGGTCGCCGTGCCGATCATCGACACCCCCGCCACCACCACTTCCGGATTCGCCCCGCTCGGGTTCTTCACAATGGTGTACTGCCCCTTCGCCGTGTCGGTCGTCAACCGATACTCCTCCCACACGTTCGGCGTGTAATTGACGCCCGTGTCCAGCCAACCGGTGGTGTTGGTGTAGTACGTCAACGACGTCCCGTCTCCCACCGTCGCATTGCGGATGCCGTAGCCCAGCAGCGCATTGTCGCCGCCCGATACGTTGTTTCCGTTCTCCGCTCCGTAGAGCGACATCCGCAGGTAAGTGAACTCGGTGCCGACCGTGCCCACGACCGACTCGGGCACCAGCGCCCACCACGTCACTTGCACGTCCGTCTCCGGCGGCGTTCCCCAGGCCACGCTCGCGCCGGCCCGCTGCCCGCCTTCAATCTTCAGACATTTGTCGCCCGTCCGCGCGATGACTCCCGACGCCCCATCTACCACTTGCACCTTCCCAGGTGCCAACGCGCGGCCCGTCCCGGTGCCGTCCGTCTCCGTCGTGATCCACGGTCCCTGCGGATCCGCGTCATCGTCCGCATTGATCCGGGCCGGATAATTCTCAAAGCCCTCCGTAAACGGACTGCTCAGATCCACCGAACCCTCCACCGTCAGGCTGAAGTCATCCATCACGAAATACCCGTCATCCGCCGAATTGCCCTCATGCAGCAGCCGGATCATCGTCGGCACGGCCACCTCGCACCGCGCCAGGTCCAGCCCGCTGGCCACCGGCGTGTCCATGTTGTCCAGATAGAGGTCCATCTTCAGCGTGTTCGGGTCTATGACCAGGCGGTGATGCTGCCACGTGTCTTCCGTGTGCAACGCCCCGCTGTCCGTCCACGCCCCGGCGTTGTTATTGGCCACCCCGTCGTAATAATCAATGCCGGCGGTCGTTCCCCGATGTGACAGATAGGCAATGTAGTCCGCCCCGTTATAGTCCGCTCCCTCCCCGCGCGGAATCAGGTAGAAGTTCCGGTCGCCCGTCCCTTTATGCACATACATCCAGAAATCCATTTGATAGCGAAACCCGCTGCGCGGGTTCGGAAAGTGAATCTGCGCCTCCGAACTGCTGCGGAACAGCAGCGCCTTCGACCCGGAATGCGCCAGCCAGTTGATCACCTGCACCCCGCTGCCCGCCGTGCCCCCCACCGGCGTGTCATCGCTGATGATCCACTCGCTCCCCGTCGGATTCGCATCCGCCTCGTCCAGGAGGCTCGTGGCCGCATCGGCGTAGAATTCAAAATCGTTTGCATAAACTGTCGCACTCGCCGCCTTCAGCGACGCGGTTGTCAGGCAGAGCAGCAGCAGTCCGAGGGCAAGACCGACGCCACGGAGCAACGTGCGTTTCTGCGTTAGATTGAGGACATCACTTGGGTTTCTCATGTGTTCTGCAGGGATTTGGGGTTTCGGTTTAGAGGTCTTCCGTCAACGGCCTAACCAATTACTGGGTTCGCTGTCGTCACGATCATATCCGCGCCTGTCTGGTTTCCACATTGGGCTGCGCTACGCGTTAACGCACGAACTAACATGCGCGCCGGCTTTTTGTCAATCTCGATTATTGGTTGTTTTCTCGCCCGCCTCGGGCAGTCACGCCGCGCGCGGAGGTCCAACCGGATCGCGGATCAAGAACGGTCGGCACAAGGAACACTGCCAATCCAGGTCGCCTTCGCACTAAGCCATCGTGGCCTGTGCCGACGAAGCTAGACTTCTGCCTTGCGGCGTGGCAATGACGCGTTCGCGTCAGTGGGCGATAGCACCGCCCATCTACTCCATCGGCCGATAACCGGCGTTCTTCCTCATTGTGTTCGTGGAGTGCAGCGCCGCCGCGGATCGTTTTGCTACGGTGGAGGCTTGCGCCTCTTTCTAATTCCAAAGAGCCCTTCGGGCGGGTGGACGCCGCCGCGACAACATGTTGAGGTTGGGTGAGATGGGTTACGGTCAGAAGGCGCTCGGGTGGCAATTCGGTGACAATCTCATTCGCAATCCACCCCTCTCCTCAGCACAAGACGCCCGCCCATCGCCAGTTCCCGGGGCCAATCCAATCGAAAGGAGAGGGCTCGACGCGATCTTGGGGTAGCCCGCCAGGAGGCTGCTTGAGACGGTAATGCCCGGCGCGTGAGAACTCCGGCGCGCGGCAGCGTTCAGGAAGTTGGCTCGATCCAAAAAAACAAGCGGGCATTGGGCTACACACGGTGACGCCCAATACCCGCCCCTTCCGCGCGGAAGGAAAGCCGGCTTTGGGCACACCCAGCACTGGAGCTATGCCCGCACCCAGCTCGACGCGAACCTATTCCTGGGAACTGCGCCGCTCAAGCAGAATTCAACCGCAGCAATTCGCGCCACGGAATCAGGCGTCCGCCCTGCGGCCCAGGGTTCATGCTGAGCCTTGCATTCAACGGCGTCCGACATCAGTCTGGCGTGGCCGACCGGCAGAGTAACTGCCTTGTCGTGATGATGCCGCCTGCCAAACGCGCGGGTGTTGCCGCCGGAGCGAATTTGTGAACGTGGTAACAAAGGAAATCCTCGCCATTGTCATCTTTGGCTTCACCTACCTGCTCATCAGCGGGCGGCGGCTGAAGATTCTGCCGCTTTACCGTCCCGCCGCCGCGTTGCTGGGTGCGGTGCTGATGGTGTCGTGCGGGGTGATGACGCCCGAGGAGGTGTACCGCGCGGTGGACTATGACACGCTGGTGCTGCTGCTCGGGATGATGCTCATCTCCGCGTATCTGTTCCTCGCGGGCTTCTTCGAATGGGCGGCGGACTGGATTCTGCGCGCCGCCAAGACGCCGCGCTCGCTCCTGCTCCACCTCATTTGCACGTCGGGCATCCTCTCGGCGTTGCTGGTGAACGATACCGTGTGCCTGATGCTGACGCCGCTGGTGGTGGCGGTGATGGTGCGCGGCAAACTCCCGCTCCCGCCGTACCTGCTGGCACTCGCGATGAGCGCCAACCTCGGCAGCGTCGCCACGCTGGTCGGCAACCCGCAGAACATGATCATTGGCCATCTCTCGGGAATTCCGTTCCTGCACTTCTCAGCGTCGCTGCTGCCGGTCGCGGTCGCAGGTCTGGCGATTCAGTACGCGGTGCTTGGCTTCGGCTTCCGAAAAACATTGGCGCAAGCCGTGATCCACCGGCCGGAAGCCAAACCGCGCCCGCTGGACCGCAAGTTGTTGACGATGACCTTTGCCGTGCTGGGGTTGGTGTTCGTCGGTTTCGTGGCCGGGTTGAACCTGGCCTGGACGGCGCTGGCCGGTGGCGCGCTGGTGATGGTCTTGGCGCGGCGCGACACGCATGAAGTGCTCAAGTTGGTGGACTGGCATCTGTTGGTATTCTTTGCTGCTCTGTTCGTCGTCGTGGAAGGGCTAAACGGGACCGGGTTGCCCGATCAGGCTTACGCCAGGTTGCACCCCGTCTTTGGCCGCACGGCAGACAGTCAGGCGTGGAACCTGGCGTGGTTCGCCGCGCTCGGCTCAAACGTCTTCTCCAACGTGCCGTTCGTGCTCGTGGCGGGAAAATGGATCGGCAGCTTCGCGCAACCGGAGTTGATGTGGAAGGTCATGGCGCTGGCGACGACCTTGGCGGGAAACCTCACCATCCTGGGTTCGGTGGCCAACATCATCGTCGTCGAGTCGGCCCGCGGCCACGCGGAAGTCGGTTTCTGGGACTACGCCAAGTTCGGCATCCCGGTGACGATCCTGACGACGATCGTCGGCATGGTCATCCTGCTGGCGCTGGCTTGAATGGAGGTGGTGGCTGAGTGCGTTGCCGTGCTCGCCGCCGGGCGGGGTAACCGAAAAATGAGCGAATCCTGCCCGGGCGATTGACGGCGTTGCGGGCGTTTGCGTATGCTCGCCCAGTTTTTCGCCTCAGGTAGCGGCACTCGCCCGGCGAGACCGGGCAACGCAGGGTTATGCGATACTTTTCGCCCAATCTGTCAGGTGTCGGCGCGGCGTCACGCGGCAACGCGGTCGCCGGGCGGGCGGATTTTGGCGTCCAGACGCCCCCACCCTCAGTCCACTCCAACCGGGATTCAAGCAGCCTCAACGAATGAAAACATATCAACCATCGGAGATTCGGAACTTCGCCATAGTCGGTCACGCCTCGTCGGGCAAAACCATGCTCACGGAGGCGATGCTTGTTTGCGGCGGTATAATCAACCGCCTCGGCAGCACGGCGGCGGGGTCAACCGTCTCCGATTACCACGAGAACGAACGCGAGCGAAAGATCTCGATTCAAGCCTCCCTCCTCCACACCGAATGGCAGGGCAAGAAGTTCAACTTCCTCGATTGCCCCGGCTACCTCGATTTCATCAGTGAAGCGCTCGGCGCTCTCCGCGTGGCGGATTGCGCGGTCATCGTGGTGGACGCGAAGGACGGCCCCGGCGTGGGCACGATGCAGGTTTGGGACTGGGCCACACAGTTCGGCATCCCGAAGATTTTTGTGGTGAACGGCCTCGACAAGGAAAACACGGATTTCGACCGCGTGCTGGCGCAGATTCGGCAGTTCTTCGGCGAACGGGTGTTCCCGCTCAGCCTGGCGCTGAATCCCGGCCCGGCGTTCAGCCAGGTTCTCGATGTGCCGCGCAGCGAGGTCATCACTTTCGCGGGCGACAAGTCCGGCAAGTTCACCGAAGCGCCCGCCAGCGGCGCCGCGGCGGATCAGGTCAAAACCTTGCACGAGAAACTCGTGGAATACATCGCCGAGGCCGATGACGCCCTGATGGAGAAGTTCTTCGAGCAGGGATCGCTCACCGAGGAGGAACTGCGCGGCGGCTTGCACAAGGCCATCCTGGCGCAGTCGTTCATCCCTCTGTTCGTGACCTCCGCCGAGAACAACATTGGCGTGGCGCGCGTGATGGATTTCATCGCCAAGTACGGCTCATCGCCCGAAGATCGTCCCAAGGTCAAGGCGTTGGACAACAATGACGCGGAAGTGGAACTGGATTCCCATTCGCCCGAACCGGTGCTTTACGTCTTCAAAACCCTGAGCGAGGCGAAGTTCGGTGAAGTGTCGTTCTTCCGCGTCTATTCCGGCAAACTCACGCTGGGCACGGAACTCACCAACACCAACCGCCGCTCCTCCGAAAAGGTCGGGCAGATTTACCTCCTCAACGGCGCGACCCGCGAGGCAGTGGATCAACTCAGCGCGGGCGACATCGGCGCGACGGTCAAGCTCAAGGACACCCACACCGGCAACACCCTGGCCAGCCCGAAATTGCTCCGCACCCTGCCGCCGGTCCAATGGCCCAAGCCCAACATCCACGCCGCCATCGTGCTCAAGGTCAAAGGCGAGGAAGACAAGCTGTCGCAAGGTTTGGCGGCGTTGCACCAGGCCGATCCGACGTTCACCCACGCCGTGGACGGGGAATTGCACCAGACCGTGCTCTCCGCGCAGGGCGAACTGCACCTGGCCGTCATCGTGGACGAGATGAAAAAGCGGTACAAGGTCGAGATCGAGATGCTGCCGCCGAAGATTCGCTTCCGCGAAACCATCAAGGGGCGGGGCGATTCGAAGTATCGCCATAAGAAACAAACCGGGGGCGCCGGTCAGTTCGCCGAGGTCTGGATGCGCATCGAACCCAAGCCGCGCGATAGCGGACTCGAATTCACCGAATCGCTTGTCGGCCAGAACGTGGACCGCGTCTTCGTGCCGTCGGTCGAGAAGGGCGTCAACCGCGCCGCTAACGAGGGCATCCTTGCCGGCTACCGTGTCACCGACGTGATGATTGATTTCTATGACGGCAAGATGCACCCGGTGGACTCCAAGGACATCGCGTTCCAGATCGCCGGCTACGAAGCGTTCAAGGAAGCGTTCAAGGCCGCGCGACCCATTCTGCTCGAGCCGATCCAAAACGTGGAAATCAAGGTGCCCGATGATTTCATGGGTGCCGTGATGGGCGATCTGTCCAGCCGGCGCGGCAAGATTCAGGGCATGGATTCTGTGGGCGGCATGCAGGTCATCAAGGCCCAAGTGCCGGCGGCGGAACTTTACCGCTACTCGGTCACGCTCCGCTCGCTCACCGGCGGTCGCGGCGCCCACAGCGAGGATTTCAGCCACTACGAGGAAATGCCTTCCGCAATGGCGCAGAAGGTCATTGACGATAGCAAGCGTGCCCGCGAACAGCAGGCCGCCGAGAAGTAACCTCCCGTAACAATCTCAAGCCCGGACAGGATTCTGATCTTGTCCGGGCTTCGTGTCTTCGGGGAGGGCACAACCGACTCCTGCGGATCATCACGAGTCAAGGTGCCTTGCCTCAAAGCCACGCATCCGGTTGTGACTGTAAAACGACGGTGCAAATGTGCAGAAGCGAGTCTTGGTTTCCAAAACGGAGAGGGCAGGGAAATAGCGCCGCCAGTGTGTGGCGTTTCACAACCTCTCCGCGTCAACTCGGTTGCGGGGGAGGCGCGCTGTGGCTCCGCGCTCGCACAGGACGCGCGGAGAAATCGTTCAGCCGACAGGCACAGGCACGGCTTCAGGGCGCACGGAACGCGGAACTATTTCAAACCCGCCGCGGCCCGGCTGTAAGCCTCTTGAAACCGGGCTTAACGGCTCGTTATCGGGCGATGATTCCGGCGCTTCAACTGGCACAACCTGGCGCACGTTGCGGCGGCGGCTTTCGGGTTTGCTGTCGAAGACGCGCTGCAACGCGGCGTCGGACGGCGCTCGCCAGTCGTACACCGCCGTCTTCAAATCCTTAACCGTGATCCGGTCCCGACCGGCGCGCTTCGCAATCAGTTGCGCGTCCTCAATCGCATCAGTGATCGTCTGGAAAAAGCCGCGCGACGTGAGGGCGTAACCGACAACGAAGTCCACCGCACCCTCGCCCAAGTCGCCCAGCTGCTTGCGCGCGACGGCAACCAGGTCCTCGGTGTTCGGCGACTCGGGGCGCGGGATGGCTTTGCGGATGCGACGGCGCGCTTGCTCGCTGCTCCAATCCGTCTGCCGCTCGATTAGCTGTCTCCGCAATGTGAACTGCTTGGTTGCCGAGAGCGCAAACGGCACCCCTTCATTGTAGCAGGCCGTGTTGAGCCAGTTAATCAGTTCGGGGTGACTCTCGATGCGCTTGCCTTGCGGCCACAGGTATTGCGCCTCATCAATCGCCAGCACAAGCTTCGTGCGCTGAAGGAATTCCTCAACCCGCGCCTGAATCTTGCCAGACGACATTCCACCCCCGCTGGCAACGCCCAGTGCCTTCGCCAGCTTGCGAAAGAAACTCGTGCGCGACGTGATGCCCGTCAATTGAACGTAGCGTGCCTGGCCAAGGTGCATGTCGCACCAGGCTTTCAAGGCCGTGGTCTTGCCGTAGCCGGAGTGGCCTTCGATCAGCGCGGAGCGTCCGGTTTCAAGGACGTAATCCATCGCCTCGAAAACGATCTTCCCGATGCTGGTTTCCACGAAGTCGGTGTGGGCGCGGTCGGTGTACCGGCGCTGGAATTCAAAGAGCGCGCCGAGCACGTCGCGGAAGCACTCAAGCTGCGCAAGGCGAAAGGAGTTGCGGTCTTCGACGGCGGCGGCCAAGTCCGGACGTTCACGGCCCATCTTCGGATTCCGCTCAAGATTGTAGCGGGCGTCCTCCAAGACCGTCTCGACGATGCCTCGGTAGTTCCGATCCGGGCTGCGCTGTCCGGCGAGTTCTAGCTTCGGATCACAGCAAAGTTCCTCAATGAAGACATGGAGGATGCTCTCACATTGGATCCGGGATTCCGCGCAAAAGCAATCTGCCGCGTCGGGCGGGGGGTTGGCTGGAAGTGCTTTTGTGTCTCGGCGCCCGGATTTACCGTCGACAATATCATCCCATACATCAAAATCACGGGATGACCCGCCGTAAAGCTCACTCTCGATTTTTTCGCACTGCTCCAAAGTCAGGCGCTTGCCCGGCTTGCAGCCGATTGCATGCATGGTGGGTGTGCCGATGCGCTCCGGGAACATTTCCACCAGCTCGCGAGCGATGCGTTTCGTTCCACCCTCGCGCAGGCTCAGCGCCTGCAGGAGGAAAAGCAGTTCGCGTTTCGCCGGGCTGTCTTGCAGCGCGGCCTTGAAGGCGACAGCCGTTCCGTTCAAACCGCGCAGGACATCATACTCCGGCGCCGAAGCCCAGCCGTTCTGACGGCGCTGGGCGCCAGGTTCAACTCGTCGTGTGGAACTCATTCGGTTTGGCCTTGCGTTGCCGGTTGCGGAGCGCTGAATTCTCGATAGTTCGCCACTCCGCTGGCAGCGTTGCGCTTTCCTTGAATCGTGGCATCAATCTTGGCCTTCAAGTAAGCGCATACCGCCTCAAAGCGGAAACTGTCGTGAGGATCGCATCCGAGTTGGGTCTTGACGATTCGTGCCACCGAGCGGGGCGTGATTTCGCTGTTGAATGCCTGCCCATAACTCTTACCGGCGGCGCGAAATTTGGCCAGGCGCTCAATCAGATAATCCACGTAGCGCGCTGAATCCCCTGGAGGTTTCAAAACGTAAACCTTTGGAGCGTCCGCTTCACTCTCGGCGTCCGCCATCGCCCGCTCGGCTCGCGCCATCATCTCCAAGCCTGCTGCGGTGGATTCATCCGCGCGGCGAACCAGCGCGGCTGGAAGCCCAAGCTTGTTGGCCCGCGATGCGACGGTAGATTGGCGGCGGGTTTGGTCTTCCGTTTTCGCTTTGTGGTCCAGCCGTTGCGACGTGAAATTGAGCGCGGTATCAAAGACGGCCGGCGCGACAAAGTTTCTGCGAAATGAGGGCGCGAACTTCGCTTTGAGCACGTTGAACCTGGCTTTCGGGTAAGCGTTGTGCGCGGCAACTTTCTCCAGTTCCGTGTGGTACGCCCGGCCCGCGTCACCGTCGCGGTCCAGCGCGGCGAGGAAGTCCACCTTGCATTCCCGGCGGACCAAAACCGGATTGCGTTCCCTGAGGTCGGTGACACCGAGCAAGTCCGGACACTCCGGATCAAACCACGCGAGCACGGTTTGCCCGCGCAAGGCGGAAGTGCTTTCATCGCGGTAGATATACGTCTCGGCGCCGATCTTGAACTTGATGCCCTCGACACCGACCGGGCGCTCGCTGACGTAGTGCGCCAGCAAATGCCAGCAGGTGGAATCGAGTTTCGAGGGTGGATCATGGTGTGGCCAATGCGCCTCGAAAGCCTGGTCGGGGGAGAGGCCCTGCAGGACGTCGCCTTGCTGAGGGGCGGCGTTATAGGCTGCAATCAGCTTTCCAAGTTCGGCTTCCCAAGCATCGTAACTCAGAAAGTGGCCGTGCGGTTCAACGCGATGACTTGGCGCCTCGACCGCGAGCTTGTTCAGCCGGGTGACTTCCGGGCAATCGCGCCGTTCGTCACGTCCACAATAGCCAGGCATGCGTTCCATCAAGTTCTGAAGCTTACCGCCGACGAGCTCGGCGGGTTTCGAGCGGGCGCGCTTGGCGTGAATGAACCGCACGCCCAGCTTTTCCCATCCGGGTTTGATTTCTGCCCACGATTTGCCCTCGCGCCATTCGCGCGGCGCGCCCTTGACCAGGTGCGCGTTTTTCCAGATGCCATTTTCAAACAGCCAGACGCCTGGCAATCCCCACTCGCTGCAGGTCTGGTTCATCAGCGTGCGAATCACGAGGGAGTTGTAGTTGCGCTCCGGTTGTAGCGACCAGCCGATGATCTTGAGCGATCGGCAGTCAATCATGAGCAGAACCTGTCCGCGCGTGAGCAGCCACCAGCCTTTGCCATCCGGCACAAAGCAGTAAACCGGCATCGTGAAATCGTCCGCGGTCACGACGCGCATTGAAGGCAGATTGGTACGGTCGCGCCGCAGTGAGGGTGTCGCGTCGTCAATGGCCTTCTTGCCGAGCAGATAAGGCGCAATCAATTCCGCATCGCGATGCACGCGCGCGAAGAGCCGGCGGTTCACGTAGCTCTTGCTGGTGTGCGGCGCATTGATGAGCGCCAGCGTGTCCGGAGTCAGTCCGGACTTCTCCCCGAGCCCAGCCAGCTCGCGGACGGCTTGGGCGGTGCGCCCGCCGCAGTTTTGCGCCGAATGCCAGGCGGCAACGTCCACATCCGCCTGGGGAATGGCAGGCGCGCGGGATTCGCCGCGTTTCAGCTCGCGGCCGTCCAGCAGCGCCAGCGTGTTTCCTGATTCAGATTGCACCCGCTTGACCTTGCGGTCGAAGTTTACGCGGAGCGCGTTCCAAGAGGCGGCCATGAAAGCGGCGCGGCTCCACAGGAAATCGAGCAGCCGGCGTTTGAGTTTCTTGAGCTTCTTGGGGTTCGCCGAGCCCGCCAGTTCAACGAACAATTCGACGGTTTCGATCCAGAGCGCGTCCACTTCCGCGCCGGTTGGCTTGAGCGGATCCGCGAAGCGGGCAAGGCAATCGCTCAGCGGTTCAAAATCGGCGTCGGTGGGTTTCGTTGCGCCGAGCATAACCGGTTTGAGGTTGCCGGGCAGGAAGAGGGCCGGGCGGTGGAATTGATTCAGGCCGCGATCCCGTTCCAACGTGCGGTTGAAGAGGTAGCGCCAGCGGTCGGGTGAAATCTCCCGCCCGAATTCACGCGCGTAGTTGCGGAGGCCGATTTCCACCAGTTCGCCGCCGTCCAGAATCGGGCTTTGGTGGCGTTCCAGGACCGGCAACATGGAGCGCTGGAGTTTAAGGGCGTCCTGCTGCTGTGCCAGGCACACCTCGCGCCAGGGGAATTCCGGCTGCCACGGCTTGACCTCGGCAAAGAGCGCCTCCACGGTGGCCAGTCCGCGGACTTTCCGGGCGGTTTCGAGTTCGGTTTGCAGGGGCGATGGCAGCGATTCGATCCGCCAGGCGGCCGTCAAGTTGCCGCGCACAACGACTTCGCCATCGGGCTTGATTCCGGCGAGCTGTCTGCGGATCAGCCGCGGGGACTTCCCGAGCACGTCGGCGAGCTGGCGGGCGGTGACGATGAAGGCGGGTGTCATTCTGGTTGAGAATCCAATGCGGCTGCAGCCTGGGTGGGGAATCGGTGCGCGGCCGATGTTATCGCCGCCACAGCTCGGTAAACTTCAGCCTCAACCTCCGCGAGCTCGTATTTTCCAACGACGTGGCGGGTGAGTGGTCGCCAGACCAGCTCGTTGCGATCATAAACGAAAAACTCCACAAAAGGTTCCACGATGCCATACCGCTTGAGTGTCGCGCGTAGGATCGGCAGCGCCGCCTCGACGTCAGTAGTCCTCACAAAACCTCCGCAGGCGTGAAACTGCCCGCCCAGCACGACTCTACTGTTTTCCAGCCCGGCCGCTTCCAGTTTGGTTTGCAACAGGTCGGCGAGGATAAACGGAGCCAGGTAGCCAGGCGCAGAGAAGCCCTGCTGCCGAAAATCACTCTCGACAATGTTCAACCGAAGCCCGATGGCCCAGTCGCCTTCGTCCAGCTTGATGTTCTCAAAGTTCATACCAATGAATCAGTGAACCGTGTGTTGGAATCTGCCAAATGTTGGGCCAGGGAGCGGATGCGCTCGGCGAGGGCTTGCTGTGAAGCGACGGTCGCGGAGTGGTACTCCTCAAACGCGGCCAGCAAGCCGTTGCCGTCTTCCGCAGGGGTGGGGAGATTGGGAGATGAGGGACTGCCCGCCGAACTCACGTCACGCGGGCGATTCTGAAAATCATCATGCAGTTGCTGCCGCCCGTCGCGATTGAGCCGCTCGTTTTCACGGGCGCGTTCGCGCTCCGCTTCCTGGGCGCGGCGAGCTTCCTCCTGTTGGCGCTGGATTTCTGCCGTCCGGCGTGCGTATTCCAGCACCTCCGCATTCGCCCGCTCGTCGGCATCAATTCTGGTCCGCTCAGCCGGCAAACCGGAGCGGATTTGGTCGGCCTTGGTTTGTGAGTTGGCCGCGCCGGACAGCAGTTCCTCGCGCCGCGCGCGTTCGCGTTCCCGCTCCGGGCCGCTGGCGCGAAACCGATCCGCGCCGCGTTCGATTTCAAGATCGCTGTCCGCTTGGCGCTGAGCCTGGGCTCGCAACTCCTGTGGGGACATGCCCGTCCAGAGTTGTTGCAGCTTCAGCTTCATCGAGGCCCACTGCCGGCCGGGCGCGCCCGGAGTCAAGGCTGTGTCAATCGTGTCGATTGCCTCGAACTGTTTCTCCCGGTCGGCTTTGGCTGTTTTGGCCGCTTCGTCCAGCTTGCCCTGCATCGTGGCATCGTGCGAGGCGCTCGCAGTCCCGATGCCGCCGGCTGCCGCACGTTTCCGGGCGGCCTCTGCCTCCAGAGCGGCGGCCTCATTTTCTCGGTTCTGTAGTTGCTGTCGCCGGGCTTGAATCGCGGTAGCGCGGCTGACGGCATCGGCGTCCAAGTCAATCTGCGCCGTGGGGCGGCCCTCGGCCTGCGCCCGTGTGCGAGCGAATTCCTGAATGGCGCGAATCAGTTCCAGTTGGCGACGCATCGCCTCTTGGATGTTGGTGTCGACCTGTGCAGCCGTGGCGGATGCCGAGGCCAGCTCCTCGCGAGCGCGCCGCACTGCATCACCGTAACCTTGCCAGGCTGTGGTTGCCGCGGAAACCATCCCAATGTGGTTGGTGCTCAGGTCCGGGAGTTCCAGGGATTGCAGGGCCGCAGCCGTTTCCTCAATGCGCCGACGCCATAGGGCGTAGCCAGCCGTGATGGCCGCCACCGCACCGGCGATTGGGTTAAGGGCGAGTTGGCCCAGACGGCCCAAGAGCGGGAACTCTGCAGCCGCGCCTTTTAGCATGCTTTTCAAATCGGCATGCTTGAGGGTCAGCTTTTCGGTGGCAGTGGAGAGCTGCTCGGTTTCACCCTCGGATGCCTGCCCCGATTGCTTGAATTCATCAATCGCGGCGCGGGCCTGCTTTAACTGAGATTCCAGTTGGCTGTAATCCTTGCCCAAGGCTTTTGCCTTGCCGATTTGGCGCTCCAGCGTCTCGACGGCATCTTCCGCACCTTCCATTTCCGTCCTGGTGTGGATGAGGATTTCGAGGGATTTGTCAGCGTTCGCCATATCAGTTCAGACGGGTGACGATTTGATGGCCCGAAACGCCGCACCCCAGAAAACGGCTTTCCGGGGCGAGCCGGGCGCAAATGCACACACGTTTCAAGGTAGTTAAGAGCCCTTTAATCGCCCGCGTGGCGCGTCGGAATCGCAAACCGCGGTCTTGGGGCGTCCGACGGGCTTCCGGCGCGTCCTGCGCGAAATCGGGTTTCTCGATTTTGGGGTGTTGCGCCAGATTCATAACTCAGAGGACAGCAGGCTGAGTTCCTCGCGAGTGCGGCGGCGGCGTTGGGGCTTGACTGGCAAGCGTTCGCGGATTTCGGCGTCCACACGGAGACGGAACCAGTTAAATGCACGCTCCGCGTCTTTGATGGCGCCCTGGAGGCGTTGACTTTCACGGAAAGTAGCGGTGCTATAGTTGTAACGGAGTTGCTGGTATGTGACGGGTATCCGGGCGTGCCTTGGCTTGCATCCGAATTGCGCCGGACAGCCGCGGGCGCAAAAGGTGTCCCAAGCGGCCCTGAAGTTAGGGAACTCGCGCTTGCAAACGAACGCATGAAACCGCACCACCACCCACTGGGGAATGGCCGGGCCTGGGGTGACGTATTTGAGGAATAGCGCGGATTCAACCTGCCCGCCGCGCCGCCAGCGCCGCCAATGCTGATAAAGACTCTGGCTCGATACTGCCCAGCGTTTGGCAGAATCAGACTTGAAGGGCTTGCCAGACCAGCGGCGGGCGAAGCGCTGGAATGATTTCGAGAGGCCCCGGCCATTCTGACAGGCGGCGCTCACCCGTGCGAAGAGCGTGTGCAATTGGCGGGCGCGCTCGCTCTGCCAAGCAGGGATGCTTTGCGCGGCCGTAAAACGAGCGGGTGGCTTGGAAGTGGTTGGCCGGAGAGGGCTCATGATGGTCTCAGCGGGGAGGTTTTCCGCGCGCCGGGTAAAAAGCGCCACCGCGCCAGCTCTCCGACTGGCGCGATGGCAGGGCAAGGCGGCTTCCAAGCCACGTTCCTCCGTGCCCAAGATTAAAGAGGGGGCCGTTCATACGATGCGGCGGGCGCGCAGAAATTCCGACACGCTGCTGAAGATGAGCGCGGGCGAGCCGTTCGGACCCGGATGCCGGGGAGTTCCCGAAACCGCTTTGACAAGGCCCGAATCCACGAAGCGCATGATCAAATCCGATTTCACCCCAAACTGCCGGGCGACCGTGCAGGCGCGGATTGTTCCAACAACACCAGCCCGCGGGGTTGGCGCCATCGGGAAGATCAAGCGCAATACCAACTGGAAGTCCGCGTCGGCCGGCACTACGCGCGTCCCCCGTTGGTAATCCGCCACGCTCTGCGCCAACGCGAGGACAAACCTGTTTCGCGCTCCCTCACACGCCAGATCGAAGGCCCAGCCGATTTTCCCATCATCAATCAGCGTCATCACATGCTCGGTGCTTAGCCGCAGTGCCGCGTTCACCGCCGGAAGCGGCAGCAGCGGACTCAGGATGGTGATTTGGCAGGCGCTGCCGGGCGGCGGGATTGGGATTTGCATCGGATCGGTTGCGCCCCCAACTCGCCCCGCAAACAACATGGCCACGGTCGTCAGCAAGACGACGCGGCGCGAAAGACTACGGCCGCCGGGGGGCACTCGGCGGCCGTTGGACAGCAAAGCATCCTCCGTGAGGCCGCGCTCCCGCCGCCCAAAATCGAATGTCGTTGCCCCCGATGGTTTCATGCCTTCACAACCTTGACGGGCACGGTGAAAGTAGGTCCCGGCGCGGAGCCGCTTCCGTGCCGGGGTGGCCAGCATGAAACAACTGCAGAACCTCTGGCCAAATTGTTTGTGAGAATGCGCATCGTCAGGCGGGCTGGGGAAGTTCTTCGGATTGAACTTCAGCCGGGGACTCCGCGCCGTCGGGCAACGGCGGATCAAAAGTGAGTGACGGCTGTCCGCGCAGTGCCCGGTCAAAGAGGCGATTGAGCGAACCCACAAGGCCCGACCGGGCCGGGACACGTTCGTTCACGTGCCATGAATCGCGCAATCTGCCCAACCCCTGTATGGCTTCCGTGCTGAGGGCGATATTCTCGGCCTCTGTTTCATCGGCGCAGAACGGACGCAATTGTGCCGTGACCAGCGGCAGCAAGGCTGCCCGCCAATGCACTGTGAGGTCTTTAATCAGTTGCCGGATATCGCCCGCATTCCAAAACGGCGGCGGTTGCGCAACGCTGGCAACCTCCTCGAGCGCGGGTTCAAGCTGCGCACGAACCATGCGAAGGCGCGTTTCGAGCCGCATGAGCTGCTCAATCGCTGCCGGATCGTCCGGCGCGGTGCTCCGCTGCAAACGATCCAGTTCAGCCGACAGTGCCGTTTCATCGGCCTCCAATTTCGCCAGCCGGGCCGGGGCATCTGCGGCGCGTTGCGCGTGCTCAGTGAGCAGCTTTTCAAGCGCGGTGCGGTAATCGAGAATGCGCTGGCGGAGTTCATCCGGCAACGGAACGCAAAGGGTGTCTTGTGTGGAATTCATGCGGCTGGGTAAACAACGTGATGATGGTGCGCCCGGAGTAGACGCTTCGCCTCCGCCAGGGCAACCTCTCGCGGCGCTGGGGAAGCCAGGGCCATGGTGGCGACGACGGTGACCGGGAGATCAAAGATCTCCGCCAGCAGCACAACCCAGCGGCCAGACTCCGCGCCGGCTGGATACACGGCGACAACTTCCGCGCCGGGATTGCGCCGTTCGGCGCTGGCCCGGATGCGCTCCGCAGTGGTGCCGCCGGGAAAGCTGAGTTCCACGTCATCAAACCGGCCTTCTCCATGCCGGAACACCGCGAACCACGATTCACTTGATGCGTCGGGCGGCACTTCCACCGGTGGGGGAAGCGGCAGGCGTGGATCGGTCTTGTTGACGAGTGACACGGAGCTATTGGGCTTTGCCGGCTTCCAGTGCGGCGGCGTGAATCTCCGGAAAGCGCTGTTTCAGGAGCGCCATTGCATCTTTGAACGTGGTCGCGTGCTGGAGTTGCAGCGCCTGGATCGTCGTTTTCAAAACGACGGCCGCAACGTCGGGAGTGAGCTTCACTTTGGCGGCGCGGCGGAACAGGTTGTATTCCGCGGCCGTGGCATCCTCGGGCAGGCCCATCTTGGCGAGCACGTCTTTTGTCACTGGCCATCCGGTCGTGAGGTCCTGCCCGTCTTGTCCGGACACGGAGGCGCCCACCGGCAGCGCGGCGGTGTTGCCGATGATAACGCATGCCTGCGCTCCAGCGGGACGGCGCGCGTGCGCGGCCAGTTCGGGATTGAGCGTTTCCGCGTCGTGCCAGGCGCGGTGGAAATCGCCTTTGTAAATGCCCCCGCTGTTCTCAAGCGCTGTGGCGGAGGAGGCGAGGTGACGCCCCGCTTCAGACACGGTCATGCGGGCGATTTGTTCGGGCGTGAAATTGAGCTTCATGGAGGGGTTGGCGACGTAGTAGCTGTGTGTCGGTTCAAACCGTAGCCGGTTGGCAGGCGGGCGAAACTACGCTCAGCAAGTGCCGGGCGAGGCTGGCCAGGGCAGGACCATCATTTTGGACTTCGTAAAGCGACATGGGGCTAAACGTGCCCGCGAGTTGCGCCGGTCGTTGAACCGATTTCGCGAATTGGAAGCCCGTGTCCACCATAATGAGAATCACACCTTCGTTGGTGAGCAGTTCCCGCAACGTGGATTCCAGCTTGGCCTTGGCCGCGGTGTGCGCGTCGGCATTGGCCTGCCCCAGCACGCGGCTGGCCGGTTTCATGGCTTCATACAAGTCCACCATCGCCGCGCGGACGGCGCTCTCGGCCTGGGCGAGCTTGGCCGGCAACATTTCCAGCCGCGTGCGATCCATCGCGATGCGCTGGACGAAATCAGCGTCTTCGGGATCGCCGCTGCGTACCGCCTCGGCGGTCTTGGCGGCGAGCTCGGCTTGCAGGGAGAGCAACCGTTCGTTCTCAGCCACGGCCGCTTCGTAGCGATGCAGGGCGGATTCGACGGCCTTCAACTCGGGGGAGGCTGGGGTCAACATGATGTTTCGGGGTGGGGTGGTTTGGTTGGGGAAATCTTGCGGGCGGTGCGCTGTTCGGCCTGCCAGGTGCGGAGGCGTTTGGTCAGACGATGGGAAATTCTCTCGCCGATGACGACGCGACGGAGATGCGAAAGCGTTACGTTCAACGCCCGCGCAGCCTTAGCCAGGCCGGGGCGGCGGATGTGTCGTCTTCGATTTGTCAATTGGCTCGCCATACCATTATTCAACCACAGAGTTCGCAATGGCGTTCCGCCACCGGGGCAAAACTCGGCGCTTCTTGCTCGCCGATGCGCGCGGTCCCCGCCCCGTTTGGGCGGATGCGTTTAGCTTTGGCCGTTTGCCTGGCACGCCAGGCGGTGAGGCGCTTGGTCAAACGGCGGGAGGCTCTCTCGCCGATGACGACGCGGCGCAGATGGCTGAGCGTGCAGCCAAACTCCCGCGCGGCCTCGACGAGGCCGGGGCGGCGGACCTGTTTTCGTTTGGCGTGGCGGGCCATGTGTGGAAGATATTATCGGCGAGGAGAATTTAGTCAACTTGTTTTTTATCTTGGATGCTAAAGACTGTAGCGGTGTACCGCCCAGTGAAGATCAAGTCTTTCTTGGATCAGCGTGAGATATCTGTCTGTGTGAGGTTGCGCGAGGCGCGGCTCGCCGCGAGGTTCGATCAACCAACGTTGGCCGCGATGCTCGGAATCAGTCGCGTCCGGCTGGCTAGTTACGAGTATGCAAAAGCCCCGGTTCGTTCCGATATAGGTTTGAAAGCCTGTGAGGCGTTGGACATCTCGCAACGGTGGTTGGCCACCGGCAGGCGGCCGATGTTTGGTTTTGTTCGCCTGAGTGATGATACAAGCGTGATGATGAAGCCTCGCGAGCTGTTTCTTGCTGCCTATAATCGCTTAATGAAGCCGGTCGTAGATGCTGCGTACGCGATGCTGGATCAGTCCTTTGGAGAAGACTTCATGGAAACCGGCGACCTGGAAACCCGGGTGATGAATCCAAAATCATGGGCAAAAGTTGACAAGGATGTTGCTGCAGTTTTCTGGATGGACCGGACTTTGCGGCTGTTGTGTTTTGCCGCATCAAGCGTTATAGCGCGGGAGTACGCGATCGAGTTGGGAGAGTTGAACCAGAAGTTCTTCGCTCGAAGACGTGACCGGATTATTCGAAGCATCAAAGATGCGTTGAATGCAGACAATCCGAAGCTCCGCGGCCATGAATGCAGTGGAGGTCGGGATAATGAGAGCTTGACGCAAGCGGAAACATCATCTAGTGTCGGGTCCGTGAAATCGCAACTGCCAAATCTGTTGGAGGAACTCAAGAAGGCGACGGCTGAGCCCGGAAAGAAAACCGCACTGGCGGAATTCCTGTCCAAGGTATCTGGGCGAGCCGTTCCACTTGCGAGCGTTTCGCGCTGGCTTTCCGGAGAGCGGGAGCCCGGCGGAGAGATTGTTCTCCAGATGCAGGCTTGGTTGAAGCGACCAAACCAGTAACAACAAAAACGCCCTGGCACCGCGTCAACGGCGCCAGAGCACAAGAACCCGAATGGAAATGTATGCAACAAACCAAACGAATTCGAAGCAACGGTAGCGCACAGGCGGTTGCGCGTCGATCCACAAGTCAGCGTCGCCCGCAAGCGGCGGCCCCCATCAGCGGGGCAGGGGATCGCCTTTCACGATCCGACCGGGCCGTTCTCCGCAGCGTGGGGCAAGCGCAAGGAAGATTGGGAGCTAGCGAGCTTTCCGAGCTTGCGAGGTTGTGTGAAGAGTCCGCAGCGGAGTACCGCCACGCGGTCAGGATTCTCGATTTCAACCCGCGCGGCTGGGACCAAATCGGCTGGCCTGCCAGAGGCGCGGTTCCGCAGGTTCGCTCAACGGGAAGTCCAACAGGCGCAGGGCCGGGGAGCGTGCCGACGACTGGCGCAACATCGCAGAACGATCACACCGATGGCGACTCAGCGGCGGCCGTGGTCGAGAACTGGCGTCCCCGATTGGTTGGGCTGTCTGACGATTTATCCAACGCCAACGACATGTGCCATGCGCTGTTGGTCTTGCTGGAGAACCTTGCTGTCCACCCGCCGGAAGGCAGCGGGTGGGGTGAACGTATCGTGAATGGTTTTGCGCTCCTGTACATCGAAGCGCAGAAACAGATCGGAGAGGCGGAGAAATCGATTGAAGACTTCATTGACGAGTTGCGCGCGACTGCGCCGCTGAAGACTACCGCGACCCCAGCCGGTGCGATTCGAGGTGCGCAGTGAAGAAGGCACATGATAACACCCGCGCACGGCGGCGCGCCCCAGTGCGCATTCGCGAGTATGCCGGGGACATCGTGCGCGGCAATTACTGGGTGAAGCTGGGCTTCACGAAGTTGGAGCTGGGGGCGCTTCGGTGCATTGCCCAGCAATTCGAGCATCCCCAACACCGCACGGTGGGTAACGCCGCAAGGATGGTGCTCCTAGTATTACTGTGTTAAGTAAATGCTTGTATTTTTCACCGGCCACGGCACGCT
>CAYJNU010000013.1:0-37850 GCA_964371005.1 uncultured Verrucomicrobiota bacterium | reverse complement strand
ACCAGAACGAGACGGCTCTTGCTGCGCGCCATGGAATCGCGAATGCGTAGGGCGAGGCCTTGCGCTTCGGCCGCGGAAAGGACGCCTTCCAGGCGCAGCCACACTTGCTTCCGGGAGGGTTGAAGCTCGACTTGGATGCTCAGATCAGGGGCCGAGACATTGCGTTGGAATCCTTCCCAGAGATCAAAGCCCTTCCATTGTTTCCCTGGTATCCGGTAAGAGGTCCGCAGCAATTTGGGATGCTGGAAAAGGTTCGCTCTCAACGTCAGGCCGGTCCACAGCGCGGCGGCCACGCCGAGCACGGACTTGCATCGCTGGGCGAACGTGGGACGACCCAGGTCCGCATGAAGGCGGCGCTCCAGGTCTCCGATCCAGCGCCGCACGGCGCGGTTGGGGCCGAGCCATCGCCCTGCAAGGAAAACGGGATAGGCATGCCTCAGGCCTTCCGCGTGCAGCCTGGCTATTTCTTGCAGCAGGGGATTCGGTGAGCGTTTCAGCTTCTGGTATCCGAGCAGCCGGGCTTCCAGAACCCGGAAGATGCTTGGGCCGAGGCGCTGGAAATCTTCTTCGAAACACCAACGCTGGAGGTCTTCAATGGCCTTGGGTGAGAGCGTTGGATGTTTGATGAGCGTCGTAAATCCGTCCGCCCGGCGATAGTACAGGTCTGCGTCTTGCGTATAGACGTCGTGCAACAGGTTCTCCCGGATGACCCGCTCGTAAAACGGTGTTCCGGGCACCGGCCCGTAAATCAGGAATTGAGACAGGGCGGGTTTCAGTTTGAGCAGTCCGTCCAGTTCCTGCGCCACCACATCCGGGGTCTGATAGTCGAAGCCGAGGATCATCGAAGCCAGCACGGTGATGCCGTGCTCGCGAAATTCCGTGAAGATCTCTTCGATCGGCCGGCCTTGCTGTTTGGCGTAACCCGAACGCGTCCCTTCGTAGCCGATCCAGAAACCGTCAATCCCCATCTCCAGAATCTCCTCGACGGAGTACTGGCTGATGGCTTTGACGCTGGAAAAGACGAAGATCGAAAGAGGTTTCCCGCCCTTCACCACGCACTCGCGGAACTCCATTGCCCGCGTTTTGTTCAGCAGGAAATCTTCGTCCAGGATGGAGAAGACCATGTTCGGGTCCAGGTCCTGGTAACGCTCCATCACTGAGTAGATGTCCCGGCCGGTGGGGAGCAGTTTGATGTGCTTGCGCGAGAAGAAGTGGGAGGTACAGCAAAAGTCGCAGCCGTTGGGGCAGCCGAGGCCGGCGAAGATCATGCCCGTGTTCGACACGTGCTGCCCAAACACCTTTAGCCGGCTCACGATCAGCGGGTGCTGATACGGCATGGGCCGTTCGGGTTCGCCCAGCAATCGCCGCATGAACGCGACGCCTTCCTCGCGGCAGATGTGGTCGCCGTACGGTTTGAGCACGTCGTCTTTCAGCACGGTGCCGTACCCGCCGAGCACGATCTGGCTCTGCGGGGCGTATCGGCGGATCAGCGCCACGACCTCCTTCATCTTGTGCATGACCGCCATCACAAAGCAGATGCCCACGTAGTCGTAGCCCTGCTTGAGTTCACGGATCAGTTCCCGCTGTGATGGGTACTGCAGCACGACCGCCGGCGCATCCAGGTTTTCAGCGATGTAGTCGAGGGAAAACTGAATATGCACCGCCCGAGGACTGAACATGCCTTGAGCGCGCGTTACCTGCCGGTGCAGGAGTTCATAGCCCACCGAGGGCGCATCGCCGCACTCCGGCCCCAAAGGTCGGCAGACACTGGTCAAGAGGACTTTCTTGCTCATGAGCTTCAGCCGTGAGTCGCCAAGCCGGATCTTTCCCTGCCGGGTAACCGGCGCTCGGGCGAAACGAGAGCGCCCGAGCCACAATGGCGTGGGGGTGCGTTTCAACGTGGTACACTATAGCGGCGTGACGCGTGGGCGCTATGGGGTGTTCACCCCATACGAAACCTCGTGAATCCAGACCGAACCGTCCCTTCAATCGCTCTGCATTGAGCGCCACACCTTCTTCCAATGCGATCGCTCAAGGTCATCCCCTCGGGAGTCAGTCGTCTGGACGGCCTCCTGCAACCAACGCAGCACGGAGCGGCTTCGAACCGCAGGGTCGCCATTTGCGTTCTGGACGCCTTCAAAGCCTGCGTGGCATTGACCAACCGTCTGGGCCTCGCGGTTTGGAGCTTCAAACAGAGGGCTCATGACCTGTAGGGTAAGCCCGGAACCGCGCCGGCGCTATGGGGTGTTCACCCCATGCACCTGCAGCCAGCGCGGCGACCCCTTGCGCAGAGACGGCATTCAGCATGATTTCGCTCGTTGCCCGGTCATATGGGATACTGGCCGCGACCACGCGCTGAACGATGCATGGACGGGCGGCGCTCTTGTGCATCGGAGATGGGGGGTGCTGCTGTTGGGGCGGGGGGCACGGAGCGCGGCGGGGAGCTCCAAGAATGGAAATCGAACAGCCACGGAGCGGCATGTTGCGGACGAACGCGGATCGGCGTGCGCGGTCTGCGACGCGGTTGCGGTTCAACAGGTCGTGTCGAGGAACTTAATCTGAAAGAACTCGCTTTCCAAAACACTCAGTTGCCTTGGGGACAGATCAGCGAGGCAGGCCAGACTCCGGATTTGCCCGACCAGGTCCATGAACGAGTGTTCCAGCCGGCGGATGAGGTGTTCCGTCTTAACCCGCACGGCGGCCGGCCGGTGGTCGAAGGGATGGTTGATCAAGCGCGTCAACGCCTCACGCTGCCAGTACACCGTGGCCAGGAAACCGCGTTGCCAGTTCGATAACTCGGGAAAGAGAAAGAGGATTTTGAACTGGAGCGAGGCTCGCTCGGATCGCTCTCTTTGGTCGGGATCACCCGGGTTCGAGTTCGCCGGCCACAACGTGTGCAACGTGTCTTGCGCAAAGGCTTCGGCTTGTTCCAACAATTCAGACGCGGCGGCGGCACACATAAGACAGGCGGTCAAGGTTAACAAGGGGCGTTCCGATTCAATCCGTATTTCAAGTCACGGCTGGCGACTGGAGTGCGACCGTCCTCGGTCGCAGCGATTACCAGCAATCCATGGCGCGGGCGTCGCTGTGCTTGGCCCGTCTTTGGGTTGCTGTGGCCGGGGACGGCCACACTCCGGGGTGGGTTCGCGTGGCTGTGGCTGTGGCTGCCCCCGCTTTGCCTGGAAAGTCACTTCGGCGTTCAAGTTCAAGGGGCATCACGATCCAAGTGGAGGCGGCGCCGATGGATTTCTCCGGCGCCGCCGAAGGTGGGCAGGGCCTAGAAATCCTTGAAGCTGCCATTGCCTTCCAACGGGATTTCGGAGCGACGGTCGGCGGTGGCCAGTGCCGGCTGCGTCTGACGTTCAGTCGCCTTGGGCTGGCCGTTGGGCTGATGCCCGCCGTTGCCGTTGCCGGGCGCGGCGACCACCGGCCTTTGACCTTTCGCCGTCGGACGTTTGGCTCCATGGTTGCGTGGCGCAGAAGCCAGCCCAGCAGTTGTGCCGCCTTGGCGGCCTTGGCCGTCCACCAGCCGCAACAGTTCGTTCACGGCATCCTTCATGGATTCGGCCTGAGCGTTGAGCTCTTCCGCCGCCGCCGCGCTTTCCTCGGCGTTGGCGGCGTTGCTCTGCGTGACCTTGTCCATCTGGCTCACCGCCGTGTTGATTTGCGTGATCCCCTGAGTTTGTTCGCGCGAAGCCCCCGCAACTTCCCCGGCCAGTTCGTCCACCTGCCGGGCCTTGCCCACGATCTCCTGGAGCGATTGCGCCACCTTCGCGCTGATCTGCACCCCGTGCGCGCTCTTCTGCACCGAGTCCTCGATCTTCGTGGCGGTTTCCTTGGCGGCTTGGGCGCAGCGTTGCGCCAGGCTGCGGACTTCATCGGCCACTACGGCAAATCCGGCGCCTGCCTCACCTGCCCGAGCGGCTTCGACGGCGGCGTTGAGGGCGAGGATGTTGGTTTGGAAGGCGATCTCGTCAATGGTCTTGATGATCTTGGCGATGTCGTCGCTGGAGGCTTTGATGGCATTCATGGCCGCACCCATGGCCTGCATGTCGGACACGGCGATGTCGCCCGCACTGCGGGCTTGTGACCCCAGTTCCTTGACCTTGCCGGCGTTCTCGGCGTTGCGCTGGGTCATCGAGGACATTTCTTCGAGGGAGGAACTGGTTTCTTCGAGGGACGCCGCCTGCTCGCTCGCTCCCTCTGCCAAGGACTGGCTGGAGGAGGAAACCTGGCCCGCGGCACTGACAGTTTGCTCGGCGCCCGCCGACAGATGATCTGCGACCTGGCGGATGGGCTTGGTGATGGAGCGCGTGATGAAGACGGCCAGGAACGCGCCGACGAGCGCGGCCACGATCAGGCCCACGATCATCGTCGTGGAGGCGTTGGTGAGCGAACTGGCGGCGGTGACGGCGCTCTTGGCGGAAGTATCCATGCTAGTGGTGGCGGTGTTCTTGGCTTCGGCCAGGACGGCGTCGGCCGCGACGCCGCGTTTCTGACCGAGTTCCTCCCGCGCGAGCCAGTTGCCCAGGAAGCCGGTCATGGCGTCGCTGTAAGCCTTGCCCGCCGCGCGGCAGGCTTCGATCTCCTTCAAGTTGGCTTCCAGCTTCGTGATGGCCTTGAGGGCGTCGAGCTTTGGGCTCAGCTCGTCAAACTTCTTCTGGGTTTCCCGGAACAGTTGTGGGTCGCGCGTGGCTTGTGCCTTGAAGTTGCCAATGCGAATGGCGTTGCCGATGTCAATGACGTTGTTGGCGAGATCCGTCTTTTTGACCCGGTCCTGCACTTCAGCGACGTCCATAGCGGCGGCGGCGTTGGTGGTCTTGAGCGTTTCCTTCAGCAGGTTGGCTTGCCCATCCAGGAAAACGGCACAGGCTTTCATGTAATCTTGGGCCGCGGCGTCCATCGCGGCACGGTCTTTCTCCAAGGCTTGGGTGACCGCGATCGTCTGTTTGGCGAGCGCCTCATATTCGAGGGCCTTGGCCTCGGCTTTCTCGGCGGCCTGCTTCAAGAACGTCAAGTCTTCGTCGCCGGATTTGGCGGCCAGGTCTTTGGCCTCCTGAAGGTATTTCTTCACGCCCGCCAGATTGGCGAGGCTCTTGGCCAGGAAGTTGGTGTCCTCGGTGAACGCATAGCCGCGCATTTCGTACATGGTGTCGAGCGAGTAGCGCTCGACGTTATTGGCCACGGCGGAGGCGGGCATATAGTCGTCGGCGAGCATCTTGGCGATGGTCTTGACGCCGGACATTTTCCAGACCGCTGTGCCGCCCAGCAGGATGGCGATGAGGATGAGGCCGGTGAAGCCGGCGATAATCTTGGTTCCGAGTTTCATGGGAGCGATGTTTCTTTCTGTTTGTGGTTTGGTGATGGAGAGATGAATGAGTTCCGTGTGCTAGCGAGTGAGAGCGGGTGTGGCAGCCAAGCGGACCACCGTGTCGCCGCCGATGACCTTGTCAATATCGAGCAGGGCTTTCACGACGCCCTTGATCTTGGCCATGCCCAGGAGGCAGTCGGTGGCGATTTGCGATCCGAAATCCGGGGTTTCCTCGATGTCCGCCGTGGCGAGCTGGGCGACTTCCTCCACGGCGTCCACGACCAGGCCCATCGCGGTGGCCTGACCGGTGGGGGATTTCACCTGGACGACGACGATGCAGTTCTGGTCGGTGGTGTCGGCCTTGCCGAAGCCGAAGCGCAGGCGCAGGTCCATGACCGGAATGATCTTGCCGCGCAGGTTGATGACGCCGCGGATGTAGTCGGGCATCTGCGGGACGCTCGTGATGCTGGTCAGGCGAATTATCTCGCGGACCTTGAGGACCGGGATGGCGTAGGATTCGCCGCCGAGGATGAAGGTGAGGTATTTGCCGGCCAGGGCGGCCAGCGTGGCGCCGGTCACCGGCGTGTTGTCGAGTGTCGCAGTCATAGTGTTTTTGTTCGTCAGCCGGGGCTGGCAAGGCAACCGCCCCTCGGCCGACCGGAGGTTTGGCAAACGCGCAGGCTGGTGACGGCCTGAATTTGCGTTGCGACGCTCCGGTCAGCACGAGGGGCGGACCTCATCCAACAACTCGAACCAACTGGTAGGAGTATCGGTTCGCGGCGGGGTGGCTTGATGGGCGGAAAATGCCGACGGGAAAGGGACGGAATCCCTGTCACGAAAGCAGCAAGGAAGACCGCCAGAACCCTGACACGGTGTCAGGGAACGGTGGACAAACAAGACACGGCGCGGGCTTCAGCGGGCCGCAAGGTGAGGGCTGCAAGGTGAGGGGCGCGAGGGTTCGAAGGGGCGGAAACATCGAACATCCAACATTCAACATCGAACACACAAACCCGCGCGCTGACGAGACGCGGCTACAGGGAGGCGCGCGGCCCAGGGCGGACGAGGCCTTCGCGGATGGCTGGATCAACCTAGATCAACCGACTGAAGGATGTTCTGAAAGTCCTCCCGACATTTGGAAACGAACTGGTCAACGAGCGCCGGGGTAAGATCCGACGCCTGCACATAAGGGTCCGTCTCGGGAAGCTGCCAGCCCTTGTTTTCAAAATCCAGTCCGGTCAACGCGAGCAGGCGTTGGGTGAACTGCAACGCCCCAAGCAAGGACAATGGCTCAATGGCTTTCTCTGGACTGAGTTGCCAACGGATGACATCACACGTCGGGATCGGAAAGCGCCAGTGTTCCAAAAGCAGCGCACCGGCTTCAGCATAATCGAACCCCACCGCGCCGCGTTCCCAGTCCGCGATCCTCTGGTGGCCGTCCCAGTAGATGGTGAAGCCCTGTTCTGCGATGACGCGGTTGATGAGCACACGTCCGATGGCATGCAGAATCCCGAGGGTGTAGGCGTCCTCTGGATTCAGTCCTGAATGTTGGGCCAGAACCTCCATCACCAGCGCGGCAGCAACCGAATCGCTCCAGTAGTCGTGGGCCGAGATACCATAACTGGACAGGTCGCGCGCGAAGAGCTGCCGCGCCAGGCTCAGGTTGACCACGCGAATGACTTCCCGCAAACCAATGTAGTTGATCGCGGAGGTCAGGTTGCTGTGAAAAGTTGCCGGAGCATAATAGGGGCTGTTGCTGATCCGAATGATGTCAGCGGCCAGTGGCCCGTCATTCCGCAGCAACGCACCGATGGTCGCGAGGTCCGTGTTCGGATCTTTGGCCAGTTCGGCCACCTTGACCAGCACGGCAGGCGTCGCCCCCAGGGCGTCAATGGCCTGGATGGCTCGCTTAAAGTCGTCGGGATTCAACATAATCTCTTTCGTATTGAGGTTCTGTCCGGTGGCACGAGTGCCCAGGCATGCCGCCTGATTCATAATTGGGTCAGACAAGCCCGGCCGGGTTGATGACGAGGGCGACCCGCCCATCGCCCATAATTGTGGCCCCTTGGAAGGCCGGGATGTTCGCAAAGTCGCGGCCCAAGGGTTTCACGATCACTTCGACGTCGCTGATAAACCGATCCACGGCGACGCCGACCCTTTCCCGATGGGTTTGGACGATGGCCATCGGCACTTCCTCGGACCAGGTGACTTCCCCCGGCTGATTTTCGGACGCAAAGTGGTCCGCGAGCCGCAGCACGGGGTAAACCTCGTTCCGAAATGTGGCGAAATGCGCCTGCTCATGGCGGTGAATCTGGTCGCGCGGCAGGCGCACCATTTGCACCACGGACGCCATCGGGAAGACATATTCCTCGCCGTTGGCCTCCACGAGGATTCCCTTGGAGACCATGAGGCTGGCGGGCAGCGTAATGGTGATTTTGGAACCACCGCCGAGACGACTTTCAATAGTCGTCGTTCCGTGCAGTTGCCGGATGTTGCTGCGGACCACGTCCATTCCGACGCCGCGTCCGGAAATGTCGGTCACCTTCTCCGTCGTAGTGAGGCCCGGGAGAAAAATCAACTCCAGTGCGGTGCGATCATCCATCGCCTCCGCGGCGCCGGGAGTGATGAGACCTTTCTCCAACGCCTTCTGTTTAAGCCGAGCCGGGTCCATGCCCCGGCCATCGTCGTGGATTTCGATGACGACGTTGTTCTCCCTGTTGGAGGCCTTCAAAGTCACTTTGCCGGAGTGCGGCTTGCCCGCCTGCGCGCGGACTTCCGGCGACTCGATTCCGTGATCCGCCGCATTGCGCACGAGATGCACGAGCGGATCGGCGATCTGTTCGATCACAGTCTTGTCCAGTTCCGTGTCCTCTCCCTCCAACAGCAGTTCGACTTCCTTGCCTTGGGCGCGGGCGATATCGCGCACCAATCGCGGAAACCGCGCGAAGACCGTCCGGATGGGCATCATGCGGATGGACATGACCGCCGCCTGCAAATCCTCGGCGATGTGCGAAATCTGGTCGCCGGCATCCTTGACCTCCTTGCCCATCGCGCCGAGGCCGTGCTCCAGTGCGAGCCGCTTGGCGAGGATGGGAAAAGCATTTCGCGCCACCAGCAACTCACCCGCGGATCGCATGAGCCGATCCAGCTTTTCCTGATCAACTCGAATCGAGGCAGCAGCGCGAACTGTTTCCTTCCTCGGCCCGTCCACCACCGGGGGCGCCGACTCGGAAGAAGCATTGGGTTCGGTGGTCGGCAGTGTTTCCGGTTTGCTGCGACGCAAAACTCGAATCAGCGCCGCCAGCTTCTCGTAACCCGCTGCCAGATTGTCCTCGGCCTCATCCGACAAAGTCACTTTGCTGGCGATGGTTGCTTCAAGGAGATGAATCTGTTCCTCAAGCAGCGTAGTTGGGGACTCCTGTCCTTGGTGGCGCGCGGCGAGCCGGAAGGTCTTCAGGATGCGCAGGTAATTCTTGCACCATCCTACATCCGGTTCCGTCGCGTCACGAAGCTGTGCCAAGAAGCCTCCCAACGCCTCCAGGCTCTGCTCGGCGATGTTCAGAAAGCCAGCCAGCGGATGCGCCTCCTCGGCTTTGCTGGACGCCGGCTCCAGCTTGCTCTCAATCCGAATTGCGCTCTCATCCTCGACGAAGAGGAACACTTCCTTGATCTTGGCGACGGGTTGGAGGCTCAGCAATTCCAAGTCCCAAGCCAGGTAGCATTGCTCCGGGTCCAGATTCTCCAATGGGGGAATTCCCTCGACGCGCGCGGTCACGGTGGCCTCGCCCAACGTGCGAAGTTCGTCCACTAAATTGACCGGATCGGTGCCGCTGAAAAACACCTGCGAGTTCGGCTTGAAGAAGATCGTGTGCCGTTGGCGTTGCTCGCCAGCCGCGCCGGATTTTGCCATGCCGTTGGAAACTGGTTTGTCTTTGGGAGGAAGAAACTTTGCCAGGGCTTCCACCACTTGCGTGCAAGCCGGCTCCAGCGCGGCGGGAGCGTCAGACTCAAGCAATTGCCCGATCAAATCCTTGCCTTGCAGGGCGAGGTCAATCATCTCCGGCGTGATCGTTAGCCGCGCCATCCTTGCTTCATCGAAAAGTTCCTCGATGTGGTGGGTGAAGGCGGCCATTTCATTGAAGCCAGCGGTGGCCCCGGATCCTTTGATGGTGTGGATGGCACGGAACACGCGGTTCAACAGGTCCGCGTCCTGGGGGCGCGATTCCAGTTCCAGCATTGACGAGTCCAACTCGGCCAGCAAGTCGGCGGCCTCCACGCGGAAGGCGTCTCGCATCTTTCTCTGTAACGCGGCTATATCCATTTTATCTGAAAGTGAAGGTTAGGCAGGAATTCCTCATGGGCAGACCCTTTTCACCACGGCGAGCAATTGCTCGATCTGAAACGGTTTGACGATCCAGCCGGTGGCGCCGGCCGCCTTGCCCTCCATCTTCTTCTCTGCCTGGGACTCGGTCGTCAGCAGGACAATCGGAGTGAACCGATACGCCGCCGCCGCGCGCAACTGGCGCGTGAGTTGAATCCCATCCATGTTGGGCATGTTGAGGTCGGTGATAAAGAGGTCCACCTTTTGCGCGCTGCTCTTCGCCAGGGCGTCCACACCGTCCGAGGCCTCGACGACTTGATAACCCGCGCCCGCCAAGGTGAAGTTGACCATTTGCCTCATGCTCGATGAGTCGTCCACCACCATGATTGTTTTGGCCATAACGCTTTTATGCCCGTCCCGACTGGTTGGCTGGAGTGCCGGTCTCTTTGATTCTCGCGAAGGAAAGTCCAATGCGCGCTTCCGCCGCCCGAAAGTCCTCGGAGGCTTCGGTCACGCCGAAGTGCGGCACCGCTTGCGACAGGGCGTAAAGGATTTGCATGATGGAAGAGTGGACGGACCTAAGCGCACGGGCGTCCACGCGCACGGCCCCGCCGATGCCGGCCAGGGGCAAGACGGCCTGATGAAAGTCCGCGGCGTCTTGGATCCCCACCTCACTCTCCAACACCACCACGGTGGCGCTCGCTGCTTGTTTGATCTGCCAGCTCATGTCGTTACCTCCCGCTTCCAGAAATCCATCGTCACGATGGTGCCCGTGCCGGACGCCGATTGGATGTTGAATTGATCCACCAACCGGCGAGAGCCAGCCAACCCGGCTCCGAGCGTGCCGAGTTTGCCTTCTTCCATGAATCGTTCGGGATGCTCAATGCCCTTGCCTTTGTCCGACACGATGATGCGCAGACCGTATTTATCTCCCTCCGTAACCTGGCCCATCTGAATTGCTCCGGCACAGCCGGCGTGTTGAACCACGTTGCGGGAGATTTCGGAAATCACCGTGGCAAGGCGGGTCAGAATCGCCGGGGCAAATCCCATTTTGGTGGCTTCGTCCCGGCCGACGAATCTCGCCAGCAGTACGTCCTGCGTCTTGGCGATTGGCAGGCGGACCAGTTCTACCCAAGGAACATTGTCATTCATTGGTCTTGTTTCCTCGGGGTTCGAGAGACCCAGGCACGATTGCCATGGGGACAGGAGTTGGGAAGCGGTGTTGTCATCAGAAAAGCTCCACGTTGTCGCCCAGTTCCTCAGTCGCAGCGAGTTTCTTTTCTGCGAGCGCCGGTGCCGGTGCTGCCGGGGTGGTCTCGCGCATCGGCAAATCAGCCGGGCGTGGTTGATCATTTGGCCGCTCGGTTGCAGGACCGATTTCGCCCGGGGAGCCGGAGATTGTGGGCGCTGGTGACGCCAGATCATCGAACATCTCGAACGAAGACTCGGCAGCGGTGGCACCCGCCGCCGCCAGCACGGGCTGCAATGCCGTTGCGTGTGCGTGCCGTTCCGACTCCATCGTGTACTTGGACTTGAGCCGATCCACTTTCTGGGACGTCGCAGGCTCGACGACGAATCCCGAGCCGCCCTCGCTGCCCCAAGTCACCAAACTTCCAAAGAAGCCGATGGACCTCGAACTGGCTTCGGCCACGGTGACCGGAAACCGGACGTTGGCCAGGATCTCCTCGACGGATTGGGCGAACGTTCCTTGTTGCTGAGTGACGTGCCGGATCAGGCCCGGGATGGCGTTCTCCAATTCCGAGAGTTTCTTCCGCGAGAGCGCAAATTCATCGGTCAGGACTTCCTGCTCGGCCTGGCCCAGAATCTGAAAGTCTTCCAGCCGCTGCCGGAGATTGTTGACCAGCTCGGTCGTGTGGTTGAGCGCGGCCCCCATTTGTTCGACCTGCCGGATGGCTTCCTCTGAGATGACGCGCATGCGTCCCGCCAGCACTTCCAGAGTGGCGCCATCAGGCGCATGGATCGCGAAAACCTGCGCGTTTAGCCCGGCGTGGCGCACGTCGCCCGCCAGCGCGGTTGCTTTGCTGGTGCAATCAACGCAACTCGCCTGCAACGGCTCGAAGGCGGCGATGATGTCGGCGATTTTCTGAACCGCCTGTTTGACAATGCCGAGAATCTGGCCGATGCCGGCCTGACACTGGCTGGCGACGTTGGTGTCGAGCGTGGTGCCGCCCACTTTGACCGCCACTTCCGCGGCCGCGCCCGCCTCGGTACGCAGGCTTTGGATGGCGGACTTGAGACTGTCAGCGGCGCGATTGAGCTGGTCGAAAACATTCTGGACTTGATGCAACTGAATCTGCCCGGCCCGGAAGACGAACTGGCGCGTCTCCGCATCAGTGGCCGGCCCGGCCTCGTCCAGATGGGCGCGCATTTCGTCCATCGCTTCGCCGACGTGCTCGATTCGCTGCCGGGTGATGTCCTGGCATTGCTGGGCCATGACGATGCCGCCGATGTGGCGCGTGACCGCTTGGTTAAGCTGTGAAAGATCGGTGGCCCCGGCCCCGGAACTGGTGAGCGCCTCGCTCAGGGCGCGCAATTGGTTGCGGCTCGTCTCCAAAGTAGCGGTGACCTCTTTCCGATGCTGATGAATCGAGGCGGAGACGCGCTCCATCAGGCTGCGGGCGATGCGCTCGCTCGCCCCGATTTCTTCAAATTGCTGCTCCAGCGTGCTGCGGACTTCGTCCACCGTCCGATTGACATTGTCGGCGAGCGTGAAAAAAGCCTGCTGCACTTCCAATGGGTGGCGGCTGGCCTCGATGCGGAAGGAAATCGTGATGAAGTTCAGCGGCAACAGGACGCGCATGAGTTCATCATGCTGCTTGGAAAGCTCTGCGAGCCGCCGCTGCAACTCGCGGAACGTGACGAACACGTGATCGTATTGGTCATAGCTGGCCAGCACGAGGTCCTCCGACTTCTTGAGCAGTTGAAACGCAAACTGGACCGCGGCGTCCTGCGTCTGGCCCAGGGTCAGGTCGGTGAGCGACTGGCATTGCTTCTGGATGTCGTTCAACTGCGTCGCCAGGTGCATCAGCCCGCCGCCAGTGGCCAGGAACTCCGCCTCCATGCCGCGCACCAGCGAAACGAGGAACTGCTTTTCCTCTGCCAGGCGGCGTGGCCAGTCTCCCGCTCCCAAGCGCTCCGCTGTGGGCTTGCGTACTTTCGCGAGCGACCACACGCGCCCCCCGAGACGGCGACAGCCGGTGCGGAAAGCCTGGGTTGCCTGTTGAAGGCGAACTGCTTTCTCGCGCACCTTTATGCTGTTTGGCCAACGCATGGGGATCCAAGCTGGCGAGGAACTCAGCGCGTCCCCAGCAACATCTTCATGCTCGCGACGATCCCATGGGCATCGGTCGGCTTGACGAGATACAGGTTGGCGCCGGCGCTGAAGCCTTTTTGCTTGTCGAGTTCCTTGGCTTCCGTGGAGATGATGATGATCGGCACTTCGTCGTAGTCGGGATTCTGCCGTACGCGCCGGGTGAATTCGTAGCCGTCCATCCCCTGCATGTTCACGTCGGTGAGAATAATCTGGAATTTCTCCGCCATCGCCTTTTCCAACCCCTCCATCCCATCCGCCGCGGTGACGCAGGTGAACCCCGCCGCCTTCACGATGTGCGAGAAGAATTGGCGGGTGAGCGACGAATCGTCAATGATCAGGACTTTGGTCATATCATGCCTTGCGATAAACGAGGTGTGGGCCGAGGCGGAGAAGCTTAAAGGACGTGCTGATGCGGCCGACGGATTCGGAGTGGCCGAGAAAGATGAAGCCTCCCGGTTTGAGGGCGTTGTAAAAGTGATCCACCACCGCCTTGCGCGAGGCGTCGTCGAAATAAATCAAGACGTTGCGGCAAAAAATGAAATCCAACTGCCGCATGCCGCGCATCGCCAGCCGGTCGCTCAGGTTCAAATGCTCGATCTCCACCAACTTGGCAGTCTCCGGCTTGATGGTGAAGCAACCGTCGGGTCGTCGCGTGATGTGACGGTCGAAATATTCGGGAGGAATCTCCTTGACCGCACGCTCATCGTAAACCGCCCGGCGCGCCATCTGCAAACGCACCTCGTCAATGTCCGTCGCCTTGATCTTGATGTCCCAAGAGCGCCAGTCGTGCATGACTTCCTTGAGGATGATCGCCAAGGTATAAGGTTCCTCGCCCGACGAACAACCTGCGGACCAGATCCGCAGACGCCGGTCATTGGCCAGCTCAAGCGGCTTCAAGATCATCGGCAGGCAGTGATCGGCGAACCCCTGGAGCTGTTCGAATTCTCGAAACATGTAGGTTTCGTTCGTCGTGACCAGATTGGCCAATGCCTGCATCTCCTTGCCTTCCCTGTCGCCGAAGCGCAGGAGGAAGCCATAATCCGCGAACGACTCCACGCCGAGTGTCTCCATCCGCTTCTCGAGCCGCTTCTGGAGGAAATAGACCTTGGAATCCTCGAAGTAGAGGCCCAGCTTGCGGTACACCTCATCCCGGATGGTGGCGAAATCCTTCAGTGCGAGCGTCATCAAGGTGTCCTCCCACATTCCCCGAGTGCTTCGGCGACTTCCCCATCCATCTCAATGCAGCGCCGGTTCCATAGCCGCGCCATCAAGTCCGGCCGATCCAGGCGCTTGATCCCTTCGATCGCACCCAGTTTTGTGAGCCGATCGCCCTGCTCCACTAACGAGATCAGGTAGTCGCCAATGACCGACGGAGTGCCGAAGCCACCGGCCACGCGCAACAACTGGAGCTTGTCTTCCGGCGCCAGGGTGGTCTGGAGCGTTTCTCGGAGTAGCTCCCAGAACTCCCCGGTGATTGCCACGCGCCCATGCCGGAATTGAAAGCGCTCAAGCGCATCGAGGGTATCACGGACCACCCTGCCGTCGTGGCTCTTGAGGAGCTCGTGAAACACCTCGATCTCGCCCGCCACGCCAAATTCCCCGAGCGCGCGAATCCACCAACCCAGTTCCCACTCCGGCACGCTCGCCGCCGCGGGATAGCGCTGGCGGATACATCGCCACGATGCGGAATCACCGATCTGAAGCAGCGTGGCGAACGCCGCGCACACCAGCATCGGTTCCGTTGCCTTCAGGAAAATCTCTTCGACGACCGGCTTGAACCGGCTCTTGCGTTGCTCGCCCAAATACTCCAGCGCCGCGATCAAGACGTTGACGTCCTGATCTCGGATCGCGGCTTCGTAGATCGGTTCGACGGCTGGCGACGAGATGCCCGCCGCGATGTCGAGCACGAACTTCCGCACGTCCGGGTCGGCGTCATCCATTCTGGCCAACAAGACGGGTGCCGCCGCTGCTCCTTGCCGCTGGAGCAGGCCGACGGCCTGGTTGCGCAGGCAAGCGTCATCGCTGTCGAGCAGCAACGCCATGTGGATGCGGACCTCCGGGCGATCAAGCCTTTCCAGGGCGAGGAAGATGGTTTCGCGCACTTTACGCGAAGGCTCGACGGCCAACCGCTCCACTAATGGCGCGACGGCCTCAGCCACGTCGGCATAGCCCAGGTCCTCCGCGGCGTCACTGCGATCAGCCTCGGTCTCCAAAGCCAGGTTGGCAATCAGTGTTTGAATAGTCATAGCGGAGGGGTTTCGCGGATCACAATCGCCTCAGGACGGCCCGGGCGATTTCCCAACTAGGTCGCACTTCACAAGCGGCACCGCGCTCGATCACCTCACGCGGCATGCCATAGACCACACAGCTTTCTTCGCTTTCGGCGATGGTGTATCCGCCGGCTTCTTTGATCCGCGTCATCTGATCGGCGCCGTCGTCCCCAATGCCCGTCATCAACACGCCGATGGTGTCCCGCCCATAAACGGCCAGCACCGATTCCATCATCACGTTGACCGAGGGGACGAAGAGCGTCTTCGGCGTGGTGGGCATGCGGATGAACACCTGGCCGGTGAGCTTCCGATACAAAGTCAGATGCGCGTCTCCGCGCGCCACGTAGCAATAGCCGGGCTGAACTTCCATCCCTGATTCGACCTCGACCACCGTCAAATCGCAGGCGTCGTTGAGCCGGCGCGCGAACGTGTTGGTGAAGGACACCGGCATGTGTTGCACCAGAAAGACCGTCGCGCGGATATCGCGCGGAAGCTGCGGCAGGACCTCCATGATGGTCGCCGGACCGCCGGTCGAAATGCCGATGGTGATAGCCTTGAACGCGGCGCCCTGCTTGAGCCGGTTGAAATCCGTTCCGGCAAGCGCGGGTTTGGTGCGGATGATTTCCTGGCGAAGTTCGCGGCGCTGCTTGCCGGTGCGCTGAAGGGTGCCGACGCCCGCCGCCGCCTTGAGTTTGAGAATCAGTTCGCGCGCCACGCTGCCGAGGTCCGAACTGACGGTGCCGTCGGGCTTGCCCACGTAATCGAAAGCGCCCAACTCCAAACATTCGAAGGTCGTGGTCGCGCCTTTGTGCGTGAGGGACGACAACATCACCACGGGACAGATGTTTTCGTTCACGATGATCTGGAGCGCGGTGATGCCATCCAACTTGGGCATGTTGATGTCCATGCTGATGACGTCCGGCTTCAGTTCTCGGGCTTTTTGCAGGACATCCTCGCCATCGCGCGCGGTGCCAATCAACTCCAACTCAGGGTCGGACTCGATGACATGGCGGAGCGTCCGCCGCATCAAGGCGGAATCATCGGCCACCAATACACGAATTCGTTTCACAAAAGAATTGGGTGAAGTCCGGAAGGCGGCAGGCTGCCTTCCGGATTCTATGGGACGCTTGAAGTAGGTTCTGCTACCGCTGGAGAATCTTCTCCACGTCGAGCAGGACGATCATCCGCTTGTCGCCATCCACCTTGCCGATGCCGGAAATGTACTGGCGATCAATGGTGGTGGAGAGCGACGCGGGCGGCGGGGCGATGTCTTTGCTGGCGAGGTTCAACACCTCGCGCACCGAGTCCACCAGCAAACCCGTTTTCACGCCGCCCAGTTCCATGATGATCACGCGGGTGCGTTCGTCGGCCTCTTTCTGGGGCAGATTAAAGCGCTTCCGCGCGTTGATCACCGGGACGACTTCGCCGCGCAGGTTGGTGATCCCGTCCACGTAATCCGCCGTGCGCGGCACGCGAGTCATTTTCGCCGCCCGATCGATCTCCTGAATTTTCGCGATGGGAACGCCATACTCGCCGTCGCCGAGGCGGAACGTCACGAATTGCTGTTCGCCCAGCGATGCGCCGTCGGCGCCGACTTGATGTTTCTGGGCCTCATTCGCGGCCGACTCGCTCGCAACCGAGCCGAGGGCCTGAAGCTCCTGGTCTTTGATCAGGTGGTTGGCGTCCAGCAGCAGGATCAGCCGCTTGCCGTTGTCCAGCTTGGCGATGCCGCTGAGTTCGACGTTCGGGGTTTCCGACAAGTTCTGCGGCGGCGGGTCAATCTGGCGTTTGGGCATGTTCAACACCTCGCGCACCTTGTCCACCAGCAGCGCCAGCAACGAGCCATGCGTCTGCACCACGATTAGCCGCTGATCCTCGCGGATGTTTTCCTTCACGCTGCCCTGAAATTCCTCGAGCAGCTTGATCACTTGTTGGGCGGACGCATCCACTTCCTGCTGGAAATGCGCCTGGGCTTTGGCCGGTTCGGCCGCGACCAGACCCTGGGTCTGCAAAACGCAACGGAGCAGCTTGTCGTTGGCGGTGCGCATTTGGCTGAGGATTCCCATCAACGCCTCACTCGAAGTGTTGCAGTCGGAAATCCACTTGCGCACGGCCTCGGCGCCGGACGCGTCAAGCTTGCCCGCGGCGGAACGCACGGTTTCGCGAGCGGCCATCAGCCACGCCTTGAAGCGCGTGCTCAGGTCCGTCGCGTCCGCGACTACTTCCGACTCCAGGTTGCTCAAGCCGAGCATCACCCGCAGATCAATAACGGGGAGGATGTTGCCCCGCACCGTCAATACGCCCAGCACGTGCTTCGGCGTGCCTGGCACCTCACTGGGTCGCTGCACGCGCAGGATTTCGCGCACCCGGTCCATCGGAAAGGCAAACTCCTCCAAGCCCAGCTTGAACGTGACCAACTGGGTGATGGACTGATCTTCGGCGGCGCTCTTTGCCTGGTCGGTCATCGCCGCCGGCTCGGTTCGCGCAGTCGCCTGCTGCCTCTGGGATTCTTCCTGCGACACTTTGCAGATGGCCTTGGGATTGAGGGCCATGATGATCCGCTTGCCTTCGTCGAGTTTGACGACGCTCTCAAGGTAGTCGGAATTCATCCCCTCGCGGATCACCGGCGGTGGCGGTTCCATTTGCCGCTGGAGCACGCGCGTCACCTGGCGCACGCGGTCCACGCGCAAACCGGTCTTGTTGCCGTCCACGTCCACCACCAGCACGCGCGTGCGGTCGGTGTCCTCCGCGCGCGACATGCCGAAACGGGTGCGGGTGTCAATGATCGGCAGGATCATGCCTCTCAGATTGGCGACGCCCTCGACATAGGGCGGGGCCATGGGAATCCTCGACAGCTTCGGTTGCCGGATGATCTCCTGCACCGACATGATGTCGAAGCCAAATTCTTCGTCGCCCAGGTAGAAGGTCACCAACTGGCTCTCGTCCTTCTGGGCGGCAGCAGTAGTTGCTTGTTCGCTCATATTTGTTCCTCGGTAAAGGGTGGTCGCCGCGCGCCAGGGCACCGGCAGGGTGGAAACCCGGCCTGTGCCCGGTGGCGCGAAGCGCTGGGTTTAACCATGCTGAAGTTCGTCAGCCTGCGAGGCGATCGCTTCAATGGCCTGCGCGATCTGCTGGGCCGCCTTGCTGGCTTCTTCGGCCGCGCTGGCGCCCTCTTCCGTGGACCGGCCCATCTGCACCGCAGCGGAGCTGATCTGCTCGGTCGCTTTGCCGGCCTGATCCAACGCCTTCACCGACTCATTGGCGCCGGTGCCGATCTGTTGGATGTTCGCCAGCACCACGTCCGCTTCCTTGGCGATGGTGTCCAGGTTGGCGCTCGAAATCTTGGCTTTCTCCGCTTCGGAGGCTGCCGTTTTCCCCGACAACTCGATGTCGCCCGCGACCCGGGTGATCTGCGCCTGTACCTGGCGCACCAGGTCCTTGATGCGGTCCGCGTTCTCGCTGCTTTCATTGGAGAGCGAACGAATGTCGCCAGCCACGACGGAAAAGCCGCGGCCATATTCGCCGGCCCGCGCGGCTTCGACGTTGCCGTTGACCGCCAGCATGTTCGTCTGCACGGTGACCATGACAATTGCATCCACGATCTTATCAATCTTCCGGGTGCGCTCTTCCAGTTGCAGGACGTTCTTGGCGGAGACTGCCGCCGCCTCGGCCGCCTTGCCGACATTGAGGATGAGCGCATCCACGTTGACTTTGTTCCGCCCCAGAAGGTCCTTGATCCCATTCATCTTATCCACACTCACCGTGGCGCGCTCGTTCATCGCTTTGGAAGCTTGAAGCAGTTGGGCCCCGAGTTCGGTGGATTTTTCCGCCGCCTTGCCTTGAATGCCGGCGGCCTTCTGAATCTGGTCAATGGCGGACGCGATCTGCGCGGCTGAGGCCTTGACCTCTTCCGCGTTCGCCGACAATTGCTCGGCCGACGCCGCCAGTTCCTCGGCGGACTTTTGCGCGTTCGTGGACGTCTTGAGTCCTTCCGCCAGGTCGGCCATCGAGCGGGCCGCGTCGCCCATCTCGTTGTACGCCTTGGATTGTTCCTGGACGGACTTCTGGGCCTCTTCGCAACCGGACGAAGATTCTTCCGAGGCCGAAGCGATTTGCTCGGCGCCTTTCAGGTATTCACGGGCTCCAGCGACCGCCTGCGTGGCGTTGACGGAAATCACCTCACAGCTTTGCTGGATGACGACCATGTCCTGGGCGATTTGCGAAAGGTCCTTCGTGATGACCTTGGCCTTTTCAACCTCTTCCAAGCCCTGCTTGCCCGCCCCTTCGGTGTCGGCCGCAACGATCTTCACCTGATTCTGGATTTCGTTGACGACCTCCTGGATGCCCCGCGCGCTCTTTTCGCTGATCTCGGCCAGGTTCCGCACTTCGTCGGCGACGACGGCGAAGCCCTTGCCATGTTCGCCGGCGCGCGCGGCCTCGATGGCCGCGTTCAGCGCCAGCAGATTGGTCTGGTCCGCGATCCGAGCCACGGCATGCACAATCTTGCCGATCTCGTCCGAGAGCCGTTCCAACTCGACGATCATCTTGGCCGACTCGAGGTTGGCCTTCGCCGCGCCGCCGACGCCGCTGATCAGGGCTTCGATATCGAGCGTGGTCGTTTTGGCCAACTGCTGCAAGGTGTTCACCTTGTCCTTGGAGAGGGACGCGGTTTTGTTCGCCTCGTCGGACGCCTTCTCGATCTGGTTGATCGCGGTGCGGGATTCCTCCGCCGCCGCCGACGCCTGCTGCGAACCGGTCGCGACCTGCTGCATCGTCTTCTCCAATTCATGGATCGCGCCGCTCGCTTCCTGAATCGCCGAGGACACCTCCTCCGTCGCCGTGGAAAGCTTCTCAGCCACCGCTTGGGCACGCGCCATGGTGCGCGCCTTCGCCTTTTGCTCGGCCAGTTTGCGTGCTGCCAACCGGTCTTCGGACAGATCGGCCGTTTCGGCCTTGTTGGGCGCCGTCACGAAGGTTTCGGTTTTGCGTGGGGACGCCAGGGCGCGATCGCCATTGCGGCGCGCGACTTCGGGTTCAGGGGATGTGGTGATCATTGGATTGAGTTTAAGTTTTCCGTCCAGTATCGGCCGGAGTGTTCGTGTTTGTTTCGATGGGTGGATTGTGCAAAAGCCGCAGTACTGCTGCTCCCTCCACGCATCTGCCGCGTGGTTTCAGTAGCCCTGGTGGCCGGCGACTCGCCGGTTACCGCAGTTCTTTCTGTTGTAGCAGTCATTGCTTCTTCTTAGTTACCCGGGGCTGGCGAGGCAACCGCCACCCGTCCAACCGGAGCTTCGGCCCGCCCACAGGCGGGCACAGGCCTCAACTTGCGTTGCAGCACTCCGGTTGGTACGAGTGGCGGACCCCATCCAACAATACCAGGAACTGCCGAGATTATCGGCTGGAACTGGAGTTGCTTGATGGGCGGAAAATGCCGACGGGAAAGGGACGGAATGCCTGACACCGAAGGAATGAAGGAAACTGCCAGAATCCTGACACCGTGTCAGGGAAAGGTGGCCAAAGGGGACGCTCGGGGTTCAGCGGTTGGTCAGGCAACGCCAGCGCACTTGCGCGACGCTCGGACAGGCTGTCGGCACTCCGAGGGAACCAGAATCCCGAGGTCGGTTTGGCGTTAGGAGCGCGACCGTCCCCGGTCGCAGCAACGTCCGATCATCCAAGGAGTGTGATTATTTCCGCGCCGTTGCTCCTTTCACGTTGCTGCGGGCGAGGACGCCCGCACTCCGCCGAGGTCAGCGTGGCTCCCGGGGTGCGCCATCTTCCGCCCAAGTTCCTGTGGGCAGGAACGGCCGCGCCCCGGGAAGGAGTCGGGTTGCTGCGACCGAGGACGGTCGCACTCCCGCCCGCGGGTGCGGGCGGCTCAGGGCGGGACGAGGCCTTCGCGGATGGCGTAGCGGACCAATTCCGCAGTGCCGTTGCAGCCCAGCTTCGCGACGAGCCGCCGCCGGTAGGTTTCGGCGGTCTTGACGCCCACGCTCAGTTTGTCCGCGATCTCCTTGGTGCGCAGACCTTCGGCGATCAACCGCAGGACCTGATGTTCTCTGGCCGACAAGGCGGGCCGGCGTGGGGCGTCCATGGCGGCGAGCGTTTCCTTGTAGTCTTCCAGGGCAACCCGGCTGGCTTCCTGACACAGGTAGAGCCGGCCTTCCAGGACTGCGTGGATGGCCTTTATCAATTCCTCCGACGCGCTGCTCTTCCTCAGGTAGCCCGATACGCCCGCGCGCAACGCCTCTCGCACGAACGACAGGTTCGTTTCGGCGGACAAGACGATGATGCGCACGTCCTTCATCTCCGCGAGAATTCGTCGGGACGCCTCAATCCCATTTCCGCCGGGCAGATGAATGTCCATGACGATGAGCTCAGGACACTGAGTCCGGGCTGATTCCAGGGCAGCGGCCGCGTCGTCCGCCTCGCCGACCACCGTCGCTTCGGGCAACTCGCGGGCAATCAGCAGCCGCAAGCCTTCGCGGAACATGCGGTGATCGTCCACCAACAGAATGCGTGTCTTCATGCCGTCACTTTTCGTCCAACACCTCCCGCACGGCCTTGGCCAGCGTGGCGGCCTGGTAGGGTTTCGCGAGGAATCGAAAGCGGGCGCGCGTTTCCGGATCTTGCCGCGCCAGTTCCAGGCTGTAGCCACTGGTCAACAGGACCTTCAGCCCGGGTTTCAACTGGCGCAGGCGTTCCACCAACTCGAAGCCACTGATGCCGCCGGGCATGACCATGTCCGTCAACACCAGGTGCGCCTGCTGGCCCGTTTCCTCCCAGACGCGGAGGGCCTCGATGCCGCTACGCGCCTCCAGGACGCGATAGCCACAACGCCGGAGGATCGTGGCGCTGAGTGTCAACAGGCTGGACTCGTCCTCCACCAGCAGAATCGTCTCGTGGCCCCGGGGCATGACGGAAGCCTCTGCCTTGGTGAAGCTGGTCTCCGGCGCGGCGGTTCGGGGCAGGTAAACGCGGAACGTGGTGCCGGCGCCGACGGAGCTTTCGACGCTCACCCAACCTTGGTGCTGGCTCACGATGCCGTAAACCGTCGCCAGGCCCAGGCCGGTGCCCTTGCCCACTTCCTTGGTGGTGAAGAACGGCTCGAAGAGGCGTTTCAACGTGGCCTCATTCATCCCGCAACCTGTGTCGCCGAGCGTCAGACACACGAAGCGCCCGACGCGGGCATCGGCCTCGCGCTGCGCCTGCTCCGGGCCGATCTCCACCGTGGCGGTGGCGAGTGCGAGGTGGCCTCCCTTGGGCATGGCATCGCGGGCGTTCACGCACAAGTTCATGACCACCTGCTCGATCATGCCGGGGTCGGCATCCACCCACTGGCCCTCGGGGGCCGCCGCGAATTTCATTTCGATGTGTTCGCCCAACACCCGGCGCAGCATCTTCATCATGCCCTCGATCACGGCATTGAGATCCACCCGCTTGGGTTCGACGGCCTTCCGGCGGCTGAAGAGGAGCAACTGGCGGGTGAGGTCCGCCGCCCGGTGGGCGTAACCCTGAACGTCCTTCAAGGCCCCGGCGACCTCGGCCGCCAGTCCCGGGGTTTCCTGCAGCAGGTGCAAGTGCATGATGATCGCGGCCAGAATGTTGTTGAAGTCATGGGCCACGCCGCCGGCCAGTTGACCCACGGCCTCCATCTTTTGGGCTTGCAGGAACTGTTGCTCGAGTTGCTTGCGCGCCGTGATATCCTCCAGGCACAAAAGCACTTTGGCCTCGCCAGCAATCCGCATGAGCGCCGTGGAGGCAGACAAACGCAGCTCCCGCCGCACGCCCTGGCGCGCCAGGTGGAGGGTCGTTTCCACGCGGCTCTTGGCCCGACCGGTGCGGAAGGTTTCGAGCATGGCCAGGCGCAGGGGACAGGTGCCGCAATGCGGGCCGGAGCCGCAGCCCGCCGGATCGTCGAGCGCGTGGAGGCAGCCCAGGAAATCGCCGGGATGCCGCGGCGCGCCTTCGGGCGGCGGCGGTCCAGACAACTCGGCCATGGCGCGGTTCATCTGTTCCACTTCTCTCTGCTCGTTGACCAGGCACATCATCAGCGGGGCGTTGTCGTAGATCGCCTGCAACTGGACCTGATGCCGGAGGATCTCCATCTCAGCGTGCTTGCGTCCGGAGATGTCCACGATCACGCAGGCGAACTGGCCCGGCGCAGGGCGGAAGGCGCTGACCTCGAAATGGCGGTCCAGTTCCCGGCTGAAATGCTCGAAGAATTCGGGCTTCCCCGTCATGACGACTTGTCCGTAGGTTTCGATCCAGAACGACTCGGTCTTCGGGGCAATTTCGAGCATGGTGCGCCCGAGTACCGTCTTGGCCGGCAAACCGGTCATGTGCTCGAAGCCCGGATTCACCGCCAGGAAACGGTAGTCCACCGGCCGGCCCGCGGCATCGAAGATCATTTCGTGGAGCGCGAAACCGTCGAGCATCTTCTCAAAGAGCATCGCGTAATCCGCCTGCGCGCGCTTGCGCTCGGTGATGTCTTCCACGACGCCGTCGTAGTATAGGATGTTGCCCTGTGCGTCCCGGATCGTTTGGGCGCTTTCGCGAACGAACACAGTCGTTCCGTCAGCACGGGTCCAGGCGCTTTCCAAGCCGTGCAGTATGCCATCTTGAGCGACGGCATCCTTGAAGGTCGCACGGGGATAATCAGGATGGTAACCTCGGGTTTCAAGATTCTGGCGGGAGAGTTCTTCAAAGGAACTGTAGCCCAGCATCCGCACCAGCGCGGGATTGGCCAGGAGGATGCGCCCGTCGGGCGTGGTGCGGTAGAGGCCCATGAGGGCGTTTTCGTAAACGCCCCGGAAGCGTTCCTCGCTCTCCCGTAATGCCGCTTGGGCCCGGATGCGCTCCAGGGCACCGGCGCAATGGTCCGCCAAGACCTGGAGCAACTCCAGGTCGGCGTGCGTGTAGGCGTGGGGCTGGTAGCTCTGAATGGAAAACAGACCGAGATAGCTACCCTGGTAACAGAGGGGCACATACAAGAGCGACTCGGACCGCCGCGCCGTATTCCCGAACGGGACCGTGGGGAGCGCGGGCGGCTCACCCGGCTCACGCAGAATCAGGAACGCCCCTTCCGACCGAGCGCGCTGCTCCGACGCGGTCGGCTCGGCGGCGTCGTTGATCGTCGGTACTTCGACGCATTTCCCGGCGATCGTGTCCCAGTGCAGGATGTGGTCAAACCGCCGCAAGTCCTCCGAACGCAACTCCAGGAAGCCGCAGTCCCAACCGAGAAGTTCTTGCGCCGCGTCGGCAATGATGCGGGCGGCCTGCTGGGCCTCGGTGGCGGAACTCAGGTCGCGCCCGAGTTGCGCAAACCGTGTGGTGACGCGTTCCGCGCGTTTGCGTTCGGTGATGTCCTCGCCGATGCTGGCCACACCGACGACTGATCCAGCGTGATCTCGAAGAGCGGTATTGTTCCACACGATCAGCCGCCGCGCGCCCGCGCGGGTGACAATCTCATTTTCGCAATGCACCGGGACTTCGCCCGTGGCGTTGCTTTTCAGAAAAACCTCCTGCTCGACCTGGCCTCTGATTTCAGGCGGCAAGAAAAGCTCGAACCAATTCTGGTTCATCACCTCTGCCCGATTCCAGCCGGTAAGCGCGAGCAGAAAGTCGTTGCAGAGGGTGATCTGACCGGTCCGATCCAGCATGACGCCGATGAGTGACATCGTTTCCAAGACAGCACGGAATTGCCTCTCGCTCTCGCGCAGCGCCTCCTGCGTCTGCTTGCGTTCGGTGATGTCAACATTCAAACCGATCATACGGAGAAGCTTTCCCTTCTCATCACGAAGCACAAGCCCGTCCGCCTTAAGGTGAACCACCGTCCCGTCAGGACGCAAGATGCGAAACTCTGTGTCAAAACCCCGCTCCCCACGCAAGGCCGCCTCACATTCCTCGATCGCCCGGGAAGAATCATCAGGGTGCAGTCCCTGCTTCCAGACTTCAACCCCTCCGGGGAAATTCTCATGAGTGAGCCCATACAATTCACGCATCCGGTCATCCCAGATCATTTCGTTCGTCTGGAGGTTCCAATCCCACACCCCGGCCTTTGCGGCGGCGGTGGCAAAGTGAAGGCGTTCGGTGATTGCACGCAACTGTTCCTCCGCCCGCTTGCGTTCGGTGATGTCCTGGAGGATGCCCAGGGAGCCAGCGTATTTGCCGTCGGCATCGAGCAGCGGAATCGAGGAGTCCGAAATCCAGCGGGTTTCGCCGCTCCGGGTGCGGATGCGATGATCGGCCCGCCAGTTCTGGAGTTGCCCGACCAGAACCCGGCGGGCCGCCTCGGCCAGCGTCAATCCGGCGGCCTCGCCCAGAAACACCGTTTCCAGAATCATTTCCTTCCAGACGGCGGAGCGGAGTTCCGACGGCGCGTAACCCGTGAGGTCTTTGATCCCTTCGCCCATGAACACATACGTGTCGGAAGCGTAGTCCTTCTGGTAGGGGATGGCGTTGGCCGCAGTGATGGCGCGGCGATACAGTTCGTGGTTACGCGCCAGTTCAGCCTCTACTTGCAGCCGGAGGAGCGCGCCGGCCCCATGGTCGGCCAGCGCCTGCAGCGTTTCGAGGTCGCGCGGGCCGTACGCCCTGGGCCGATAGCTCTGCACGGAGAACACGCCGATCGGTTTGCCCTCCCGGCGGACAGGCACGAACATCAGGGACAGGGATCGCCGCGTGAGGTCGCCCATCGGCTCGAGTTGCGGGCCGGCTTCCTCCGGCCGTTCGCGGAGGACCAACTGGGCGCCTTCGGTCAGCACGCGCCGGAACATGGGAGTCGGTCGCGAGGCGGGTTCGGGCATGGGCACCGCGACTCGTTGGCCGTTGATCGTATCGAGGTGTATCAATGACGTGACGTTCCCGCCTTCCAGCGAGCCGAGGGTGAGATAGGAGGCGTCCCAGCCCAACAGGTCGGACGCGGCTTCGGCCATGATCTGCGCGGCCTGTTGCGGGTCCGTCGCCGTACTGAGCACGTGACCCAGGCGCGCGAAACAGTTCAGCCGCGCCTCCGCCCGCTTGCGCACGCTGATGTCGCGCGCAATGAACTGCATGGCGGGTTTCCCGCCGAAGGTGATGGGGGTGGCCGCAATTTCCACCGGCACGATTGTTCCATCCAGACGCACGTAGCGGGCCTCCGCCGGGTAAACGTCGGTCTCCCCTGCCAGCCGACGCCGGATGCGGTCCGCGGAGACCGCGCGGTCGTCGGGATGGATGATCTGCTCGCCTTCCCGGCCCAGTAATTCCTCTTTGGTCTTGGCGCCCAACTGTCGTGCGCCGGTGGAATTGATAAACGCGATTTTCCCCTCTTGATAAATCCCGATCGCATTCGGTGAGTCCTCCACCAACGAACGATAGCGATCTTCGCTTTCGCGCAGCGTCACCTCCGCCTGCTTGCGCTCGGTGATGTCCGTGAGCGTGCCCACGTAACCCACCAGTCGCCCGGCAGCGTCTCGATCCGGCATCGCCCGGCCCAGGACCCAGGTCACGCTCCCATCCGGGCGCAGCAGGCGGTAATCGGCCTCGGCGCTGCGGCCCGCCTTTCTCGCCTCCATCCAGTCGCGGACCAGCGCTTCACGGTCCTCCGGGTGGATGGCGCGCAGCCAGCCCTCCCCCAGCGCCTCGTCGAAGGAGAGGCCGGCCAGTTCGCACCAGCGCGCATTGACATAGATCGTTTGTCCGCTCGGGTCCGTCCGAAACACACCCGCCGGAGACGTTTCCGCCAGTGTTTGATAACGGCGTTCACTCTCCCGCAACGCCTCCACCGCTTGCTTGCGCACGGTGATGTTCGTGTGCGCGACGACAATCCTTGCCGGCCCGGCGCCGGCAAACCGCGTAGCGCGCAGCCGGAACCACCGCTGTGTGGCCGGCGAATGGCACGGATACTCCAGCGAGAACTCCGGCACGTCGCCCCGCGCTACGGATCGCAGGCCGCGCACGGCTTCCCGCGCCGTCGCCGCGTCTTCGCCGCGGACGGCCTCACACACGGCCAGATAATTCGCGCCCACGCCGGCGTTGGCAGGCAGGGGCGGATTCGCGATTGCGAACAACCGCCAAGGCTCGTTTACGGCGAGGATGGTGCCGTCTTCCGCCAGGACACAGATGTTGGCGGTGAGCGCATCCAGGGCCGCTTGGTTGAACCGCGCAAACTCGGCAGCCCGCTCCTCGCTGGCGCGCAACTGCGCGGTGCGTTGCTCGACCAACTGCTCCAGGTTCTCCTGATACGCGTGGTTTTCCGCTTCGAGCCGCCGCCGGGTGTCGTCCAGGGTCTTGATGCGCACCGCGTTGGCCGCCGCGTGCAGGATGGCCTCTTTGGTGATGGGCTTGAAGAGGTAGTCCGCCGCGCCCGCCCGGAGCGATTCGCTGGCGGTTTCCACGGTGGGTTCGCCCGTCATCATCACCACCTGCACGTCCGGTGCGATGGCCCGGATGCGCCGCAGCAACTCCACCCCCGTGACGCGGGGCAGGATGATGTCCGTCACCACCACGTCAAACTCGCCCTCCGACAAACGCTGAAGGGCGACGTCGGCATCCTCGGTCTCGACCACTTCGTACCCTTCGCGACGGAGAAACGCGCCGAGCGTTTGCCGAATGCTCTTCTCGTCATCAACGATCAGGATTCTGGCCATAATCTCATTGCGGATTGCGGATTGCGAAGTGGGGATCGGAGATTCGGGAAAGAGCGCGTCCGCCCGCCCTTGTAGCGGCAGGCATCTCTGCCTGCCGTAGCCGGCGGCTTCCAGCCGCCCGGCGGAAGCGCTGGGGGCTTGCCCGTGTGTTCTGCCTGCAAGCCAGACTCCCGGCTGGAAGCCGGGCGATACGGCAGGCTGGGAAGCCTGCCGCTACCGGCGCATTCCGCAATCCGCAGTCCGCAATCATATCGGCAGGTCCAGGTGCATGCGCGTGAACCGGCCCGGTTCGCTTTCCACGGTCAGCTCGCCGTGATGTTCCTTTACGATGCCGTGACTGATGGCCAAGCCTAGGCCCGTGCCCTGGTCGCGCGATTTAGTCGTGAAGAACGGATCAAACATCCGCTCGCGGACTTTCGGCGTGATGCCCGTGCCGTGGTCTTCCACCGTGACCCGAATCCAACGACGGCCCTCCTTCTCAAAGAGGCGCGCATCTAGATTTAGTACCTTGTCCGGGTCATGGCCCGGATAGCGCTCGTTCAGCGCGTCGCGGGCGTTGGTCATCAGGTTCATGAGCACCTGTTGGATTTGCTGGGTGCGGCAGCTCAGGTCGGGCAGGTCCTCGGGCACGTTCACCCGGAGCGTGATTTGGTCGCGCCGGATGACGGTGCGCATGAGCGACAGGGTGCCCTCGACGATATCCACCAGGCGCGCGGGGCTATGGCTCTGCTTCTCGTTCCGGGCGAAGGTGAGCAGGTTGCGGACGATGGTGGCCACGCGCTGGGTTTCACGGAGGATTTCAGCGGTGAACTCGGCCAGCGGACTGCCGGCCGGCAGTTGGTCCTGGATGAGCTGGGCGTAGTTCATGATTCCGTTGATGGGATTGTTGATTTCATGAGCCACGCCACCCGCGAGCGTGCCGATGGATTCCAGCTTTTGCTGCTGGCGTAATTGGACCTCGAGGGCCACGCGCTCCTGCTCCAGCCGCTCTTCACTCTCACGCAATGACGACTCCGCCAGCTTGCGCTCGGTGATGTCGGTGCAGGTGCCGATCCACTCCAGAATGCGGCCGTCATCCGCCAGCACGGGCGCGCCGCGCGCGGTGAAGTGGCGATAGACTCCGTCGTGCCGGCGCAGGCGGTATTCCGTCAGGTAGCCAGCTTTGGCTTCGACCGCCTCTTTCCAGACCTTGACCGTGCGCTCGACGTCATCCGGGTGCAGCGCCGAAACCCAGCCGGCGCCACGAGTTTCCTCATCGCTCTGGCCGGTGTAGTCCTGAAAGCTGGGCATCGGTTCGCAGACCTGCCCCTGGCCGTCGGTGGACCAGATGATCTGAGACGTGGCGACCGCCAGAGAACGAAAGCGCTTTTCGCTCCCGCGCAACGTGGCCTCGGCCCGTTTGCGCTCGGAGATGTCGCGGATGTTGCACTGGATCACCTTGTGGTGGTCCACCTCATAAACGTTGCTGACAAACTCCACGTCAATCCGGCGGCCATCGGCGGTTTCCAGCGGCTTGTTTTCGTAGCGGATGTATTCCTTCTGCTGCAACTCCGCGAAGTTGTCCTGGTTGGCGACGATGTCCTTGAAGAATCCCAGTTCCCAAAGCTTCTTTCCAAGAAATTGTTCGTGCGAGAAACCCAGCATCTTAATCAGGAATGGATTCACATCCACAACCATCCCGGTTTCGGCATCCAGGATCAGAATGCCATCTTGCGCCGACTCGAAGAGCCGGCGGTAGCGCAGTTCGGAAGCGAGAAGCGCCTCTTCCGACCGCTGGCGCTGGGTATTGTTGGTCATGTGTGGCCTTTTGGAGAATCACCACCCGCCGGGGGCTTTGGTTCGTCGCTCCAGACCTGCGTTGCTGGCTTCACGGCTTTGCCGTGGGGCCGCGCCGGAAAAACTGTGCGACGAGCGTTTTTCACCGGCTGCATGGTACCGTCAAGCGCGCTGTGCTCGCTATGGGGTGTTCACCCCCATTGCTGTTACCGCGAGAATCAACGCGAGCGTCACACCCTGAAACATCACACTCTCGACTTCGCGCACGCTGGATGGGCGGAAAAGGAGGCTCAACCGCCGCCGGCCGCCGAGGCTTCAGGCGCGGCATCCTGCCTGGTGCCGCACTTCCAGCACTTGCTGAACTGGCTTTCCAGCTTTTCGCCACACCGGGAACAGGTCCAGGAGTCTCCGGCGGCGTGGGTCGGGCGCTGCCACTCTTCCACGATGGCGACCGCGGCCGGGTAATCCGCGTCATTCTCGACCCAGAGTTCGGCTTGAAACAGCGCGGAGGGAATCGTCTGGGCCATTTGCTCGTTTCTTTCCACGCAGCGGATGCCGGCCTTTTGCAGCATGTTTTTGAGCAATCCCAGTTCCGCGGTATCGGGTGAGGTGAAGGCGCGTTTCATAAAGGGTGGATTCCACAGGTGGTTTACATTTCCAATGACTGGCAGGTTTTGCGGAAGTGGTGACCGTAGATGGAAAGCGTGACGGCCAGCGACAGTTGGGAAGGCCGGTGGAAGACCGTCCAGAGCAGCAGACTCCAGTAATGGAAACGTTCACGGCCAAAAATGCCGAGACGAAGATTGGCGTGGAGAAACGCCCTGTAACTCTCCCAGTTCAACGGGCGCGAAACCCTCGGCGGCGTGTACTCTCGCAGAAAAGTGCGGATTCGCTGGTAATATGGCCCGGGTGAGTAGATGTGTTTCATCAGCCGCCGGTACCCTGTGCGCAACGTCTCCCGGTTCATCCGGGGAATGAAGTTGGTGGTCCCATCCACGTTGTTGCCGGTGGTGTGGCCGGTCAGCCGGCCCTGGAGGTTCAACCGCTGGTAGAGCTTGGTGCCGGGGATGGCTTGCAGCAGGCCGACCATCGCCGTGACGATCCCGCTCTGCTGGATGAACTCGATCTGCCGTGCAAAGACCGTGGGCGCGTCGCTGTCGAACCCCACGATAAATCCGCCCTGCACCTCCAACCCCGCGCGCTGGATGCGTTTCACGTCGGCGACCAAATCACGCTGCTGGTTCTGGCGCTTGTGGCACTCGGCCAGGCCCGCCGCCTCGGGCGTCTCGATGCCCACGAACACCTGGTTGAATCCCGCCTCGACCATCAGCCGCATCAGTTCGGGATCGTCGGCGAGGTTGATGGACGCCTCGGTGAAAAACGGGGTGCCGCGCCTGCCCTGCTGCCACTGAATCAAGGCCGGCAGCAACTCCTCCTTGAGCACGCGTTTGTTGCCAATGAAATTATCGTCCACGAAGAAGACGGCCCCGCGCCAGCCAAACTGCCAGAGCTGGTCCAGCTCGGCGATCACCTGTGCCGTGGTTTTCGTGCGGGGACGATGCCCGAACATCGCGGTGACGTTGCAGAACTCGCAGTCGAACGGGCAGCCGCGGGAGAATTGGAGGCACATGGAGGCATAGCGTCGCAAATCTGCCAGCTCCCACCGTGGCGCTGGCGTCTGGCGGAGGTCGGGGAACGCCGCCGACGCATAGACCCGACGCGCAATACCCTGCTCGAAGTCGCAGAGGAATTCCGGCAGCGTCACTTCCGCCTCGTTGAGCACAAAATGGTCAACCTCGGGGAACTGCTCGTGCTCGGTGAGAAACAGGGGCCCGCCGGCCACGATTGTCTTGCCCGCCGCGCGACAGCGCGCAATCAGCTTCTGCGCCGAATCCCGCTGGGCGATCATCCCGCTGACGAACACCACATCCGCCCAAGTGAGATCGCGCTCGCGCAGTTTCCGCACGTTTACATCCACGAGCCGTTTCCCCCAGGTTTTCGGCAGCATCGCCGCCACCGTCAAAAGCCCGAGTGGTGGCAGCGAAGCTTGCTTCCGGATGAACTTTAAGGCGTGCTTGAAGCTCCAGAACGTGTCCGGGAACTCCGGGTAGAGCAGCAAAACATTCATCGCAGGAATATAGGCTCCGGAAATGGTGCGGGGCAATGGGGTGTTTACCCCATGCCCTTGTGGAGCAAGGACGTTGCCCGCCCTCGGGCCATAATCTTGATGTGTTGGTGATGTGGTTTGGTTGACCGGCGCGCTGCTTACGCGTGTTTCCAACTGCGCCACGTCAGCACGAGCCCAACGACGGTGGCGACCATGCCCCCAATGAGCATCCAGACGGCTTTATCCGTCGGCGAGCCGGTAAAGAACCGGGAAACGTCGGAACTGAAGGAGTTGGTGGCGTTGATGCCAATGATCATGAGGATGACCCCGCCAACGAGCAGGGCCAGGGGAATAGCTTTGTTCATAACGAGGCTGGATTGAGTGGTTGATTGGTCGCCCAGTAGACGGCGTTCATCATTCTCTCCTCAGGCGCGCTTGCGCCCGGAAATGACGTTGACGAGCACCATGACAATGGCAACGACCAGCAGGATGTGAATAAACCCGCCCATCGTGTAACTGCTCACCAGGCCCAATGCCCACAACACGAGCAGCACTACCGCGAGAGTCCATAACATAACAGTGTCCTTTCAGGTTGGTTTGGAACCACTGCCGGCTGGCGCACCCTGAACCCTTGCCCCAGCCGACAATCGCCCACAGATTCAGTTCTTGGCCACCGGCACGGCGATGGTCATATTGTTGACCACGCTGGTGACACCGTTGATGTCGTTGACGAGCTTGGTGACGAGGCTCTTTTCAGCGGCGTTCTTCGCACTGCCGCTGAGCGTTACCACGCCGCCCGTCGTCTCAACCTTCGTTTTCAGGGCGCTGGTCGAGCGATGCGACAGCAAGGACGATTTGACCTGCGCCGTGATGGAGGCGTCGTCAATCTTCTCGCCGAGCGTTTGGGCCGGCGGGGATGAGTTTTTGGCCACCGTCATCTCGTTCTTGACCTCTTTCACGTGGTCAATGTCCTTGGCGTATTCGGTGGTCAGGTCCTTTTGGGCCTGGCTGGAGGCCTCGCCACTCAAGGTGACAATGCCGTCTTTCACATTCACGTCGGTCTTGGTGGCTCTCACGTTACGATGGAACAAGAGCGCCGTTTTCACTTTCAGGCCGATCCATCCGTCCGAGTGTTCGGCAGGGCTTTCCCCTTGGACGGTGAGTTGATTGTCCACGCTCCTGACGCCAGGCAGGCTCTCCACGGTGTCCTGAGCCAGGGACTTGTGGTTGGATTCGGCGACGGTGCCCGTCAAGGTGACGGCCCCGTTCTTGGACTCGGTTTTGATCGAGTCGTCAGCGAGGTAGGTTTTGAACACATAGGACTTCTTGGCGGACGACTCGATGCGGTCGTCCGTCTCGGAGGCGCGCAGCGAGGTGCTGGTCACGAACAGGGTGCCCGTCGCTACGAGGAGCGCGAGCGGATAGATTCTCTTCATTATGCTGTCTGCTTTCGGTTGCACGTATTGTGCGGATTTTGGTTTTAACACAAGAGGACGGTACGCTGCGGGGTGGATCGCCGCTATGGGGTGAAACCCTACCGAGCATGATGAGAGGCGCTCTCCTAAAACCGGCCCAGCGGCAGGAACGCTCGACCGGGCGGACAAGCCAAGGGGGACTCCGAAGAACGTGACGGCGAACCTTTGCGTGAATCGGCTGTGAGGCTCAGGGAATTGGGCGACCCGCCATGAACAACTGCCGGCTGGGGTCCACGGGCGAGCGGCGCCACCAGCGTCAAACGCAACAACGGCCACCTGCGATCAGGCGGCCGCTCCATCGCCGGGCTGAAAGGATCAACTCCTGAAACTCGAATGCCAACTCGCGTCATCCGAGACGCAGCGAATCACATGGCGAGTCTGCGCGATTCAAAAGTCGACCCCGCTGACAAGCGGTTAGACCACGGAGAAGAACCGCCGTCTAAAAGCAAACAGAGCCGCCAGTCCGGAGCTGAGCAGTAACAGCGCGCTGCCAGCATCCGGCACTCCATGAGGAGTATCACAAACCTTCAAGGTGATGGTATTGTAGCCGCTCAAGGTCACCGCGCCATCTCGTGCCAACACTTGGCCAACCACCGTTGCATAGGGATCCAGCGTGATGGAAGTCAAAGCCAGTATGTGCCCTTGGAAGTCCGTGCGCGTTCCAAGCGTCGCCGAACTGCCGACCTGCCAGAAGACATGGCAGGCCACATCATATCCCGGAGCGGCGTTGACCACGGTCACCTTACTATCCGTTGCCGTGATGAGGGTGGACGCGGCCTGGAAAACCCAGACTGCATCGGGGTCGCCCTCGGCGTCGAGCGTCAGGGTGCCTGTTAGATCTAGCGCCCCCCCGCCGTAAACGCCGGACGTCAGGAATAGCCCGCCGAGGATGTCTGAGACCACAGAGGTAACGGGCGTTCGCCCAGCGGCGTCGTTATACGCGGTGACCAGGTCGTCTTTGGCAAGCTGCGTGACAGCATCGCCGGCGTGGTTCACCCCGTACAAGACAACGTTTTCAAGGCCACTGATGGCCGGGGTTGGAAACGTCCCAATATCCCCGGTAATCGTGGACGAATTGACCGCGCCCGCGACGGTGATCCCGGAGCCGGCCAAGACCGCAAAATCGCGGGTCGTACCTAGGTTCACTGTTGGAATTGCCCCGGCGTTATGGTGCAGAAAGATGGCGGCCGCTACAAGAAGGCCCATCCTCGGTGAAAAAGTTGTTTTCATAAATTTCGGATTGGTACGTGTTTCTGATTATTCAGCATAACGTGAGCCGAAGGGCAAGGAACACTGGATAGACAATTGAAGGTTAACGAGATTCGTCATTCGGGCCAATTCACGCCGAGGAAGAGAACCGCGCATTGTGTTAGGATGACCGACAATAGCGCGGCGGGTGGCTGCGATGATGATGGTTGACCAAGCGGCTGTTCACGGCGTGCTCAGAGTCGGTGTCGAGGCGGATCGGCTTGATCTCGTTGGATTGGGTCGGATTCAGTTTGACCGGGTTGGACCGGGTTGGACTGGGGCAGCGGGGGCAGGCCGAAGATTTCACGCAACCGGCAGGCGCGCTCCTCCGGAGTGACCCACGTCTAGCAAATCCACTCTCGCACCTGCGGATTTTTTGCCCAGCGCTCGTGCTGCTTCACCACTTCCTCCTCGCTCTTGTCGCGCTCTCGCTCCATCTGTAGCCGCTCCGGCGGATGATCGCCTTGACGCACCATGGCCCAGTCCTGCACAAACACCCGCAACACCTCAAAACGACCGCCATGCCGTACCGGTTTGCATCTGCCGGTCACACGCTTGCTTCTTTTCCGCGTATTCGGCCGAGGCCCCAACGCCATCTGGCCGAGCCAGGCTTCAATCATGAAAACGGTGAGGTAAAACGGGTCCTTCTCCTGCTCGCAGAGCGCCACAGCATCCGCCACCGTTTTCATGAACGGCAGCGGGCCACGTTGCTGGCCTGCCCCACCACTCATGGAATGGCCGACCGGATGCAATCTGCCGTGATCAGCGATTGCGGCTCGGGATAGCCGGGCGGTACGCCGAGAGGCCTGACGGATTCGCCGCTTTCAATCTTCGCGGCGACTTGCTGGGTCAGGGCGAGGAGTTGGGGGAGCAGATCTTTCTGGGCGCTGAAGCCGTAGGCGGCGAGGACGGCGGCGTCCAGCGCGGTTTGGGCGTCCTTCAACGAATTCGCGCCGGGCAATTCGAGGATGCGATAGCGCGCGCGCAGGCCGCCCTTCAGTTTCGGCAATGCCTCGGCGCGCACGCGGCGCAACTCGCGCGCCGCCGGCGCCAGGGCGTCAATCTGCGCGATGGCGGCTTCGTTTGGAGTTCCGCCTTCAGGCGGTGGGGTGTGGGAAGTCTTTCGCGCGGCGGATTTGCCGGACGCCGGACCGGCTGAAGCCCGAACTCCAAACCCAAACTGCGACCACGGGAAGGTGTCGGCAAAGGGGGTGACCCTGGGGGTCATAAGCTCGGGAATCGAGGGCTATTGGCCCCACAGCACGAGGGATTGGCGGATGATTTCGTCCAACTCGGCTTTCGTTGCGCCGCCGCCGAAGGTGAAGGTGCCGGTCAGATGTTTCCAATCCTCCAGGGACAAACCGTAAAGCTCGCGGGCGATGAAGACTTCCAGCGCGGCGCGCTCCTTCACGTCGCGCGGATTCTCCAAGAGCGTGGCGGCATGCACGGCCAGCTTCTGCTTCTGCGCGGCGGCAAGTTTGGGAGCGGGTAACTCCAGAAACTGAAACGCGCTAACGTGGGCCGAAACCTTGCTCCGGATGTAGAAGTTCAAAACCAACGAATTCGCCAACGCAATCAGACTGCCGGATTCGTCGTCGCCGAGTTCCTGCTGCACGAGTTTCTTCTTCCCATCCAGCCGATATTCGTAAGGCGCGAGATACATCAGCGTGTGTGCCATGACCGCTCCTTTCGGAACGACTGTGCCGATTATGGTCCGCTCGTCAGTCGAACGGGCAACCTCGCGATACGCGAACCGGTCAAACTCGTATTGCAGCTTGAATCCGCGCGTCTCGAAAACCTCGCGCAGCAGTTTATCCAGTTCGTCGCGCGATTCCGGCAAAGGCTTGCCGTTGAGCTTTTCGAGCTTCTCGTCCCGGACAAATTGCGCGAGCCGGAAAATCTCCTTGCGGAGCAGTTCTTCACGAATCTCAGCTTCGTCAACCACGTTGGTCGGCGGGCTGAAGTGCGCGTCAAACTGGTGAATCATCTTTCCCTCGTAGAGCCGAAGCTGTCCCTTGCCCGGTTTCTTGTCGCCCAATTTGCGAAAGAACCGGTTGTCGCCGGTCATGTGCAGTTCGCGCCGGAACGTGTAGCCGAATTCTTCGAGCAGCCGGTGATCGCCACGAATCTTCGTGGCCAGCGCGTAGTCGGCAGGCGAACGAAATTCCATGAACGACTCGTTGTGCGGCGAGAAACGCCGAATCATTTCGACAGCGTAGCGAATTGGCAGGGAGGAATAGTCTTTGGGATCGTGGAGGTAGAACCGGGCATCAAAGGCATGCTCCTTTGGCGTGCCCGCGCCCTTTACGACCTTGAAGAAGCCGAACTTGAAGCGGCTGTCCACGTCCGGGAAGATTTGCTTGGTCTTCTCCTTGCCGTTCTCAATAACCGTGTAACCGCGGTTTTCAAACGAGGTGAGCTCGTCCAGCCGGTTTTCGGTGATGAACCAGCGGCGGAGATCAGAACAGCCTTCGTCCGTCTGGATGCTGGACGGAACGAGCAGCGAGAATTGGCCGCCCTGCCGGACGAGCGAAAGATCGCGCTCGATGAAAAGCTTGAAGAGATTCCAATCGCCGGTGCCCTGCTTGTGAAAGGCGCGGCCAAAGTATTCCTTGTGACGTTCGTAGTAGGCTTCGTGCTCATGCCAGCGGGCAACAAACTCCTGGTTCTCCTTCAACTCGTCGGCAAACCATTTCTCAAACGCCGGGCCGTCCATGCCCATTTTGCTGAACTGCGTTTTGCCGCGATAAAAGCTGGCGGCGAATTCCTTGCGGACGGGCTTGAACCCCTCCCACGGTGGATTGCCAATGACGCCGTCGAAGCCGGCAGGCGTTTCACTCGTAGCAGCGGACGTGAGTCCGCTCTGACTTCCAGTTTGTGCCGACTCACGTCGGCTGCTACCGGGAGGTTTTGGCGTGCCATCGGCATGGAACCAGCAGGGCCAGAAGCCAAAGGCGCGCACCGCATCGTGCCCAAGTTCCTCGACGAGTTTGAAGACTTCTTCGATGAATACTACGACACGGAAATTTTCTCCGCCCGCGTCTGGGATCGCCTCGACAAAGACCCGGCCAACCTCCAGCGCTTTTGCGAGAAATTGAACTTCGTTCTGGGCGTCAATTCCTGGGATCAAACTTTCAGCCGCGGCATCGTCCACTACAATTACCGCCGCATTGACGAGGACATCTTTGGCAAGAGCTACGAAATGTTCCTCGCGTCCAACCGCAAGGACGAAGGCATTTACTACACGCCCGCAAGTATTACCGGGCCGATGGCCGATTCCCTCGTCAACTTGCTCGCCGGGCGCATCGTGGATGAAATCTGCGCCGCGGTGGGCAGCCAGAAATGCGATTTCAAACGCGCGGACCAGCTCATGGCACAACTT